>NZ_JBEXJN010000041.1:8730-88904 GCF_040609115.1 Lentzea sp. NPDC004782
CTTCCCCCCCACACAGCTCGTGGGGGTGTTTTTTGGGGCCCCCATCCACGTCAGGTGGATGAAGGCGCCCTTCATCGACGTGGACGTCAGCGCAGGCTGCGGCCGATCACGAGGCGCTGGATCTGGTTGGTGCCCTCGAAGATCTGCAGGACCTTGGCCTCGCGCATGTAGCGCTCCACCGGGAAGTCGCGGGTGTAGCCCGCGCCGCCGAGCACCTGCACGGCGTCGGTCGTCACCTTCATCGCCGCGTCGGTGGCGACGAGCTTGGCGATCGACGCCTGCCGGCGGAACGGACGGCCGCGGTCGCGCAGGCGGGCCGCGTGGAGGTACGTGGCGCGGGCCGACTCGACGGCGGCCGCCATGTCGGCCAGCAGGAACTCGAGGCCCTGGAACTCGATGATGGGGCGGCCGAACTGGGTGCGCGTCTTGGCGTACGCCACGGCTTCGTCCAGCGCCGCCTGGGCCAGGCCGACCGCGCAGGCGGCGATGCCGAGCCGGCCGGAGTCCAATGCGGACAGTGCGATCTTCAGGCCGTCACCCTCGTTGCCGATCAGGCGGTCCGCCTCGAAGCGGACGTCGTCGAACTGGAGCTGTGCGGTGATGGACCCGGTCAGCCCCATCTTGCGCTCGGGGGTGTCGGCGGTGAGGCCGCGGGTCTCGCCGGGCGCGAGGAAGCAGGAGATGCCCCGCCCGCCGTCCGGGGACGTGCGGGCCATGAGCGTGTAGAAGTCGGCGACGCCCGCGTGGGTGATCCACGCCTTGGTGCCGTTCACGACGTACTCGGAGCCCTGGCGAACCGCGCGGGTCGACATGGCCGCCGGGTCGGAGCCCGCCTGGACCTCGGACAGGGCGTAACCGCCGAGCAGTTCACCCTCCAGCATCTCCGGCAGCCAGCGGTCCTGCTGCTCGCGGGTGCCGAACGTGGCGAGGCCGTAGCACGACATGACGTGGACGGAGAGGCCCACGGCGACCGTCATCCACGCCGAGGCGACCTCTTCGAGGGCCTGCAGGTACACCTCGTAGGGCTGCGCGCCGCCACCGAACTCCTCGGCGTACGGCAGGCCCAGCAGACCGGCCCTGCCCAGCAGGCGGAACGCCTCGCGGGGGAACTTCTCGTTCTCCTCGGCGTCCGCGGCGTGGGGCTTCAGTTCGTCCCGCGCGATCTCCCTGACCAGCGCGATCAGGTCTTCGGCCTCTTGGGTGGGGAGCAGCCGCTCGGCGGGCATCGTCGACCTCCGGTGTGTACTGGTAGCAGTACTGTAGGACGTACGTCAGTACACCAGCCAGTGAATGTGGCAAGGTCGGCACATGACGCGGGCTCTCACGCAGCGGCAGGCCGAGCTGCTCACCCGGTTGGAGGCGTTGTTCCTCACCGAGGGCTTCGGGCATCTCACGCTGGATGACATCGCGGGCAGGCTGCACTGCTCCAAGTCGACGCTCTACGCGCTCGCCGGCAGCAAGGAGCAGCTGGCCGTGCGGGTGGTCGGGCGGTACTTCAAGGGAGCGGCCGAGCGGATCGAGAAGCGCATCGTGGGCCTTGCTGACGTGCGCAAACGCATCGGCAGCTACCTCGCCGGGGCGGCGGAGGAGCTGTCGAAGGCCTCGGCGGCGTTCATCGCGGACGTGTCCGACTTCCCGCCGACGCGGGCCACCTACGAGCGCAACGCGCGCGCCGCGGCCGAGCGCATCAAGGCGTTCATCCAGGACGGTGTGCAGACGCACGTGTTCCGCGAGGTGCACGCCACGCTCTTCGCCGAGATGGCCGGGCTGCTCATCGAGAGCATCCAGACCGGAGTTCTCACGAAACGGGCAGGTGTTTCCGATGCCGAGGCGTTCACCGCACTCGGCGAACTGTTGTTGGATGGGCTTCAGAGAGAACGGAGCCAGAAGTGATCGTGGTTGCTGGTGAGGCACTTGTCGACATGGTGCCGGTGGGGGACGACGAACTCGCCCCGCTCGCGCCGAAGCTGGGCGGCGGGCCGTACAACGTCGCCGTCGCACTCGGGCGGCTGGACGTGCCGACGAGCTTCCTGTCGCGGGTGTCGAGCGACCACTTCGGGGAGCAGCTGATCAAGCGGCTGCACGCGTCGAACGTGAGCACGGACCTCGTCCAGCGCGGACCGGAGAACACCACGCTCGCCGTGGTCGGGCTCGCCGAGGACGGCTCGGCGCGCTACTCGTTCTACGTCGACGGCACGGCCGACCGGCTCGTGGAGGACCCCGGCCCGTTGCCCGCCGACGTGCGGGCCGTGTCGTTCGGCACGCTGTCGCTGGTGCTGGAGCCCGGTGCCTCGGTCTACGAGAAGGTCCTGAGGCGCGAGAGCAAGCGCTTGCTCACCGCGCTCGACCCCAACATCCGGGCCGGGCTGATCGACGATCCGGGCGCTTATCGGGCGCGGTTCCGGTCGTGGCTGCCGGACGTCGGGCTGCTGAAGGTGTCCGCCGAGGACGCGCAGTGGCTGGCTGAAGGCAGTGACGATCTTCGGGACGTGATCGAGATCGCAAGGACGTGGATTTCACAGGGGCCGGCCGCGGTCGTGCTCACCAGAGGTGGCGAAGGTCTGTCAGTGATCACCGCCACGGGCCGGGTCGACGTGCCGCCGGTGAAGGTGGACGTGGTCGACACGATCGGGGCGGGCGACACGGTGCAGGGTGCCCTGCTCGCGTGGCTGCACGACCACGACGCCTTGAGCGTCGAGAAGGTGCGCGCACTCGGCAGCGAGGAATGGACCGACGCATTGACCTTCGCGGGTGCTGCGGCGGCGATCACATGTTCCCGTGCGGGCGCGGAACCCCCCTTTGCGAGCGAACTCACCGCTGCGCTGGGTGGATAAAGCCGGGAAACGGACTACCGTGAGGTAGCCGCGCTAGAAACTGGCATTACGGATGTGATGCCGGTCCCATCTCTCAGAATCGGTTCACACCGCTGCTGCGAGGCGGGCCTTCCGCCGACTAGCGTGAGTGAACTTAGAAGACTCAGATCCCAACGGGGTGGTCCGAGACGACGGCAGGCCGTGCGACCTGCCGCCACCCCGTCCGAGCGTTGAGAGGGACTTGAATGCCCGACGCGACGACTGCGCCGAACGACACCCAGACCGTCGCGCTGCGCCACGGGGGCGGAGAGCTCGAGATGAAGGTGGTGCCGGCGACCGAAGGCGCCTCCGGCATCGATCTCGGCAAACTGCTGGCGACGACCGGTCTGGTAACCCTGGACACCGGTTTCGTCAACACGGCCTCCTGCTCTTCCGAGATCACCTACATCGACGGTGACGCCGGCATTCTGCGTTACCGCGGGTACCCGATCGAGCAGCTGGCCCAGCGGTCGAACTTCATCGAGGTCAGCTACCTGCTCATCTACGGCGAGCTGCCCACCCAGGCCCAGCTTGACGACTTCTCGCAGAAGATCAGCAGGCACACCCTGCTGCACGAGGACCTCAAGCGCTTCTTCGACGGCTTCCCGCGTGACGCGCACCCGATGCCGGTGCTGTCCTCCGCGGTGTCGGCCCTGTCGACCTTCTACCAGGACTCGCTGTCGCCGTTCGACGCCAACCAGGTCGAGATCTCCACGATCCGCCTGCTCGCGAAGCTGCCGACGATCGCGGCCTACGCCTACAAGAAGTCGATCGGCCAGCCGTTCCTCTACCCGGACAACTCGCTTGGCCTGGTGGAGAACTTCCTGCGGATGACCTTCGGCTTCCCGGCCGAGGCCTACGACCTCGACCCGGACCTGGTCCGCGCGCTCGACCTGCTGTTCATCCTGCACGCCGACCACGAGCAGAACTGCTCCACGTCGACCGTGCGCCTGGTCGGCTCGTCCGAGGCGAACCTCTTCGCGTCCATCTCCGCGGGCATCAACGCCCTGTTCGGCCCGCTGCACGGCGGTGCGAACAGCGCGGTGCTGGAGATGCTCGAGAAGATCAAGGCCGACGGCGGCGACGTGGCGTCGTTCGTCAACAAGGTCAAGAACAAGGAGGACGGCGTCCGCCTGATGGGCTTCGGCCACCGGGTCTACAAGAACTACGACCCGCGTGCCGCGATCATCAAGAAGACGGCCGACGAGATCCTCGGCAAGCTCGGCGCCGACGACCAGCTGCTCGACATCGCGAAGCAGCTGGAGGAGACGGCCCTGGCGGACGACTACTTCATCTCCCGCAAGCTCTACCCGAACGTGGACTTCTACACGGGTCTGATCTACCGGGCGATGGGCTTCCCGACCAAGTTCTTCACCGTGCTGTTCGCGCTCGGCCGTCTCCCCGGCTGGATCGCGCACTGGCGCGAGATGATCAACGACCCGGCCACGAAGATCGGCCGTCCGCGGCAGATCTACACCGGCCCGACCGAGCGCGACTTCATCGCGATGGAGAACCGCTGAGCCACACCGCTTCACCCGCACGGGGCGCGCCTGTCATGCAGGCGCGCCCCGTTCGCTTTAGCGTCGAGCGGTGAGTTCCCCATCGCTCGTCTGGTTCCGCCGGGATTTGCGGACATCCGATCATCCAGCCATTCTCGCCGCCGCGGAAAGGTCGCCTCGCGCGCTCGGATTGTTCGTTCTCGACGACAGGTTGCTGAAACCGTCGGGACAGCCGCGAATCGATTTCCTGCACCGGTGTTTGCACGCTTTGAACGACGAGCTCGGTGGCCGGCTGATGGTCGTGCACGGCGACCCGGTGAAGACGGTTCCGCGGATCGCGCGGGAAATCGGTGCCGGGAGCGTCCACATCTCCGCGGACTGCGCTCCGTACGGGCGGCGCCGCGACGAGGCCGTCGAAGAAGCGTTGGGGGACATCGAACTCGTCCGCTCCGGCTCGCCGTACGCCGTCACGCCCGGCCGGGTGCGCAAACAGGACGGAACGCCGTTCAAGGTGTTCACGCCGTTCCGCAACGCCTGGCTGGAGCACGGCTGGCGCGCTCCCGCGGACACGTCAGCGTCCACTCTGGACTGGATCAGGCCGGGGCGCAGCGCGAAGATCCCTGCTGCGAAAGAGGAACTCCCGGACGCGCGGAAGCTCTGGGAGCAGTTCCGCGACGAACGCCTGCCGGACTACGACACCACCCGCGACCGCCCCGACCTCGACGCCACGAGCCGGCTGTCGGCGTTCCTGCGGTTCGGCGTGCTGCACCCCAGGACGTTGCTGCAGGACTGCGACGGCACGTTCCGCAGCGAGCTGGCGTGGCGCGAGTTCTACGCCGACGTCCTGTGGCACCGGCCGGAGACCGCGCGCGAGAACTACGACCGCAGGTTCGACCGGATGAAGCACGACGAGGACCAGGAGCTGTTCGAGGCCTGGAAGAACGGCCGCACCGGCTACCCGATCGTCGACGCCGGGATGCGTCAGTTGCTGCGGGAAGGCTTCATGCACAACCGGGTGCGCATGATCGTGGCGAGTTTCCTCGTGAAGGACCTGCACCTGCCGTGGTGGTGGGGCGCCCGGCACTTCATGAAGCACCTGATCGACGGCGACCTCGCCTCGAACCAGCACAACTGGCAGTGGGTCGCGGGCTGCGGCACGGACGCCGCGCCCTACTTCCGCGTGTTCAACCCGTTGGCGCAGGCCAGGAAGTTCGACCCGGACGGCGCGTACGTGCGCAAGTACGCGCCGGACAGCCTCGACCTGCCGCCGATCGTCGACCACGCGGTCGAACGCCAGGTGGCGCTCGACCGCTACCAGGCCATCAGATCTTGAGAGCTTCGCGGAGCTTGACGCGAGCGCCGGTCCGCAGCACGGCGTTCGCGTAGACCTTGCCGCCCAGCCACGTGATCGCCGCGATGGCCGCCAGCGCGAGCACGACGGCCAGCACGACCTGCCAGGTCGTGGCCACGCCCATCGCCATCCGGCCCGGCATCAGGATCGGTGCGAACGGCGGCAGCAGCGACAGCACGGTCACGGTCGGGCCGGACGGACTGCCGATCATCAGGTTGATGCCGGCCACGAACGCCACGATGATCGTCATGCTGATCGGCGTCAGCACCGACTGCAGCTCCTCCTGGCGCGACACCAGGGACGCCGCCGCCGCGAACACCGTGGCGTACAAGAAGAACCCGAGCAGGTACCACAGAACGCCGGTCAACAGCGCCGTGCCGCCCAGAGCGCTCACGTCGACCACGTTGAACGCGGACGACAGCCCCAGGCCGACCGTGGAGATCACCAGCAGCTGCAGCAACCCGACCGCGCCGAGCCCGATCACCTTGCCCAGCAACAACTGCCACGGTCTCACCGTCGCGAGCAGGATCTCCACGACCCGGCTGGACTTCTCCTCCACCACGCCCTGGGCGACCATCGTGCCGTAGACGAGCAGCGAGTAGTACAGCAGCGCGGCCACGATCAGCCCGATCGCGAGACGCTGACCTCGTTGCGGGTCAACGGGTTCCAGCGCGGTGACGGCGACGCTGACGTTCGCGAGGTTCTGCGCGACCTGCTGCGGTGAGATGCCGGCCTCGGCGAGCTGCGCGACCAGGACCTGCTGGCGCAGCACGTCGTTCAGCACCGTCGTGAGGACCTGGTCGCCGGAGCCCTTCACGATCATCTTCAACGCCGGCGGCGCACCCGTCACCAGGGCGTCCAGCGACCCGTCGCGGACCTGCTGCTCGGCGTTGCCCATCGTCGTGACGTCCCGCGTCTCGACGTCGACGCCGAACGACCTGGCCTTCTCCCGCAACGGATCGGCGAGCTGGGTCGCCTGGCCGGAGAGCCCGACGACGCTGCGCTGCTGGTCGTCGAACAGCACCGACTGCAGCACCACGTACCCGGCCAGCACGGCGATGATCACCGCGGTGCCGATCAGGAACGACCTGGTGCGCACCTTCGTGACGAACTCGCGCCGGGCCACCAACGAGACCGTTCGGGCCGACGTCATGCGCTCCTCGCCTCGGTGGTCACGACGTTGCGGAACAGCTCCGTCAGCGTCGGGCGCTGGCGGGAGAACTCGTGCACGGGGCCGGCGGCGAGGGCCGCCTGCAGGACGGTCTGGTCGTCGACGCCGCCGGCGAGCTCCAGCACGCAGCGCGTCCCGTTCTTCTCGATCACCCGCACACCGTCCAGCGTGACAGTCCAGTCGGTCGTTGGCGACTCAACGACCAGCCGCGGCACCCCGCCGGAGCGAAGTTCATCCACCGTTCCGCTGGCGACCATCGAACCGGCGCTCACGATGCCGACCCGGTCGCACAGCCGTTCCACCAGGTCGAGCTGGTGGCTGGAGAACACCACCGGCACCCCGGAGGACGCCTTCTCGCGCAGCACGTGGCTCATCACGTCGACCGCCACCGGGTCCAGGCCGGAGAACGGTTCGTCGAGCACCAGGACGTCCGGCTCGTGCACCAGCGCGGCGGCGAGCTGCACGCGCTGCTGGTTGCCGAGGCTCAACCGCTGCACCTCGTCCGTGCGGCGGTCGCGCAGGCCGAGGCGGGCGATCCAGTTCTCCGCGCTCGTGTGGGCGTCGTTGGTGGTCATGCCGTGCAGCTCGGCCAGGTACACGAGCTGGTCGAGCACCTTCATGCGCGGGTAGAGACCGCGTTCCTCCGGCATGTACCCGATCCGGCGGCGCGTGTCCAGGTCGACGGCTCTGCCGTTCCACCGCACCTCGCCGGAGTCGGCGGCGAGCACGCCCAGCGCTATTCGCATGGTCGTGGTCTTCCCGGCGCCGTTGCTGCCGACGAACCCGAAGAGCTCGCCCGCGCGCACGTCGAACGACATGTCCCGCAGGGCGACGACCTCCCCGTAGCGCTTGGAGATCCGGTCGATCTCCAGCACCCCCTCAGGCACGGTGCACCCCTTCGTTGGTCCGGATGGCGGTAATCGGACTCAAAGTATCGGTGGGCAGGGAACGAGTGAAACGATACGGGCGTCTACGGCGAATCGAACGAACGACCAATTCACTCAACGGGGGTGACCATGCAGCCCATTGACCCCGATCAGTGGCTCGCGCAGTACGGGGCGAAGATCGAGCAGGCGAAACAGCAGGCAGAGCAGGCCCGCGACCAGCTCGGCGGTGTGGGCGGAAGCGCCAGCTCGCCGGACGGACTGATCACGGTGACCGTCAACGCCACAGGCGTGTTGACCGACCTGCAGATCAAGCCGGAAGCGCGCGGCATGGACCCCAGCGAGATCGCCTCCGCGGTGCTGGCCGCCTCGGCCAAGGCCCAGCGGGACGCCTCCGGCCGCGTCGTCCAGATCATGACGGACTTCGTCGGCGACAGCCCGGCGCTGGAGTTCGTGAAGGCGCAGATGCCGAACGGATACGCGGGCGACGGAACCGACGAGGAAGAACCGAAGTCGGAGTTGGAGCGCAAGGACACGCGGCCCGACGACGAGTACTTCACCAACCCGCCCGACGTCATGGCCTGAGTGCAGGAGGGGGTAGGCGATGCAGTCAGCACACTTCAACATCGATCTCGATGAGCTGAGATCCCACGCCGCGAACGTGGACCGGCTCATGGAGCGGATGCGCAAGGCCACCGAGACGTGTGATCCGGGTGCGCTCACCACCCAGGCCTTCGGCGTCTTCCTCGGGTTCCTGGCCCAGAACATCCTCCAGCAGGCCGGACTGTCGCAGGACGGCCTCGGCAAGGCCGCCAACTCGCTGATGGACATGGGCATCGGGCTCAAGGAGACCATCGAGCAGTACGAGCAGGTCGACCTCGACAACATGTTCGGCTTCAAGGGAGGCCGGGGATGACCGCCCCCGCGTCGCAGGCCAAGGGCACCGACCCTCAGCAGCTGATCAGCAACATCTCCAACACCTACTCCTCCATCGAGCGGGGGGACTGGGTCAACGCGGGCCTCGGCATCGCGAACACGGCGATGGACATCGTCGGCATGGCCTCGAACCCGTTGAGCGGCTTCCTCTCCGCCGGCTTCAGCTGGGCGATCCAGCACGTCGACTTCCTGCGCGAGCCGTTCGACGTCCTGCTCGGCAGCCCCGAGTCCATCTCGAAGATGGCGCAGTCGTTCCGTTCGGCGGGCGAGCAGGTGCACGGCATCGCCCAGGAGTACGAGAAGATCTGCGTCACGCAGACCCGCGAGTGGCAGGGCAGGGCGGCCGACGGCTACCGCGCCGCGGCCAAGAAGCACGCGGGCGGCCTGGAGACGTTGTCCAAGGCCGTCGACGGCATCGCCGGCGCGGTGGAGGGCGCGGGCCAGCTCGTCGGCACCGTCCGCAAGATGATCATGGACATGATCTCCCAGGCCGTGTCCGACATGGTCATGAAGATCATCCAGTGGCTCGCGGCGTCGTTCCTGACGTTCGGCGCGGCCATCGCGGGCGCGATCGCGGACATCGTCACGACCGCGGTCAAGTACGCGAAGAAGCTGGCCGACTTCCTGCAGAAGCTCGTCGGCTCCGTGCAGAAGCTGATGAACCTGGTCAAGCAGGTCTCCTCGATCGCGAAGATCGCCGAGCAGGTCATCGACGCGATCTCCTCGATGGCGCACAAGGGTGCCGGCGGTGCCGGTGGCGGTGGCATCAACCGGCCCACCGCCGGTGGTTTCGACGGCCTCCGCAGCGACCAGCAGAACCAGGCGCACTCCGGTGCCGGTGGGACGTTCACCAGCGGCGCCGGTGACTACACGCAGGGCCACAACACCGGTGGCGACGGCCTGAGCAACGTCCGCCCCGGCTACAGCGGCGGCAACTCCGACGGGTACCAGGGGCCGTACGGGCAGGGGCCCGGTGTCGGCGCCGGCCCGTCCGTCCGTCCCGTCTACACGCCCCCTGCCGCTCAGCACGGCGGTGCCGGTGGCGGCGGCGGTGCGGGTGGCGGTGGCGGCTACGTCCCGCCCGGCACGGGTGTCGGTGTCGGCACGGGCACGGGTACCGGCGCTGGACCGGGCCACGGCCGGTGGGTGCCCGGTCACTGGGAGACCGACACGACCACGACCGCCGGTGGCGTCACCAAGCCTCCGTCGATCGGTGCCACGCCGGTCACGACGCACGCGGACTGGTACCGGCCGACGACCGACCACAGCGCGTCCCTGTCCGCTGCCGGTGGCGGTGGTGGCGGCGGTGGCGGTGCCATCCCGAAGGGCGTGGGAGGCGGCGGTGGCGGCGGCATGCCCGCGGGCCTCGGCGGCCCGGCCGGTGGCGGTGGTGCCGGTAGCACGCAGGCGACGCAGTTCGGTGGCGCGGCCGGTGTCATGGCGACCGGTGGGGCCGCAGGGCACGGTCCTGCCGGTGCCCCAGGCGGCGGTGCTCCGCGCGGTCCCGGTGGCGGTGCCGGTGGTGCGGGCGGCGGCATGATGGGCGGTGCCCCGATGGGTGCCGGTGCCGGTCATCAGCAGGGCGGCGGCAGCAACGAGCACAAGCGGAAGGTGCGGATCGAGGGCGAGGCCCTGGTCGACCCGCCCAAGGCCGCGAAGCCGGTCATCGGCGAGTGAGCTGAGTCCTTGCGCTCGGGGCGTCTGCAAGTACCACCGACACGAAGGTTGGAGGTACTTGCAGACGCCCCTCGTCACACCGCGGCCAGCAGCTTCGCGATCTCCGGTGCGGCCTTCTCCCGGTCCGCCGGCACCAGGCCGATGCGGGTGCGCCGGTCGAGGACGTCGTCGGCGTCCAGCGCGCCCTCGTGCCGGATCGCGTGGACGACGTCGGCCTCGGTGACGCCCGGCGCGATCGGCGTGGTCGGGTGCGGCCGGTCGTCGACCAGGCGGATGTCCTTGGTGCGGCACGGGATCTGCGTCAGACCTGTCGCGTTGACCGCGTCCGCCGCCATCTTGCGGTAGGTGGTGAGCTTGCCGCCGACGATCGTGATCACGCCGTTCTGGGCCCGGAGGACGGCGTGGTGGCGGGACAGGTCCGCGGTCTGGCCCTCGGCCTCCAGCAGCGGGCGCAGGCCGGCGTAGCTGCCGATGACGTCGGCCCTGGTGAGGTTCCGTTGCAGGACACCGGAAGCGGTGCTGAGCAGGAAGTTCACATCGGACTCCGGAACCGCCGGCACGTCCGGGATCTCGTCGACCGGCTCGTCGGTGAGGCCCAGGTACACGCGGCCGTTCGCCTGGGGGAGCAGGAGCGCGTAGCGGTTGCGTTCGCCCGGGACCGGGATCGTCAGCGCTGTTCCCGTGATGCCAACGGTTTCCGCGTCCACGACCAGGTGCGAGCCGCGGGACGGGCGCAGGTGCACCGGCGCCAGCGTGCCGGCCCAGACGCCCGTCGCGTTGATCACCGCACGTGCCCTGACGCTGAACGTGGTGCCGGTCAGGGCGTCCTGCGCTTCGGCGCCATCGCCTTGCAGCGTAAGGACTTTCGCTCGGGTGATGACGCGGGCACCGTAGCCGGCGGCGGTTCTGGCCAGTGCCACGACCAGGCGGGCGTCGTCGACGAGCTGGCCGTCGTAGTTGAGGAGCCCGCCGGTGAGGTTCTCCGGGTTCAGGCCGGGGACCAGCGCCAGCGCCTCGTGTTTGGGCACCCGGCGCGGGCGCGGCAGCACGCTGGCCGGGGTGCCGGCGCTGATGCGCAGCGCGTTGCCCGCCTTGAGACCGGCCATGACGAAGTGGTTCGCGCCCGCGTGCAACGGGAACAGCATCGGCAGCGTGCGGGTGAGGTGCGGTGCCGTCCTGGTCATCAGGATGCCGCGCTCGACCGCGCTCTCGTGGGCGAGCTTCACGTCGCCCTTCGCGAGGTAGCGCAGGCCGCCGTGGACGAGCTTGCTGGACCAGCGGGACGTCCCGAACGCCAGGTCGTGCGCCTCCAGCAGCACGACCTTCAGGCCGCGTGACGCCGCGTCGAGCGCGACGCCCGTGCCCGTGACGCCGCCGCCGATCACGAGGACGTCGGCCACTTCCCGCTGTGCGGCTTGGAGGTCCTTCAAGCGGCGGGTGGCGTTCAGGGACGTGTTCACGGTCGCAGAGCTCCGTCCAGCTGCCTGGCCAGCTCGTCCAGCAGCGAGGTGAAGTCGAGCCCGGACGTGGCGGGCTTCGTGGAGAGGACCATCGACTGCGTGGTCAGCAGCACCACGCGGGCCTGCGTCTTGGCGTCACCGAACCGGATCGACCCGTCGAGGTGCCCGGCCTCGATCTGCCCGATTAGGAACTGCTCCACCAGCCGCTGCGTGCTGCCGAGACGTTCGGTGAGGTACGGCAGCATCAGTTCCGCGTCGAGCTGCAGCACCCGTTGCATGAGGGGGTTGCCCGAGAGCGCCTTGATCGCCTCCACGGCCCTGGTGACCAGCTGCTCGCGGGCGTTGCCGCGACGGGCGGACCGCTCGACCTGCTCCAGCAGTGCGGCGAACTCCCTGGTCATCAAGGCGCGGACGAGGTGGTCGACGTCCGGATAGCGGCGGTACAGGGTCATGCGGCTCACGCCGGCGCGTTTTGCCACGTCGGTGAGGGTGGTGCGACGCACCCCCACCTCGAGAACACACTCACGGGTCGCGTCGAGCAGCGCGTCGTGGGTGTGACGTTGAGACGTCATGTGTAACACTGTAGCAGTGACCAGGGCCCGATGGACCTCCGAAACCACGCCGTTGCCACCGCATGCGCTGGCCTGGCTGAGTCAGCGCGTCGGCCTGGGCGAGCCGTTCACCGAGGTTCCGCTGACAGCACCGGAGTCGGCGCTGTCGGCGGACGCGTTCACCGCGCTGGAAGCCGTCTGCACGGTGTCCGCCGACGCGCAGGACCGGCTCGCCCGCGCCGGTGGGCTCTCGTACCTGGACCTGCTGCGTCATCGAGGCCACGGCACCCCGGCTGTTCCCGACGCCGTCGTGCAGCCCGCTTCGCCGGACGAGGTCGTCGAGGTCCTGAAGGTCTGTGTCGAGCACGACGTCGCCGTGGTCCCGTACGGCGGCGGCACGTCCGTGGTGGGTGGCGTGGAAGCCTTGCGCGGCACCAAGTCCGCCGTCGTGGCGCTGGACCTGGCAGGCCTCGGTTCGCTGGTCTCCGTCGATCCGGTGTCCAGGGTCGCCGTGCTGCAGGCCGGGGTGACCGGGCCGGAGGCCGAACGGTTGCTGGGGGAGCACGGTTTCACGCTCGGGCACGTGCCGCAGTCGTTCGAACGGGCCACCATCGGTGGGTTCGCGGCCACGCGGTCCGCCGGCCAGGCCTCCTCCGGTTATGGCCGGTTCGAGGACATGGTGGAGTCGGTCAGGATGGCCACGCCGGTGGGGGAGTGGGTGGTCGGGACCGCGCCGGCCTCGGCCGCCGGCCCTGACCTCAAGCAGCTGGTGCTGGGCAGCGAAGGGCTCTTCGGGGTGATCACCGAGGTGTCCGTGCGGGTGCGGCCCAAGCCGTACGCGCCCCGGTACGAGGGGTTCGTCGTGGACGGCTGGGAAGCCGGGGTCGACCTCGTGCGGACCCTGGCCCAGGACGGGGTGCCGGCCGACGTCACCCGGCTGTCCGATGTGGACGAAACCGAGGTGGCGCTGGAGCTGGCGGGACCCAGGGCCGCGACGGTGAAGAAGTACCTGCGGCTGCGGGGGATCAAGCGGCCGTGCCTGGTGATCCTCGGGTGGGAGTGCCGGTCCCGGTCGGCCACCATGAGCGCGTTGAGCGGCAAGAAGGTCGTCCGGCTCGGTCGGGCCATGGGGGCTGCCTGGGTGCACGGACGGTTCAACGGACCGCGGCAGCGGGACGCGCTGTTGGACGCCGGGGTGTGCGTCGAGACGCTGGAAACCGCCACGCACTGGTCACGCGTGTCCGAGCTGCGGGACGCGGTGCGGTCGGCACTGGCCGGGGAACTGGGCGACCCGGTGATCATGTGCCACATCTCGCACGCCTACGAGACGGGGGCCTCGCTGTACTTCACCGTGCTCGTTCCACGAGATCTCGCGGATCCGGTGGGCCAGTGGCAACGAGCCAAGGTCGCCGCGTCGGATGCCATCTCACGGCTCGGCACGATCACCCACCACCACGCGGTGGGTCGCGATCACCAGCCCTGGCTGGAACGCGAGATCGGCTCGATCGGCCTCGACGTCCTGCGAGCCGTGAAGGCCCAGCTGGACCCCACCGGCATCCTGAACCCCGGCAAGCTGCTCTGACGGAAACGCGGGGGCCTTTCGTTACCTCATGGGTAACGAAAGGCCCCCGCGTTGCGCAGCTCAGAAGCGCACGAGCATCTTGCCGGTGTTGTCGCCGCGCAGCATGCCCAGGAACGCGGACGGGGCCTGGCGCGCGCCGCCCTCGATCACGGTCTCCGAGTACTTCAGCTGACCGGAGGCGATCCAGGCGCCGACCTCGGTCACGAACTGCTGCTGCAGGTCCTTGTGGTCGCCGACCAGCAGGCCGCGCAGGGTCAGGCGCTTGGCGATGACCTGGACCAGGTTGCGCGGGGCGGCGGGCGGCTCGGTGTCGTTGTACTGGGCGATGGCGCCGCAGATCGCGACCCGGCCGTGGACGTTCAGGGACGAGATGGCGGCTTCGAGGTGCTCGCCACCCACGTTGTCGAAGTAGACGTCGATGCCGTCGGGGGCCGCCGCGGCGAGCTGCTCGGCGACGGGGCCGTCCTTGTAGTTGAAGGCGGCGTCGAAACCGAGCTCCTCGACCAGGTACTTGACCTTCTCGGGGGAGCCGGCGGAGCCGATGACGCGCGAGGCGCCCTTCAGGCGGGCGATCTGGCCCACGAGCTGGCCCACGGCACCGGCCGCGCCCGAGACGAAGACGACGTCGCCCTCCTTGAACTCGGCGGTGGCCAGCAGGCCCGCGTAGGCGGTGAGACCAGGCATGCCCAGGACGCCGAGGTAGGCGGAGAGGGGAGCGATGGACGGGTCGACCTTCACCGCGTGGGTGGCGGCGACGACGGCGTACTCGCGCCAGCCCAGGCCGTGCAGGACGCTGTCGCCGACGGCCAGGCCGGAGACGCCCTCGCCGACCGCGACGATCTCGCCGACCGCGCCGCCGTCGAGCGGCTGGCCCACCTGGAACGGCGGGACGTAGGACTTCACGTCGTTCATCCGGCCGCGCATGTACGGGTCGACGCTCATGAACACGTTGCGGACGAGGATCTGGCCCTCGCCGGGGGTGGGGATGTCGACCTCGGCGATCTCGAAGGTGTCTTCCGTCGGCCAGCCGTTGGGGCGGGCGGCGAGCCGGACTTCGAGCGCGGTGCTGGTCATGGTCGAACCATCTCCATCCAAGATTTGCGGATCAATTATCCGGTTCAACAGCCGTCCGTGGAGGAGTGTTCCGGGTTGTGAGCTAGACCGCAGGAAGAAGGGTGGTGATGTCCCGGTACGCGAAGCCGAGCTTGCGGTAAAGGGCGATGGCCGGAGCGTTGTAGTTCTCCACGAAGAGCGCGCACGTGCCGTAGAGGGTGAGCAGCGACGACGTGACGAACTGGCAGACGCGCCGGCCCAGGCCCTTGCCCACGTGAGACGGATGGACGGCCACGCCCATCATGAAACCGACATCGGCGGACGACCAGGCTTCGGCCGCGGTGGCGACCAGGGTGTCGCCGACGTGCACGCCCGCCCACCGGCGGACGCCTGTCTCGCCTGGCCAGGCCCACGATTCAGGTAAGGCCGCGCGCAGCAGCGGCGTGACGCCGTCCGTCGTGGACAGCCACTCCGCGTCGTCCGGGAGGTCCAGGCTGCCCGAGCGGTCCATCCAGCCGAACGGCTTGTCCTCCACCCACGGTGTGGGCATGAGGGCGGCGACCTCGTGGGCCAGCGGCCGGTCCAACAGCGGCCGCAGCTCCACGCCGCGGCCGTGCGCGGCCAGCAGAGACGCGACTCCTTCCACCGGGCCGGACAGCACGAGCCGGCGGCGACGGGTCAACGCGGGCGCGTGAACGGCCACGGCGCCTCGGTGTTCCCAGGCCGCCCCACCCGCCGACAGCGCCTGCGCCGCCCACCTGATCAGCGGGTCGGCGGAGGCGTCCAGGACGTCGGCGGTGGTGCGTAAGCGGCGCACTCAGTCCTTCTGCTTGCGGCGCAACAGGGTTCGCTTGGCCAGCGAGTCCTCCAGCGCCTGGTACGCGACGTCCATCGCCCGGTTGTACTCGCTCTGGGGACGCGGCGGAACGGACTCGTCGGGCAGCGGCGGCGTGACCATCTGCAGCCAGCGCTCGTTCCACAGCTGTTCGACGGCCTGCTCCCAGTGCAGGGCGGCGCCCATGCGGACGACCCTCTCGCGGTCGCGGACCTCGGCGATCTCCTGCTGGGTGGCGGCGATCCGCTCGGCGAGCTCGGCGCACCGCACCTCGTCCAGCTTGCGCTGGCGGGCCGCGGCGTCCGTGGCGATGGCGATGATCTCCTTGTAGCGCTCAACGGCAGAAACGTTCTCTGGCAACGCCGGCACCTCGATCACCTCCTCGCTCTGACGCTGCGACGGGACCGACTCGAACCTGGTCGTCATCATCGGGTTCATCAGGCTTCTCCTGTGTCGAACGGGATGATCACCTGCGGTCGCGAGTGCTCGAACCGGTCGAAGAACAGGCCGCGGCGCGGTCGCGGCGACCAGGCCATGACCTGTTCAGGTCCGAGCGACAGCAGCTCCTTGCCCTGGACGTCGAACGCCACCCAGGCGCCGATGTCGTCGTACACACCCGGCGGGAGGCTCGCCTTGAGCCTCGTGACACCGCGCCACCAGCCCAGCACGTGCGTGCGGTTCTCCGGGCCGTGCTTGAGAACCGTGCGCAGGCTGTCCACACCGGACGCGCGCGTCGCCGGATCCTTCTGCTCCAGCAGCGTGTGCGCCGCGTCGACGCCGTAGAGCACCAGGTAGTGCGGTGACGGCGGCGTGTCGGACGTGCCGGTGTTGATCGACTGCAACCGGGCCGCGGTGCGGTCCAGCAGCTCGCGGATGCCGTCGATGCCGATCACCGAGGCGTCGTGGCCGTCCGCACTCAGGCGTTTCGCCAGGTGCAGCACGGAGGGCATGGCCTCGTCGACCAGGCACGCCAGCGTGAACGCGGCCTCGTGCGGCTCGTGCTGCCTGCCCAGTGACGCGGCCGCTCCGCCGAGCACGGCGGCCGCGTCCTGGACCACGGAGCCGATGACCGCGATGTTGCGGCCCGGCGTGCGGGCGAACCGCACCCGTGCCGCGCTGCCCGCGACGTCGATCACCTGTCCCAGCAGCACGGTAGGCGAAGCGTCGCCCGGCCGCAGTTCGAGGAAGTCCGGCAGCGCGTCGAGAAAGGGCACTTTGCTTCCGTCGAAGAGACCGGGGGCCTCGCCGGGACTGCGGCGCCACAGCTCGTTCTGCAGGAAGTCCATCGTGCCCTTGGACGTCGAGTCCGGCACCCGGCAGATCTCGTTGCCCGGCTTCACACCCGACTCGTGGTTGATCACCGCGTGCCAGCGCGGCAGTTCGACGGCGGCGTCGTTCTGCGGCTCGGCGAGCACCCGGCGGGCCTTGGGCAGTGCGATGCGGACGGTGAACTGCTCGAAGATCGCCGACTTGCCCCAGAACCCCTCGATGCCCGAGACGTCCTGCGACGACAGCACCAGGTGGATGCCCTGCGAGCGACCGCGCCTGGCCACGTCCTCCAGCAGCTGGGTCGCGGCGGCGGTGACCTGGTCGCGTTCGCCGAAGAGGTACTGGAACTCGTCGATCACGGCGACGATCCGCGGCCACCGGCCGTTCGGGTCCTCCGCGCGCAGGTGTTCGAGCTTGGTGACCTCGTGCTGCTTGGCCGCGTCCGCACGCCGGCGCATCTCGTCGGCCAGGAACTTCAGCAGCGCGACACCGAACTCGCGGTCGGTGTTGACGTTCACGCCGACCAGTCGCGCGTGCGGCAGCCACGACGGGTCCTTGCGGCCCGGCGCGAACTGCGCGAACGACACGCCTTCCTTGAAGTCCAGCAGGTACAGCTCCAGCTCGTCCGGCGAGTACCGCGCGCACAACGAGCCGAGCATCGCGTACAGGAAGTTCGTCTTGCCGGAACCGGACGGGCCGCCGACCAGCGCGTGCGGCGAGGTGTCGCCCAGGTGCACGCAGACCGGCTCACCGTCGTCGAACCCAACGGGCGCAACGACTCCAGCCGCCGAGGTCTCGGTCCACAGCCGCTCGGGCAGCAGGTCGCCGAACGTGCTCATGCGCGTCCGGCGTTCCTCGCGCTTCTCCGCGATGGCGGCACACGCACGCGGCACGAGCGTGCGCGGCAGAGCGGGGTCCAGCGTCACCGTCACCTGCTTGCCGGTCATCGTGCAGAACGCCGTGCCGTCGCCGCGCAACGCCACCGTCTCGACCGGCGAGTTGATCGTGATCGGGATGTCGACGATGAACAGCTGCACCCCGCACGCCAACCCGTTGCGCGCCACGCGTTGCAGCTGCTGCTGGTGCTCTTCCTTCAACGCCTTGCGGTTGCCGAACAGCACGGCGATCCGCCACGGCTCGGTGCGCCTGCCCTCACCGCTGACAGAACGCACGCTCAGATGCCCGTCCACCAGAACCTTGGTGTGCACCTGGCGGATGTGCTCGGACAGCTCGTTCAGCAGCTCGTGCAACCGCGCCGGGTCGTGCACGGTCAGCAGGTTGGCGCGGGTCAACGGGTACAGCCCCGGCAACGACCCCGTCAGCTGCCCGACGTCCCACACGTGCACGTGCACCAGACCCGGCTGGAAGTGCGACAGCACCCGCAGCAACAGGTTCTCCACCAGCGTGTCCGCGAGCTGGCGACTGTCCGGAGTGGACGAGATGTGCAGGTGCGCCTGGTCCAGCAGCGGCACCGCCACCGGGAACGGCTGGGCCTCCGGCGCGGACGTCACCACGCCCGTGCCGATCCGCCACAGCTCCGGCACGCCCTCGCTGCCGTCGTGCGTGCCCGGCGTGCCGAGCCACGACTCGTGCGGCCACGACGCGGGTCCGGCGGCGACCGACTTCACCAGCGCGGTCAGCTGGTCCGGACCCGAGGACGTCCACTGGTGGTACGACTGCTGCCAGTCGTGCTTGATCTGGGCGAGCCGCTCCGCGAACTGGGCCATCGAGAGCGGCGCCTGCCGCGGGTTCTGCTCGCGCTTCTCGTCGACCACCAGGAACGGGGTCACGTTCGCGAGCGCGGCGTCGCGGATCGCTCTGTCGATGCCCATGCCGCGCACCGTGAACTCGAACATGTCCTTCGCGTGCTCGGTGGCGAGCGCCCGGTGCTCGCGCGCCACGGAGCCCAGCGCGGCCGAAACGGCGCGCTGGAACTCCGCGAAGGCTTCCTCGATCCTCCGTCGACGATCGTCCCGCCTGCTCATCACAGCTCCACGGTGAGTCGTTGGATGCGCTCAAGGGTTCCCACCATCAGCTCCAACTGATCGGGGAATCTTTCCTTGGCACGCACGAACTCCGGTGGAAGCAGCGACTCGTGGTGGTTCTCGCTCGACTCGGCGAGGATCGCGACGGCCTCGTCGAGGCCCTCCTGCGCGGAACGCACACTGCGGTACGACTCACGCAGGATCTCGCTCGCCTGCTCGAGCGCGGCACGAACCTCGGCGATGGATGCCATCAAAGCCTGCTGTTGATGCCCTCGGCCCCGGAAATGCCCGCGCCGAGGTAGTTCTGCAGCTCGCTCACACCGGACACGACCTGGGCGAACTGGGCGTTCGTCGTCTCGACGTCCGCCTGCACGGAGCCCTGTGTGACCGATGTCAGCAGTTGCTGCGCGTCCTCGGCGAGCTCAGCCGCCTGTTGGAGGGCCGACTGGCTTTGGCTCGCCTTGTCGATCGCCTGGGCAATTGCGGCACGGACCTCTTCGATGCTGGCCATGTCGGCTCCCGAACCCTCCCGGAACAGAGCGGTCGTACAACCACCCTCAGTAGAGATTGTGGCGTGATTTTCACAGTTGAGAGCGAAGATCGGCTAACTGGGTGGATGCCTGAATCCACTCGAACGGGCCTTGATTTAATGATCAGTTAGGCGCGGCCCTGGCCCCTTGACCACACGTGTAGCGACCCTCACAAAGCCGCCTACACCCCGTTGTGGACACCTGCCGACCGGCCGGGTGAATCAAGACGGCCTCGCGGGTGAGTTGTCACGCGGAGTGCCTGCACCGAACGGGTCATCTCCGGCCCACGCCTCGACCAGGACGCGCTCGGCACCCGGCACGAGTCCGCTGATCAACTCGGGGTCGTCCAGCACGGTCCAGGCCGTCGGCGGCTCGCACGCCACCCGTGGCGTCGGAAACCCGTCGCCCAGCCCGCGCACGAACGTGCGAACCGCCCGCGCCAGCGCCGCCGACACGTTGTGGGTGGCCTTCTCCGCACTCGGCTCGGTGATCACGACCGCCCAGCACCCCGGCTCCTCGTCCGAGCAGTCGCGGGCGTCCACGACCTGTGCCCCGGTACGGCTGATGAGCGCGTCGCACGCGGCACGCGCCTGTTGCTCGTCCGCCGCCTCGACCACCACGGTGATCAGCAGCACGAGGTCGTCCACGCCCGAAATGGTGTCAGACGACCTTCCGCACGAACGCCAGCACCCGCGTGACGGCCTCCCCGTCGGTCAGCAGCCCCTCGACGATCTGCTCCTCGAACGCCGACCCGCGGATCCGGTCCGTTCCCGCCCGCGTGTCCGAGATCGGCACGATCTCGTCGTCCGCACCGTGCAGCCACAACGTCGGCAGGTCGCCGAGCGCCGGGCCGAAGTTGACCTCGTCCATCAGCTCGGCCAGCTCGTCGGACGCGCCGTCCCACATGCCGAGCACCGGCGACACCAGCACGAGCGCCGCGATGCCCGCCCGCGTCTGGGCGTACCGCACCGCGGCGGGCGCGCCGGTGAAGTGTCCGATGAGGACGACCGGCAGCCGGGCGTCCCGCACCGCCGACGCCACGTCCTCGGTCACCACGGTCGGAACTCCCGTGGTGTGCAAGGCAAAGGCGATGCGCTCGCCGTGGGTCAGCACGGCGAGCCATCCGGGTGCGTCCATCTAGGAAGCGTAGAACGCGCTGATCTCGATCCGGCCACCGGAACACACAGGTCCGAACGTCCACGGCACGGTCAGCGGCACCGTCTCGTCCGGTGGGATGGCCGCGGCCTTCGACGGCTCGGGCTGGCACGGTCCGTCGACGGGCTCGTTGCCCGACGGCACTACGCCCCAGTGCAGGTTCGCGGAGGCCTTGCCGCCCGGCGCCAGCGTCAGTGCGGCGGGACCCGGATCGGCCTTGCGCTCCAGCTTCGTCGGCACCGCGCCGGACGCGTTCTCCAGCTGGAAACCGCTGTAACCGTTCAACGTGCACGGCACGGTGCCGGCGTTCGTGACGACGAACTTGCCGTACCGGTTGCCCGCGCCGGCGTCGGTGGGTTCGACCTGGCCCTTCAGCGTGGACGAGTCGCAGCGCTTCACGGCCGGAGCGGCGGCCCCGGAGTTGGCGGGGGCGGCGGTGGAACTGGAGGTCGACGACGGCGGGGTCGACGTCGGCATCGTCTGGGTGCCGGTGTCCGAGGTTCTGCCGCCGCAGGCCGTCGCGGAAGCCAGCACCAGCAGGCCGCAAGCGATCGTCAACCGTCGAGTCATGGGTGCACCTCCTACCACCGAAGGATGTGCCCAAATATCAACTCGGCCACACAACGTGCCGGTAATTCACTCGATGGGCTGGAGATGGGTTGCCGGGCACTCAGCGCCTGGTCTCGTACCTCGTCAGGATCACGCCGTCGGGAAACTTCCTGGTCTCCACCAGGTTCAGGTTCACCCGGTCGTCCAGGGTCGTGAAGAACGGCGTGCCGCCGCCCACCAGGACCGGCGCGGTGACCAGCACGTACTCGTCGATCAGCCCGGCCCTCGTCGCCGCCCCGGCGAGGGTGGCGCCGCCGATGTCCATGGGCTCGCCGTCCTCGGCCCTGAGCCGGGTGATCTCCGTGACCGCGTCGCCGGTGACCAGGCGGGCGTTCCAGCCGACCGTGCCGATCGTGGAGGAGAACACCACCTTCGGCATGGCCTGCCAGCGGTGGGCGTACTCGACGTGTGCCGGTGTCACGCCGGGCTGCTCGGCGGCAGTCGGCCAGTGAGAGCTCATCGCTTCCCACAGCTTGCGCCCGTACAGCGCCAGGCTCGTCGCCGCCACCCGGTCGGACCACCACTGGAACAGCTCGTCGCTCGGCGCGCTCCGACTGAGTTCGCCGCCGGGCCCGGCGATGTAACCGTCCAGGGACACGTTCATGGCAAAGGTCAGCTTCCGCACGCCGTCAGCCTCTCGTGAGTCCCGTGCCCGGCATGGAAGTTCACCTGACCTGGTTGACGCCCCACCCGTTGGGCAGCACCGACATGCCCTTCACCGCCGCGGTCCACAGGTACGTCCAGGCGATCCGGCCGTCCGGCAGCACCACGCGCACGCGCCGGTAGTCGTCGCCCTCGTACTCGTCGAGCAGCGGCAGTGCCTCCTCGGGCGACCGCAGCCGCAGCACGAAACCGGGCACGCCCAGGCCGACGCCGGGACGCAGTGCGGGGTAGCCCAGGCCGGTGTCGAACAACGTACCGGGCAGGTGGGTCTCCTCGGACTCCACGACGTGCGGCTCCATCAGGTGCCAAGCGCTTGCGCCCGGCTGGAGCGTGCCGTAGACGAACAGCAGCTCGGGCCAGTCGTCGGCCGACGGGTCGCCGTGCACCTCGGTCACGTCCAGTCCGTCGGTCAAGGCAGGCCTCCCGCCCAGCACGAGGGCGTGTCGCTGCGAGACGTCCTCGCACCGGACCATACGGCCGTTGACGAGGATGGGCATCCGCTTCTTGGAACCCGCGGTGTAGGCGAGCACGCTGTCGACGACACCGCCGTTGTAGAGCACCACACGGCCCGTGTGCAGGCGTACGAGGCGATAGCGCAGTCCGCGGCCCTCGCAGCGGTCCAGGACGCGCAGCTGCTCGGGCGTGGCGAACCAGACGGAGTGCTCCTCGACGTGGCCGGGTGCCGCCGCGAGGGTCGCGGGGCGTTGGCCGTCACGCGCGCGCATGCCCGCGGCCCAGACCGCAGAAAGGCCCTCGCACCGTGCGCGCAGCACGACCGCGGGGCCTTCGAGTCCGAGCTCCTCGCGGAGCCAGGTGACCTTGCTGGGGTTGGCGTTCGAACCGTAGCCGAGCACCGGCATTCGGGCCGCCAGCGGCGGTTCGCCGCGGTTCGCCAGCCATTGGTCTAGATCGATGTTCTCCGGCTCAACCCGCCAGCCCGACTCCATCCTGAGGTCCGGTCGCACTGGCCAGCCCGTTTCGTCGACGTGAACGAAACAGTGGTCTGGACGTGTGCCCGGATAGGGCTCCGCCGGATGGCTTTCGTCGGTAAACGGTTGGGCCATTGGTCCATTGTGCCAGGGCGAGGGGCCAGATTGCGCCCCCTAATCGTGACCCATCCGATGTCTAGCAGGATTTCCTAGGGGGTTAGTGAGATCATTCACTGCGCATTCGAGTGACTGACCCGATGTCTACCTGTCGACACTCCGGCGAGTCTCCGGCGTGGTCGTAGCGTCCCCGCGCGTGCCGGGTGCTCGATCTAGTTGAACTCGGGATGCGCCTCGGGGTGCGCGTCCCACCACTTGCGGTACTCCGGGTTGCGGTCGAGCACCGACCGGTAGGCGTCGGCGGCGCACGCGAACACCTCGTGCGCCCGCCCCGCCACCGGCGAGTCCCGCCGCGTCGCCACGAAGATGTCCGTCATCAGCGGCATCCCGCGCAGCCGCCTGATCACGATGCCCTCCCCGGTGCGGGACGGCGCCGCGGCGAACGACACGCAACCGCCCGCCACCAGCCCGCGGGCCATGCTCGCCTCGCCGGTGTGGTGGGTCAGCCGCGGCACGAACCCGGCGTCCGCGCAGGCCTGGAACAGCTGCGTGCGGCTGCCGATGTGCTGCTTGGGCGGGGTCACCCAGTCGCGGTCGGCGAGCTGGGCCAGGTCGATCTCCTCCTGGTCGGCCAGCGGGTCGGTCTCCGACAGCGCGACGAACGCCGGTTCGGTCACGAGCTTGCGGAGCTCGATGCCGGCGAGGTCGCGCGCGTGCATGCCGTCGAAGAACTCGAACAACGCCACGTGCACCTGGCCCGCTTCGAGCATGTCCACGATCTCCGACGACGACGGCCGCACTTCCGCGCGCACATCGGCGTTGAGCTGCCGCAGGTTCTCCACGATCTTCGCGAAGTACAGGATCGGGATGCAGCCCAGGAACAACGGTCCGCGCCGGTTCGTCTCCTTCGTGGTGCTGATCAGCTGAGCCATCTCGTCGAGCACGAGCCGTGCCGTGCCCAGCACCCGTCTGCCCAGGTCCGTGGGCTCGCAGCCGTTGCGCGACCGGTCGAACAGCTGGCCGCCGACCAGTCTCTCGACGGTGCGCAGCTGGGCGCTGAGCGCGGGTTGGGTCAGTCCGAGCCGCGTCGCGGCCCTGGTCACGCTGCCTTCCTCGGCGATGGTGCGAACCGCGCGGAGGTGGCGGAGCTCCAGCTCGGGCATAAAGACCTTGTATCCCCGTTCTGAATGCGCCGCCACCCTTCGATCGGGCCATAGTGATGTCAGTCATCCGGCCCGGCGCTTGCGGCAGCGCCAGAGGTCCGGCGCGGGAGGGTGCGCACCCCTTCGGTTCGACGCTGCTGCCGCGCACCCTGCGCTCCGCGGCAGCAGCGTCGAACCCCGTCAAGGGATGACGACCGCCGCGCCCGTGACGGTCACCCGGCGGTCCTCGCGCGTGGCGTCGACCTCCAGCCGGGACGGCCTGCCCATGTCCTCGCCCTGGCTGATGACGAACCGTTGCGGTCCTTCGAGGTCGCGCAGGTAGCCGCCGAACGCGGCGGCGGCAGCGCCCGTCGCGGCGTCCTCCACCACGCCGCCGACCGGGAACGGGTCGCGGGCGTGCACGAGGTCGGCGGACTCGCGCCAGAACAGGTGCACGGTCGTCAGGTCGTGCGCCAGCATCAGGTCGCGCAACGCGTTGAAGTCGTAGTCGAGGTGCGCGAGCTGTTCGCGGGACTTCAGCGGGATCAGCAGGTGCCGGGCGCCGCCGAAGCCGACGTGCACCGGACCTTCACCGATCTCCTCGTACCCCAACGCTTCCAGCGCCTTGCCGACGAGTTCCGGGTCCGCCTCGGACGTGCTGGTCGGCACGCTCGTCAGGCTCGCGGTGCCGGCGGTGGTCTCCACGTTGATCTCCCCGGCCGGCGTGTGGAACGTCAGCGGCCCGTCCCCGATCCGTTCCGCCAGGGCGACCGACGTGGCGATGGTCGCGTGGCCGCAGAACGGCACCTCGGCCTCGGGGCTGAAGTACCGGACGTCGAACGCGCGCCCGTCCCGCGGCAGCACGAACGCCGTCTCGGAGTAGCCGACCTTCGCGGCGATGGCGAGCATCTCGTCGTCGGACAGGCCGGTCGCGTCGAGCACGACACCGGCCGGGTTGCCGCCCGCCGGGTCCTTCGTGAACGCGCTGTAGCGCAGCACGCCCTGGTCGGTCATGCCCTCTCCCAACGTGTAGCCGTGCTGGAGCCTGCCGAACGCGTACTTGCTCGTGGCGTACCTGAACCCGGCCTTCTCCAGCACGCGTCCGGACGCGACGTTCTCGGCCTGATGCCCCGCGAACACGCGGGGTTTGACGGCGAGGGCCTTGTCCCGCAGCTCCGCGGCGATCCGGCTGGCCAGTCCGCGGCCCCAGTGGTCGGCGTCGACCCAGTAGCCGATCTCCATCTCGTCCGGGCGGCGGGCGACCAGCTGGCCGATCCCGACGACCACGCCGTCCTCCACGACCGCGTGCAGACCGAAGCCGTGTTCTTCCCAGTGCCGCAACGCCTGTTCGTGTCGTTCGGCCACGTACTCCGGGGTCCAGGGCTTCCCGTTGCCGACGTACCTCGTCATCCGGGGATCGGTCGCCCAGCGCAGCAGGTGCTCGAAGTGCTCGTCTGCCCAACGCACGAGTTCCATGTGATCCATGGTGCCTCAGCGCAGCTGCGGAAGGAGCCCCTCACAGGTGCGCACGACGACCTGCGCGGCCCGGCGGTGGTCGTTCGGTGCGTGCACGTCGGCGGCCTGCGCCTGCCACCGCACCAGCGCGTCGAGCAACGCCTCCCGCTGCTCGCGCACATCGGCCTCGTAGTCGAAACCCAGGCGCGCCAACGGGGTGGTGCCCTCGGCGCCGGCCAGCCGCAACGCCTCGGCCTGCAGCTCGGCCGGCAGTTTCGTGCGCCCGGCCTGCAACGCCGCCACGAGCCGCAGCTCGCGGAAGTCGTGCGCGGAGGCGACGACCCGTTCCAGGTCGGCCATCAGCTTGCGGGCGTTCTGCCGCGGCTCCATCCGGAACAGCACGTCCAGCGCCAGCAACGCCGACCGCGCCTTGAGGATCTCGCGGCGCTCGGTGAAGTGGATCGCGATCGAGTCGCGCAGCTCGCCCAGGCCGCTGCGCTGCACGAGCTGGCCGGTGAGCTTGACCTGCGTGTCGAAGCCCTGGCGGATCAGCGCGGTGATCAGCCGGACGCCGAAGATGCCGAACCGTTCGAGCAAGGCCTGCCGCACGGCCGGTTCCATCGGCACCGGGAACTGCTCGCCGACGAACCGGTCCGCCGACAGCAGGTGGTCCTCGAGCTCCTCGCGGCCGAGCGAAGCCAGCACGCGAAGCGCCGCGAACTCGTCCTCGCGCAACGTCTTCGCGGCCACGGCCAGCAGCCCGGCGACCGAGACCACGTTCTGGCACAACGGTTGCACGGCCACGTCACGGCGGTAGCGGCGGGCGATCTGCTTGGCCGACGACAACGCGTCGATCCGCCCCGCGCCGATCTCGTCGGCGCGGGCGAGCACCGCGACCGTGTGCACGTTGGAGACCCTGGCGATCGGGTGGTCGTTGGCCGCCTGCAGGAACTTCAGGTCGTCGTCCTGCACGTGCCGCATCAGGTAGAGCAACGCGTCCGCCTCGCCCAGCACCTGCTCCGGCGTGGCCTCGGACGGAGTGTCGATCAGCACGACGTCCCGCAACGTCCGTGCGGGCCACTCGACGACGACGCGGTCGGCGCGGTCGAACTGGCCGATCTCGACGTGGTGCCTGCCGCCCCGCCTGCTCACCGCGACCTCGTGCGGGCGGCCGGGACCGGAGAACACGTGCGCCCTCGGTTCAGTGCCGCTGCGGTACCAGACGAAGGAGCTCAACGGTGCGAACTCGTCGCCGATCAGCGCACTGACCACAGTGGACTTGCCGATGCGGGAACGCCCGGCGACGGCGATGCGGACCGGTTCGGTGTAGCGCTCGACGTGGGAGCGCAACCAGCCGGTGGCGCGCGGGCTGTCGCGGTAGACGGCCAGCGCCTCCTGCAGCATCGACCAGACGACGCGGTCCAGGGTCACGCGGTGAGCTCCATCGCCGGGCCTCCGAGTGCCTGCACCCGCTTGTAGAGCGTGATCAGCTTGTCCAGCTCCTTGCGGCCCTCCCGCAACCGGCGTTCGCGCTCGGTCTGGTCGTCCTGCACCGCGCGCTTGGCGCTGCGGGCCGACTCCAGCAACGTCTCCTGCAGCTCCTCGGCGAGGGTGCTGAAGTGGTTGCGCAGCGAGCGCTGGATGTGCCGGCCGGCGTCGCGGACGTCCTTGGAGAACTTGATGAAGAAGTCGTCCACGTGCCGTTGCGCGGCGGCCTTCGCGGCGGCCTGGCGGCGCTTCAGCCTCTGGTCACTTTCGTCCAAAATGGACTTTCCGCCGAACAGGGCACCGGCGCCGAGCGAGACCACGTTGATCAGCGGCAGCCCGGCCAGCGAGGTGACCAGGCCGAACATCAGCACGCCGCCGTACGAGCCGCGCAGACCGGTGAAGAGCTTCTGCGGCACGGAGAACGGCTCGATCTTCGGCTTGTCCAGCTTGCCGACCGGCTCCAGCAGGTCGTCCGGCAGCACCGAACCGGGGATCAGGTCCTCGCGGTAGACGGGGAAGTTCTTGGCGACCTTCGCGGCCACCCACTCCGCGCGTTCCATCAGCCAGGCGAAGTTCGTGGTGGCGGCCTCGTTGAGGTTGTCCTCCAGCCACTGCTCGAACTTGTCCCAGCCGATCGCGGGATCGGCCTCGTCGTAGGTCTTGTCGACCTCGCGCAGGATCTTGCGGGTGCGGTCGCGCAGGTCGTACTCGACGTCGGAGATCAGGTCGGCCATCTCGTCGTTGAGCACGTTCTGCCAACGGGCGGACCGGCGCCGCAGCTCGTCGACGCGTCGCTGAGCTTCCTGCAGCGTCGAGATCGTGGCCGCCGTGTGCGACGAGTCGTGGGCCGTCAGCTCTTCCCGCAACGGCGTGACGAGCTGGGAGATCGCGCTGGAGGCGACGACGGCGACGGCACGGCGGGCCAGCAGGTCGGCGCTCGCCACGATGTCGCGTTGCACGCAGGCCAGCAGCTCGGGGAAACCGGACTCGGTGTTGAGCCGCTGGTCGCCGGTCTTCGCCGCCCGCAGCCGCAGCGCCGACGACACCGGGATGAGCTTGGCCGGAATGCCGGCGCGGGCGAGCAGGGCCTTGTTGCGCTCCACGACGCTGCGCCAGGCCGGCACCAGGTCGATCTTGGTGACGACCACGGTGACGTTCGGGCAGGCCTCCATGACCTTCTTGAGCAGCGCCATCTCCGCGGCGGTGAGCTCACCGGTGGCGTCGGAGACCAGCAGTACGGCGTCGGCCTGCATCAGCGTCGCGAACGTGCTGGCGGTGTGCGCTGATCGGGTGTCACCCACTCCGGGGGTGTCGATCAGGACCAGCCCGTTGTCGAGCAACGCGCGCGGGATGCCGATCTCGGCGCGCACGACGTGCTGCGAGTGGGCGGTGGAGACCTGCTTGGTCACCTGCTCGATCGGGACCGCGATGCGCTCGGTCGGCGTGTGGAAGATCGACCCGCGCGCGGAGGCGTTGCGGACCAGCGCGGCCGACGGGGTCTCGGCGTGCTGCACGAACGTGGGCACGGTGGTCGTGATGTCGTCGCCCACCGCGCAGACGGGGGCGTTGAGCAGAGCGTTGACCAGCTGGCTCTTGCCCTGCTTGGACTCGCCTACGACGAGAACGCGCAACTTGGGGTCGAGCTGCTGAGCCCGCTTTTCGCGCAGCCGGGCCTCGAGGTCGGGCCTCCGGTGCGTGACGCAGGCGTCGATCGTGTCGTCGAGCACGTCGAGCCAGGGCGGTGCCATCACCTGACTCATAGTGCCGTGTTCACCCCCTTGGGTGAAAGTCTCGAACGCAAGACCGGTTCCGTTCGGGGAAGACGGGGCTGTTCGCGGCGGCGGTGACGTTGCTCACCGCGTGGACCGCGATGCCGGTTTTGCCTGGTAGACGCCGAACCGGCCCTGTCCACGTGAGACAGGGCCGGTCCGCGATGGGGAGGGTGGCTCAGCCGAGCAGGCCGTGCAGGTCGAGGTCGCCGACCACCGGCGCGTGGTGCGCGACGTCGGTGACGGTGTTGACCACGTTGCCGACGCCGGCGGTGTGGTCGACCAGGCCGGTCGCGGTGTGGGTCACGCCGGTGACGGTGTCGACGGTGCCGGTCGCGGTGTGCGTGACCTGGTTGACGGTGTCGATGGACTGCACGCCGACGTGGCCGTCGGTGATGTGGTTCAGGCCGGAGACGTTGAGGGAGCCGAGGCCGGCGTCCGCGCCACCGAGCACGCCCAGCGAGTCGTGGGCCAGGCCGGTCACGCCGCCGAGGTGGCCGAGGAGGCCGTCGGCACCGGGAACGGCGTGGCCGGCGGTCGCCAGCGTGCCGTCGACCGTGGAGGTCGCGGTGTCGGCCACGTCGAGGGCGGCACCGGTGACCGGGGACGCCGTGTGGTCGAGGACGGAGGTCACGTCGTTGACGGCGGAGAAGTCGCCGCCGAGGCCCACGCTGGACGAGGTGAGCGCGCCGAGGGTCTTGTTGGCCGCGGCCAGGTTGAGGCCGTGCTCGTCGACCGCGAGCACGCTGGCGGTCGAGGTGTGCAGGTCGCTGAGGTTCACGCCCGACGAGGTCAGCTGAGACGTGACCGCCTGCAGCTGGCTGATGGCGCCGAGCGGGCCCTGGGCGAGCAGCGAGTCCGTCGGGAGCGCCAGGTCGAGACCCTCGACGGTGGGCAGACCGTCGACGGCGGGAACCAGGTCGAGGACCAGCGGGATGACCTCCTGCACGTCCACGGCGGTGATGTCGGCCAGGCCGGCCTGCTCCAGCGTGCCCTGGGCGTCGTGGGCGAACGCGGCCTTGAGGGCCGGGTCGCTGAGGAGGTTGAGCACGAAGTCGTGGAGCGTGCTGGTCGACTCGATCATCTGAGGGACTCTCCTGTTGAAGCACGTATCAATCGGTGTGTGCCGAAAAACTATGAGAGCGGGTCCCTCCCCAACATCGGGGATCACTCCCAGTAGATCCCCGTTCCCTGAACGGGTGACGCTCGTTGACCCCCTAGGGGATTAGGGGCACTGCTTGAGTGCCTCTCGTTCACCCGTGTAGGTACTGGTCGCTCCTGCGAACAGGTGAGGGAAGAGACTTGGCGTACGTACTCGGAGTCGATGTCGGGACCACCCGCACGACTGCTGCCGTGTGCCGCCTCGACGGTGCCAGGGAGGCCGAGGTCGCCCTGGTCGTGCCGTCGTTTCTGCAGCTCACGGACGCCGGGACGTTCTCGGTGGGCGAGCTCGGCGCCGTCGGCTGGACGGCCACCGGTTTCGCCCGCAGAGTCGGTGACGCGGTGCCGTTCTCGCTGGGTCCGGAGACCTGTCCGGCCGAGGAGCTCACCGCGTTGCTGATCATGTGGGTCATCGGTGAGGTGGTCGCCCGGGAGGGTGAACAGCCTCGTCACGTGGCCGTCAGTCACCCGGCCGGGTGGGGCCCCTATCGGCGCGGGCAGCTCTACGGCGCGCTGCGTGCGGTCGGGGTGCACGACGTGACGCTCGTGCCGGAACCGCTCGCGGCCGCGGAGAACCACGCCGTGCGCTCGCGCGTGGTGCCGGACTCGTCGTTGGCCGTGTTCTCGCTCGGCAGCCACGCGTTCTCCGCCTCGGTGGTGCGGCGCACGCAGGGCCGCACGTTCGAGCTGGTCAACCACGTCGAGGGCGTCGACCACCACACCGGCGCCGACTTCGACGACCTGCTGGCCGCACTGGTCCGCAGCCGGCTCGGCAAGGACGGTGTCGTGTCGGTCGCCGAGTGCGAGGCGGCCAAGCGGACGTTCGGACCGTCGGTCGTAATCAGCGGCGTCGAGATCACCCGCGACGAGTTCGCCGAGGAGATCCGGCCTTCCGTCGATCACCTGGTGAGCACCTTCATGCGCGCGCTGGGCGCTGTTCGGCCCGATGCGGTGCTGCTCGTCGGCGGTGGCTGCCGGATGCCGATGATCGGCGACGCGCTGTCGTCCGCGGTCGACTGCCGCGTGCTGGCCGAGGCCGCACCGGAGCTCTCGGTCGCGAAGGGCGCCGCCGTGGCCGCGCGACTGGTCGTCCTCGGTCCCGAAGCCGAGCCGGAGCCGTTCGACACGTCCGTGCTGGTCCACACCCGCGAGGCGTCGCTGCGGTTCCCGGTCGGCGAGATCACCAGTCCGGACGACGACGAGTTCACCGCGCCGCCGCCGCGTCCGCCGGTGGACGTGTCCCCGCTGGAGCTGCCGCCGCGCCGGGTGAAGCGCGTGGCGAACGCGCTGAACCCCGTCGGCCGCCGGTCCGGCTCCCGATCCGACAAGTCCGACAAACTCGATGAGGATGGCCGTTGAGCGTGCCCACGCGAGCCAGGTTGGTGCTGGACACTTCCGTGCGAGGTGTTCTCGACCGGATCAACGACGCCGCCGAGGGCACCCGCCTGCGCGTTGTCGTCGCGGCGCCCGGTGGTCACGGCAAGACAGCCGTGCTGGAGGAGATCACCAACTCCGCGGTGCGCGTGGTCGACGACGCGCACCTGCTGGACGACGCCTCCCTGCGCGCGCTGGCCGCGGAACCGTTGCTGGTGCTGGCCTACCGGCCGTGGCCGCGGCGTTCGGCACTGGCCGAGCTGACCCGTGGCGCGGTGGTCGTGCCGCTGGCGCCGTTCTCGCGTGAGCAGGTCCGCGAGTTCCTGCACGCACCCAAACCCGTGGTGGACTTCGTCTTCGCGCAGACCGGTGGCGTACCGGCGTTCGTGGAACGGCTCGGGGCGGTGTCCGAGGTCTCGGCCGAGGTGCTGTCCGCGTTCCGCTCGGAGCTCGACTGGCTGGACGCGGACCTGCAGAAGTTCCTGCTGGCCGCCGAGGCCGGCGCGGCTCAGCGGCTGGACCTGCTGTCGGCCTTGCTGGACAAGGACTTCGACGAGGTCAGCGACATCATCGAGGCCGCGCGGGCCACCGGGATGCTCGCCGAGGACGGCACCTTGCTGCCGTTGGCGCACCGGGCGGTCGGGGCACTGACGCGTGCCGAGCGTCGGATCGCGGTGCGGCAGAAGCTGGCCCAACTGCAGCTGGAACGCGGCGGACCGGTTCTGGAGCTGGTGCGGCCGTTGCTGGACACCGGCATCGGCGGACCGATCTTCGCGGCTGCTGCCCGTGAGGCGCTCGCCTCCGATCCCGCGCTGGCCGCCCGGTTGTTCGCGGCTTCCACCGGTGGTGGGGCACCCTCTGCCGAGACCGCTGCTTCCTGGGCCACGGCCGCCGCGATGTCCGGAGACCTGGACGCCGCGTTGCGCCTGGCCGACCAGGTGATCAGCGCTCCCGACTCGTCGCACCGGCGGACGGCCGCCGAGGTCGCGGCGGTCGCCCTGGCGCACCGGGGCCAGCTGGCCAGGAGTACCGAACTGTTCCGCTGGGCCGCCACGCCGTACGCCGCCGCCTTCGCCGGGATCGGGCTGATCGGCACCGGGCACCGGTTCGACGAGGCACCGCCGCAGCCGCCGACGATGCTCGGCGGGGCCGCTTCCCTGATGCTGCAGGGAGTCCGGCAGTCGGTCTACGGCGCCGAAACCGCCGCTCTGTCCACTTTGGTGCGTGCCTCGTCGATGCTCGAACCCGCCGGCGGAGCGGTGCTGCTGCCGGACAGCCCGGCCGCCTTGGCCGCTCTGGTGGCCGTGCACTGCGGCGAACCCAACGTCGCCGAGTCGGTGCTGGACCGCGCGGTCGAGTCCGCGACCGGTGGTGTGCTGATGTCGGTGCGGCACCGGTTGCTGCAGTCCTGGCTGCACATGTTGCGGGGCAACCTCGCCGTCGCCCGCGAAGGGTTGATGTCGGTGCGCGGGGCCTTCGAGCCACGCGACTGGATCTTCGCGGTCGCCCTGGAAGTCGGGGTGGCCCGGCGCAACAGCGACCTCGCCACCCTGCGGCGCACGTGGGAGCAGGCTTGCGAGGCCGTGCTCCGGCATCCGGTCGACCTGTTTTCGTTGCTGCCGTTGGGAGAGTTCGCCGCGGCCGCGGCTCGGCTGCGGGACCAGGACCGGTTGGCGCCGCACCTGAGGCAGGCGCTGGGGCTGTTGAAGTCGCTGGGAAATCCGCCGTTGTGGACCACCCAGCTGCACTGGAGCCTGCTGCACGCGGCGATCATCGACGAGAACACCGCCGCGGCCGAGGAGCATGCTGCGGCGCTGGCGTCGAGCCGGGAGCACTCGCGGTACTGCGGGATCGTCTCCGTTGCCGCCGAGTGCTGGCTCGACGTGGTGGCGGGGAAGGTCGATCCGGACCGGGTCGAGATGGCTGCCCGCAGCCTGCACGCCGTCGGGTTGTGGTGGGACGCGGCTCGGCTGGCCGGGCAGGCCGCGATTCGGACGGCTGACCGGCAGGCGATGGTCCGGTTGCTCGACTGCGCCCGGTTGTTGCAGGGGCGGGCGGTTTCTTCGCGGCGTGCTGGGGAGAGCGAGCCCGCCGGGGCGGTCGAGGACGCCGGGAAGCTGAGTGATCGGGAGAGGGAGGTGGCTCGGCTGGTTCTGGAAGGGATGACGTACAAGCAGGTCGGCGATCGGTTGTTCATCTCGGCCAAGACCGTTGAGCACCACATGGCCCGGATGCGGCAGCGGTTGGGGAGTACGTCCCGGTCGGATCTGCTGGCTCAGTTGCGGCACATCGTCGGGGGATAGGGCGAGAACGAGCCGCCTGCCGCACCGTCGAGACCGGTTGGCGCCTGTGCCCCGATCGTGGGCACCTCGAGTGCGCCTTCTCGTGGGAAAATTGCTCCGATTGAGCGAGTAAAGGTTGTGACGCTGCGAGATCCCTGTACGCCCGTTGGGGCGAAGAGCCCCGCGCATTGGGACGGTGTGGTTTGCTGGCGGTAGGCTTCCGCACCGTTGCTCGCCGAGCAGGTCTTAGGTGGATCGATTGCCGAGCCAGGACGACGCGAGACCGTCACGCCCGATGGGGCGTGACGAACTGGCGCGCGACTGGGCGATCAAGGTCAGTCGCACTGCGTACATACCGCTGTCGGCGGCGAAGCTGACCGAAGAGCTGCGTGAGCTGTTGAACCTGGTGGCTGAGGCGTTGGCCCAGGATCCGGCTGCGGCTGGTCAGGTGGGCACCAGGCTGGTGGAGATCCACTGCGTTGGTGCCGAGAGTCTGCGGAAGTCGGTTGAGGTTCTGGCGGCCTTCGTGGCGCAGGAGGGGGCCGACGCGCACACGGCGGCGCTGGTCATCGGGGCCGTGTCGGCGGCGTACACCGGTGCCATCCAGGCGTTCGTGCTGGAGCAGCAGGAGAGCGTCAGTCAGGCGCTGCTCAGGGCGAACCGTGCGGTGCAGTTGGATCTGCAGGCCAGCGAGGAGCGGTTCGAGGACATCTTCGCGCACTCGTCCACCGGGATCGCCATGGTGAGTCTGGACGGGGAGCTGGAGCGGGCCAACGCGGCGCTGTGCAACATCCTCCGGCGGGATGACGTTGCCGGGATGACGCTCACGGACCTCATCGCTCCCGCCGACCTGCCGCTCGTCAACGACGCGCTGGCGGGACTGAAGTACGGGCGGATGCGGCGGGTCGAGGAGCGGCCCCGGTTGATCGACCGGGACGGTGAGCACTTCCGGGTGCTGCTCGCGGCCACGGTGCAGAAGGACGCGGAGGACAACCCGAAGCACTTCGTCGTGATGATCGACGACGACAGCCAGCTGACGTTGCTCGGCGGGCGGCTGCAGTACCAGTCGTTGCACGACGCGCTGACCGGGCTGCCGAACCGGCAGTACCTGACGACGCGGCTGGAGTCGTTGCTGCACAGCGACATCGAGCACGGGGTGACGCTGTACCACCTCGATCTGGACGCGTTCGCGGTGATCACGGACGGGCTCGGGCGCGAGATCGGCGACAAGGTGCTGAAGCTCGTGGCCGAGCGGCTGTCCGCGGTCTTCGCCAGTGAGAAGGCCATGGTCGCTCGGCTCGAGGGCGACGAGTTCGCGGTGCTCGTGGAGAACGGGCCCGAGACGCCGGACGTCGACACGACGATTCGGATGATCGAGCACGAACTGGCCGAACCGGTCTACTTCGGTGATCACGGGGTGGCGGTGTCGGCGACCATCGGCGTGTTGCCCCGATTGACTCCCGGGGAGCACCCGGCCGAGGTGCTCAGGGCGTCGGACATGACGCTTCGGCGGGCCAAGCGCAGCGGGCGGCGGCAGTGGGGGCTGCACGACGCCACGCAGGACAAGCGGGAGCAGGAGGAGTTCGCGCTCGCCGCGGTCATGCCGGGGGCGTGGGAGAGCGGCGAGATCGACGTCGTGTTCAACCCCGTGATGAAGCTCGACGGGTCCGGCCGGATCTGCGTCGAGGCCGAGCTGAACTGGCGGCACCGGGACGTCGGGCTGATCCCGCACGAGAAGTGCGTGTCGATGGCCGAGCACACCGGGTTGATGTTGCCGCTCGGCGAGTGGATGTTGCGGCGGGCCGCCGAGACGGCCTGCGGGCACGACGAGATCCTCGCGGTGTGCCTGACCGCGGGCATGGCCAACAGTCCGGACCTGGTGCGGGACGTGCGGCGGGTGCTGGCGGACACCGGGCTGCCGGCCGCGCGGCTGTTGCTTGGCTTTCCGGTGCACGTGCTCGCGTCGGAGGACAGCGAGGCTGCCGACAACCTGGACCTGCTGTCGGACATGGGGGTTCACATCGGGGCGCGGGACTTCACCGGGTCCACGGCGGAGATCGAGCTGGTGCGCGAGCTCGGCGTCACGGCCGTGCGGGTGAAGGGGCGCGCGCAGAAGCCCGATGAGCTGGTGTCGCACGTGCTCAGCGACCTCGTCGTGTTCGTGCACGAGGCCGGTGGGCTCGTGGTGGTCGACACGATCGAGGACGCTGAGCAGCTGGACTGGTGGAACGAGCTCGGCGCCGACGCCGGGGTCGGGCCGGTGTTCTGCGTCGAGCCGACTACGGAGTGGCCCGACGCGGGTTGAGGTGCACGAGGATCAGCGCGAAGCCCGCGATGGTGACCATGCGCAGGGCGGCGGTGATGCCGTTCCAGTCCTTCGACTGCCACATCGCGAACCACTCACCGCCGACGGTGATGAAGCCGCCGAGGAACAGCGCCACGATCATCAGCAGACCGGCGGACGCGAACTTGCGCGCGCTGTCCTCCCGGTCGCGGAGGTAGGCGATGGTGCCCGCGGTCAGCAGGACCGCGGAGACGGCCTCCCACACGATGATCGCGACGTAGACGATCGTGACGACGGCGGGGCTGGTGATCGCCCGCCACTTCAGTTCCTTGCCGAACGTGGTGTCCATGGCGAGGACGTGTTTCACGAAGGCTTCGTTGGTGCCGTAGTCCGTGACGTTCCCGAGCACCACGAGAAGCATGTTGAGCGCGATGAACCCCACGGTCACCGCGACAACCGCGCGCAAGCTGCCGACCCGAGCAAGAAGACGCATGGCGCGGACAGTAACCGATGGGGTGCAGCCGGTGAGCCGCTTCTCTCCACTTGGGAGTGATCAGCGCTGCGCGCACGGGTCCTGGAACGTCAGCTGCGGCACGCGTTCCGCCCACAGCTCACGCGTGAGCACGTTCCGCGTGGCGTCGCAGATCCGGTCGACCTGGCGCCCGACGTCGAGGTCCCACAGCCGCACGACCCCGTCCGCGTTGCCGGTGGCGAGCATCCGGCCCTGCGGTGCGAACTGGACGAACGGTTCGGCCGCCCAGTCGCCGGTGATCTGCTGGCCGAGGTCGGCCGGCTTGGCCGGGTCGGTGATGTCCCACAGCCGGAACGTCCGGTCCGCGCTGCTGGTCGCGAGCATCCGTCCGTCCGCGCTGACCGAGAGCGTGCTGATCGTGCCGGTGTGCCCGTGCAGCTCGCTGATCTGCACCGGGTGCTCCAGGTCGCGCACGTCGAAGAACCGGATCACCCTGTTCTGGCCGGCGACGATCAGCGTCTTGCCGTCCGGGGTGAACGTCGCCCGGTTCACGATCTGCGGGTCGTCGATCGGCTTGCCGAGCAGCCTCGGCCTGGCCAGGTCGCTCACGTCCCACAGGCGGACCGTCCGGTCACTGCTCGCGGTGGCGAGCGTGCGGCCGTCCGGGCTGAACTCCGCGTCGTTGACGTAGCCGTCGTGGCCGGTCAGCGGCTCGCCGATCGGCACCGGCCGGGCGGGGTCGCGCACGTCCCAGAACCGCACCGACTCGTCGTCGTCGTTGGTCAGCAGCACCTGGCCGTCCTGGCGGAACACCACCACCGCCGCGAACCGGTTCGGCAGCACGAGCGGTTCGCCCAGCGGTTTCGCGTGCGCTGGATCGGCGATGTCCCACAACCGCACGGTTCTGTCACCGGCGGCCGTGGCGAGCACCTTGCCGTCCGGCCGGAACGCCGGGGTGCTGACGGTGCGCTCGTGCCCGAGCAGCGGCGGCCCGGCCTGCTTCGGGTGACCCCGGTCCGACACGTCCCACAGCCGCACGGTCTTGTCGCTCGAGCCGGTCGCGATCAGCTTGCCGTCCGCGCTGAACGCGGGCGTCGGCACGTGCAGGCTGTGGCCGAGCAGCATCGAGCGCGGCAGTGACCACAGCTGCACGGCGTTCTCCAGCGAACCGGTCGCGAGCGCGCCCCCGTCCGGGCTGAAGCCGATCGCGAAGAGGTTGGCGCCGCGTGCCGAGAGCGGGCGGCCGAGCAGGCTCGGCGCGGCCGGGTTGCTGAGGTTCCACAGCCGCACGGTGGCGTCGGCGGCACCGGAGGCGAGCACGAGACCGTCCGGGCTGAACTTCACCGACCACACCGGTCCGGTGTGCCCGCCGAGCGGTTGCCCCACCGGGTTCTGCGTGGCGGGGTCCCACAGCCGCACGATCTTGTCGTCGGCGCCGCTCGCGAGCAGCTTGCCGTCCGGGCTGAACGCCACGGTGTGGATGCCGGCGGTGTGGCCGGTCATCGGCTTGCCGACTCTCGTCCTGGTGGCGACGTCCCACAGCCGGATCGTCTGGTCGTCGCCGGTGGTGGCCAGCGTCCTGCCGTCCGGGCTGAACGCGAGCGAACGGACCGCGGCGGTGTGCTCGCGCAGCGGTTCGCCGGCGGGTTTGGGGTTCGCCGGGTCGCGGACGTCCCAGAGCCGGGCCGACCTGTCCTCGTTCGCCGCCGCGAGCAGCGTGCCGTCCGGGCTGAACTCCAGCAGGTAGGTGGGGCCGTTGCCGGTCTCCAGCGTCTTGATCGCCTTGGGTGAGCTCGGGTCGGTCACGTCCCAGAACCGGATCGTCGCGTCCTGTCCCGTGGTCGCGAGGACCTTGCCGTCGGGGGAGAAGACCGCGGAGCTGAGCCAGTCGCGGTGGCCCGTGATGACCGCGATCTGCCTGGGGTGGCTGCGGTCCCTGACGTCCCAGAGCCGCGCGGTGCGGTCGTAGCTCGCCGTGGCCAGCAGGGTGCCGTCCGGGCTGAACGTCGTCAGGTAGACCGCGCCGGTGTGGCCGGAGAGCGGGGTGGCCAGCGGGAGCTGCTGGCTGGCGAGCAGCTTGGCGTTCACCGCCTCGTCGTCCGGGCGCATGCGGTGCGCGACCGCCAGGAACTGGGCCGACAGCGACGGGTCGGACGTGGTGAGCCGGTCGGCCTCCGCGACGACCTGGCGGTACTGGGCGTCGTTGCGCTGCTGCACGGCGATCACCGCCGCACCCGCCGCGATCAGCGCGAACACCGACACCAGTGCGACGGCGCTGCGGCGCAGCCAGACGCTCTTGCGGTGCTGGCGCTCCGACGCGCGCACGAACTCCTTGGCGATCGCCGTGACGTTCTGCTGCTGCCGTGCGCCTTCCAGCCGTGCGCCGCGGTAGAGCAACGACGAGTCGCGTTCGGTCGCCGCCCACGTCGTGGCGTCCTCCTCCAGCTTCTGCCGGGCGAGGTTGCCCGCGCGGTCCTCGTCGATCCAGCTGCGCAGCCGCGGCCAGGCCTGCAGCAACGCCTCGTGCGTGATCTCCACGCTGCCGGCGTCGACGGTGACCAGGCGGGCGCGGGTGAGGACTTCGAGCGCGCGTTCGGTGGCGGGGAGGTTCTCGCTGGCCTCCAGCAGGTTGCGGCGGCTGGACCGGCGGCGGGTGTCCTGGGTGTCGTCACCGACCCGGACCAGGCGCAGGAGCAGCTGCCGTGCGGCGGCCTTGCCCGGTTCGTCGAGATCGGACCAGGCGCGTTCGGCCGTGGCGGCGACGGCGCCCTGGATGCCGCCGGCCGCGCGGTAGCCCGCGATGGTCAGCCGACCGGCCTGCCTGCGCTGCCAGGTGACCAGCAGGGCGTGGCTGAGCAGCGGGAGCGCGCCCGCGTCGTAGGCGTCCTTGCCTCGGCGGTTGTGGGCGCCCAGGTCGCGCAGCATCAGCTCGACCAGGCCCGCTTCGAGCTGCAGGCCCGCCGCCTTGGCCGGGTTCGTCACGGCGTCGCGCAGCTCGGCCGCGGTCATCGCGCCGAGCACCATCTGCCGGTTCTGCAGCGCCTCGGCGAGCTCGGGGAAGTCGAGGCAGCGGGCGTAGAAGTCGGCCCGCACGCCCAGCAGGACCGGGGTCTTCTCCGCCGCCGCGTGCAGGGCCTGCACGAAGATCCGCAGCCGGTTCTCGTCGCCGCCGAGCGTGAACGCCTCCTCGAACTGGTCGACGATCACCACCCGGTCGCCCACCGCGACCTGCACCTCGTGCGCGAACTCGACGAGCGCCTCCGAGTCGGCGGCGGCCTCCAGCACGGGAATCAGGTCCGGCACCTGCAGCGCCAGTTCCTTCAACGGGTCCGTGCCGGGAGAAATGATGACGGCGTCTTTGCCGATGCGCGGCAGAACACCCGCCTTCATCAAACTCGACTTGCCGGCGCCGGACGCGCCGACGAGCATCGTGATGCCGTTCTCGTCGATTCGGGAGAGAAGGGCGTTCGTCGCCCTTTCCCGTCCGAAGAACCAATTCGCGTCCTGCGGCCCGAATGCGCTCAGACCCATGTACGGGCAGACCGCGCTGTCTTCCTGAGGAGGTGTTTCCCGGTCGGCGATCGCGTCGGTGACCGGACTGGCGAGCGCCTCCTCCCAGAGGGTGCGCCACGCGTCGAGGTCGTACAGACCGTCGATCACCGGTTGGGGCTTCCGCTTGCGCGCCTCGCCGACGAGGATCTCCAGGACCGCGCTCAGCCCGCTGAACCGGGCGGGCACGTTGCGCCCGCGCCGCCAGTCGCTGACGCGCTGAGCCGGTACGCGAACCGGTCTGCCCTGTTCGTCCGTCCGGCGGGCACGGGCGACCGACTCCGTGACTCGCTTCAGCGGTGGGTCACCTGCCTCCGCGTAGAGCAGCGCGAAGCGCTCCGCGAAGACGCCACGGGGTCCCAAGCGGCCTCCACCTCGTCCGGACCGGAAAACTCCGACCGCCCGTCTGAGCTGCGACGCACGCACCGGACAGGCCGTCCACAGCCCACCCTAACGAGGTGGTCTGACAACCTCGACTCCACGTCCTTCACGAGACCGGGAGACCGTCACAGTGGTAGTGGCCAACTGGGGTGAAGCTTCCACGGCTGAGGAGTTTTGGGGGTCTCCTCAGCCGTGGCCGTCGCCGTCGCCGAGCGAATGGCAGGGCGCGGCCTGCTAGGTCAGGCGGCCTTCCACAGCGCGTCCGCCTCCGGTTGCTTGGGCTGAACGCGGTTCGGGTCGGGCAGGTACGTCTCCGTCGGCAGCGTCACGTAGGTGATGCTCTCCGGTTTCAACGCGGTGAGTTTTCCCGCGAGGTCGGACAATTTCGCGATCGACCCGATTTCCTCGTCCGTCACGATCGACTTCGTCAGGATGTCGGCGAGCTGGAACGTTTTCTGCGGGCTCGCCAGCCAGTTCTCGTTGGCCAGTTTCTCGCTCAACGCGCGCATGAACAGCTGCTGGTTCTTGATGCGGTTCAGGTCGCTGCCGTCACCGATGCTGTAGCGCGTGCGGACGAATGCGAGCGCCTGCGTTCCGTCGAGTTCGACCGGCCCGGCCGGCACGTGCAGCCCGCTCTTCTCGTCGTCGATCGGCTCGGGCACGGTGAGGTCGATGCCGCCGAGCCGGTCGATGACGTCGCGGAAACCGTTGAAGTCGATCTGGATGAAATGGTCGATCCGGATGCCGCTCATCTGCTCGACCGTGGCCACCGTGCACGCCGCACCGCCCGTGGCGAAGGCACTGTTGAACATGGCGATGGCAGCCGGCGGGTTGTTCCCGCACTGCGGCCTGGGCACCATCGTGTCGCGCGGGATGCTGACGACGCGTGCCTGGTCGCCCGCGGCGTTGAGCTGCACGACCATGGCGGTGTCGGACCGCCCGTCGTCCTTGCCGATCAGCAGGATGTTCAGCGGGCGGCCGGGCGTCGACGGAGGTCTGGGGTGGGTGATCTCCTTGGCGAGGTCGACGGTCGTGAGATTGCTCTCCAGCCGCCAGTAGGAACCCCCGACCACGACGCCCGCCGCGACGGCCACGGCGGCCCCCGAGACCGCGAGCCACCGTTTCAAGTGGACGTTCATACCTCCGACGGTCCCGGTCGTTTGTCCGGATCGCGTCGGTGGTTCGTCATGGTTGTGTCACAGCGCGCCTCAGCTGGTCGAGGAAGAGGTCCTTGTCGGCCGTGACGGCGTACTTGGCCTTGGTGCGCTCGGTCGCGATGTCCCGGCCGAACGGGCTGCCCTCCGCGAGGAACCGCTGGTCGGCGACCAGTGCGCCGCGGGTGTAACGGCCGGTGAGCTCGATCGCGAACCGGTCCTCGGCGTAGCCGGCGAGGTCCGGCTGCAGCATGATCGCCGCCGCGAGCGGGTCGTGCGGGACGAACCCGGCCTTGCCCAGGAAGCTCTCGTAGAAGTCCGCGTAGAACCGCAGGAACCGCCGCGCGTAGTTGTCCTGCGGGAGCGTTTCCAGCCACTCGCCCGGTACGTGGTTCGCCATCGTGACGTCCAGGCCGACGATCGTGAGGTCCTCGAAGCCCGCCTGCAGGACGAGGTCCGCGGCCTCGGGGTCGTGCCAGAAGTTGGCCTCGGCGTAGCTCGTGATGTTGCCGGGCACGTTGAGCGCGCCGCCCATGACCACGACCTTGTCGAGCAGCTCCGGCAGACGTGGCTCGATCTGCAGCGCCAGCGCCACGTTGGTGAGCGGGCCGATGGCCAGCAGGCTGAGCTGTCCGGGTTCCTCGCGCGCCAGGTTCGCCAGCTGCTCGGCCGCGCTCTGCTGCACGTGGGTGGTCGTGGGAGCGTCTCCGGCGTGCCCGCCGAGCCCGTCGTGGCCGTGCACGTCCTCCGCGGTCATGAGCGGCTGCGCGAGCGGTCTCGCCGCACCCATGGCCACGGGCACCTGGAGGTTCAGCCGTTCGGTGAGCCTGAGGGCGTTGGCCGTGGCGACCTCGACCGGCACGTTGCCGTGCACCGTGCCGATGGCGGCTATTTCGGTGTCCGGGTGCGCGCGGAGGTAGTACAAAGCAAGGGCGTCATCGATGCCGGGGTCCGCGTCGACGATGATCCGCATACACCTGATCATGCCATTGGGGATGACATGACGATCCGTCCCGCAGTCCTCTCCGACGCCGCCGCGGTGGCGTCGGTGCACGTCCGGTCCTGGCAGAGCGCCTACCGCGGCCTGATCCCGGACGAGGTGCTCGACAACCTCTCCGTGGACGACCGCACGGCGATGTGGGAACGCGTCATCCCGGATGGTGGCGTCTGGGTGGCGCTGGACGGCGATGACGTGGTCGGTTTCGCCTCCGCCGGACCGTCCCGTGACGACGACGCATCCTTCGAGCTGTGCGCGATCTACTCCCTGCCGTCCGCGTGGGGGCGCGGCCTGGCCGAGCCGTTGGCGCGCGCCGCCCTCGGTGACGAACCGGACGTGATCGTGTGGGTGCTGGAGGACAACAAGCGGGCCCGCCGCTTCTACGAGCGCCTCGGCTTCACCGCGGACGGCGTCGCGAAGACGCAGACAGTGGGCGGCGCCGTCCTGAACGAGCTCCGGTACCGCCGCCGCTAGACCGATTCCTCCTGCCTCCTGGCGAGGTCTACGTCTTCGTGAACGTCGGAAGGGGTAGTTCGATGTCCGATCTGAAGACGCAGGCCGATCTGCTGCGAGCGCTCCACCGAAGGCCGATGCTCGTGCTGCCGAACGCGTGGGACGAGGCCAGCGCGGTGCAGGTCGCCGAGGCAGGGTTTCCGGTGATCGCGACCTCGAGCGCCGCCGTGGCGGACGTGCTCGGCTTCGACGACGGGGAGAAGGCGCCGTGGCGGGAGATGTTCGCGGCCGCCGCCCGGATCGCGGCCGCTGTGCCCGTTCCGGTGACCGTGGACGCGGAGGCGGGTTACGGCCTGGAGCCGCACCAGTTGGTGGAGGCGCTGGTGGACGCCGGTGTCGTCGGCTGCAACATCGAGGACACCGATCACCGCGCCGGAGGTCTCGTGGACGCCGAGGCGCAGGCGGACCGGCTCGCACAGGTGCGGGCGGCCGCGGACGAAATCGGGGTGCCGATCGTCGTCAACGCGCGGATTGACGTCTTCCTGCCGTCGAGCGGGATCCGGGATCCGCTGGCCGAGGCGGTCCGGCGCGGCCGTCGCTACCTCCGGGCGGGCGCGGACTGCGTCTACCCGATCGGTGCCGGCGATGCCCTGCGGCGACTCGTCGGCGAGGTGCCCGGGCCGGTCAACGGCAACACCACCGACTCGCTAGACCTGGCCGCGCTGGCGGCGCTGGGGGTGGCACGGGTGTCGTACGGCCCCCGCTTCTACCGGCAGGGGGGCTTCGGTGATGCGCTCGCGCGGTTGTCGGCCGATTCCTCTTCGCTCCGCGCGGAGTCCAACCCGTAGCCCGGTTCGACAGAGGAGTGTGCCGTGTCCGCAGAGGCGATCTCGCCGATCAGCAGCTGGCCGGCCGAGTTCGACCGGCTGCGCCCCGGCCTGGTCGCGCACTGCTACCGGATGACCGGCTCGCACTCCGACGCCGAGGACGTCGTCCAGGAGACGTACCTGCGCGCCACGCGTGCGCTCTCGAGCTTCGAGGCACGCTCGTCGTTGAAGACCTGGCTCTACCGGATCGCGACCAACACCTGCATCACCGCGCTGAACCACCGCAGCCGGCGCGTGCTGCCCGCCGGGCTGGGTGCTCCGTCGAGCGATCCGGACGCCCACGTCTTCAGCGACGCGTCCGTCCCGTGGCTCGAACCGCTCCCCGACGCCCTGCTCGGCGATCCGGGTGAGGTGGTCGTGCGGCGCGAGTCGGTGCGCCTCGCGTTGATCGCGGCGCTGCAGCACCTGCCGGTGCGGCAACGCGCGGCGTTGTTGCTGCGGGAGGTGCTCTCCTGGTCGGCCGCGGAGATCGCGGAGACGCTCGGCGTCAGCGTTCCGGCGGTGAAGAGCCTCCTGCAGCGGGCCCGCAAACGGCTCGACGAGGAGGACCTGCACGTGCCGGCTCCGGCGCCGGTGGAGCTGGAGCGTGCGCTGCTGGAGCGCTACATCGCGGCGTTCGAGGCCGCGGACGCCGCCGCCATCCGTGCCGTCATCCACGACGACTTCCGGCTCGAAGCCGTGCCGCACCCCGTCTGGTTCCAGGGAGTGAGGGTGTGCCTGCCGTTCCTGGAGCGCCGTGCTTCCGACGCCGCGGGGCTCGTCCGGCTGGTGCCGACCCGCTGCAACGGCCAGCCGGCCGCGGCGAGCTACCGGCGTTGCGCGTCCGGCGACCTGCTGGCCGACGGTCTGCTCGTGCTGGAGGTCGACGGCGACCGCTTCTCGCGGGCGGTCAAGTTCGACGACCCCGCCGCGGTCATCGCCGCCGGCCTGCCAGCCCGGCTGGTGGCGTGACCGCCTCGCGTGGACCTTCGTGGTGATCGAGGATCGCCGTCACCAGCGCCCGCGTGCTGGCTGGTGGTCCGTCCGCGCCCATCGCCTGCGCGGTGCTGTTCGTGCCTTCCCAGATGATCGACAACTGGTCGGCGAGCACCTCGGGCTCCGCGACCCCCAGTCGCGCGGCCAGTTCGCCGAACCGTTCGCGCACCCACCTCTTGGCGCCGACCGCGCTCCGATGAGCGGGCAGCTCCTCGTCGGGGAACTCGGCGAGCGTCATCATGCAGACGCATCCCCGGAACACCTCGGGCCTGATGTCCTCGGCGAGCGCGTCGAACATGGCGAGGATGCCCGCACGTGCGTCGGAACCGGCCTTCGCGACGGCGGCGTCGAAGCGTGCTTCGGCCTGTTCTCTCGACCGCGCAACGTAAGCCGCGACGAGGTCGTCCTTGGTGGCGAACGCGCGGTAGAGCACGTTGGGGGAGACCCCGGCCTCCGCCGCGATCTTGTCCACGCCGGTGGCGCGGATGCCGTGCCAGTAGAACAGGCGGCTGGCGACGTCGAGGACGAGCTCCCTGGTCTCGGCCGCCGTCCGGCGCATCTCGGTTTCTCCTCTTGCTCGTGACCCGTGCCGCACGCTAGCGTACCCGCTTTGTAAGGGAACGTTCCCTTACAAACTCGACTGTGGGGACCGACATGGACAAGACAGCACTGGTGACCGGCTCCTCCCGCGGCATCGGCCGGGCAATCGCCGAACGCCTGGCCGCGGACGGTGCGCACGTGGCCGTGCACTACGGCAGCAACAAGTCGGCGGCACTGGAAACCGTCGCCGCCATCGAGGCGGCCGGCGGCCAGGCGTTCCCGGTGGAGGCCGACCTGTCCCGGCCGGACGGCGTCGACCAGCTGATCGACGGCCTGACCGAGGGCCTCGCCGGTCGGCCGTTGGACGTGCTCGTGAACAACGCCGCGGTGTTCGGCCCCGGTATCGACGCGACGCCGGACGAGTTCGACCGCGTCTTCCAAGTGAACGTACGCGCGCCGTTCTTCATCATCCAAAAAGCACTGCCACTGCTGCGTGACGGCAGCCGGATCATCAACATCTCGTCGGGCGTCACCTGGTTCGCGATCCCGGAGGCGGTCTACGCCATGACGAAGGGCGCGCTGAACGCGCTGGGTCGCTCGCTGGCGAACACCCTGGGGGACAGGGGGATCACGGTGAACACCGTCTCACCGGGCATCACCCGCAGCGACATGAACACCTGGCTCGACGACGTGCCAGGCGCCGCGGAGGGCGTCACGAAGATCGTCGCGCTCGGCCGGGTCGGTGACGCGGCCGACATCGCCGACGCGGTCGCGTTCTTCACGACGCCGGACAGCAGGTGGGTCACCGGGCAGGTGCTGGAGGTCAACGGCGGCCTCTACCTGGGGCCGAGGGCGCCCCTGCACCACTGACTTGGCGTCGTACAGCAGCCGCTGACCTGTCATTGCAGGTCAGCGGCTGCCGTGTCTAGCGCTGGATGGTGATCTCGTCGATCAGCACCCCGTCCTCGTCGAGCGCGCGGACCTTCATCCTGGCCGGGGTGCCGTTGGTCCTCGGGGTGACGTCGACGGCCGTGATGCCATAGCCGCGGTAGCGCACCCGTGACCAGGTGACCTCGGTTTCCGTGGAGCTCGCGCTGTTCTTCTTGTAGCACCGCATGGTGGCGTCGGCCGGGTTCTCGTGGTCCAAATAGGACTCCGGTGCGTCCTTGCAGAACCTGTCGAGCGCCTGGCCTCCGGCCCCCGCGGTGATGTAGGTGGTGCCGTCCCTGGCCGGGTTGACCGTGCTTCCCGGCTTTCTGGGCGTGCCTCTGCCCGCCCTGATCGGGTCGGTGCGCTCGTAGACGCGGTTGTGCGCGTTGAGCACCAGGTCGACCTGGTACTTGTCGAACACGGGCGCCCACTTCTGCTGCGCGGCGCTCTCCGCCCCGCCGCCGTCGGACGTCGAGTACGTGGCGTGGTGCAGGTAGACGACGATGAAGTCGATCGACGGGTCCTTGCGGAACCTCGCGAGCTGCCCGTTCAGCCAGGTGAGCTGCTTTCCCCCGGTGTGGTCGAAGTTCGCGGTGTTGCGGTAGCAGATGTCGTTGCCGTCCAGGCTGACCAGGCCGACGTTCTGGTACCGCCACGCGTAGACACCGGTCGAGCCGTTCCACGCGTTGTCCGGCATGGTGAACCGCGCCTTGACGCCGCCGTAGCCGTTGGGGGAGTACCACTTCTCCATCTCGCGGTTGCCGAGGGTGATCATCCACGGCACGTTCTTCGCGAGGAACTCGTTCTGCGCGAACAACGAGTTCCACCTGGCGGCGTCGTACTTGTCCGTGGTGGGATGCCCGCCCTCGACGTTGGGCGTGCCGTTGTGGATGGCGTAGCTCAGGTTGCCGAGCGCGAGGTGGAACGCGGGCCCCTGGTCCGCGGCGAGGCTGGTGAGCTTGCGCGCGTTGTAGCCGTACCCCTGGTCCCCGAACGCGGTGAACGTGAACGGCGTGCTCGTGCTCGGCGCGGTGCGGAACCGGGCGATCTCGCCGGGTTCGCAGTTCTCGTGTCCCACAACGTAGAAGTACGTCGTGCCCGGCTTCAGCCCGTCGAGCTTGACGTGCAGGTAGTACTGGTACATCGGATCCGGCCCGTGCGGCGGGAAGCTGTGATCCCCTTCCTGCCAGCCGATTTCGGTCTTGAGCGTGCGCACCTCCGCGGCGATCCGCGCCCCGAACTCGCCCGCCCTGGAGGCGATCCGCACGTACGGCCTGCTGACCTTCTCCAGCTGCTGCCAGGAGATCACCACCTGCGTGGCCGGATCGGCACCGAACGCGATGTGCCGCCCGACCGGCCGCGCCTTCCGCCCGTCCGGCGCCGCGGCGGTGAGAAGCGCGCCTGCCTTGAACAGCGACCGTCGTGAAGTTTCAGCCATGGCAGGGCCTTTCAGCTGCGGCGGAGGGTGAGCTCGTCGATCAGCGCACCCGTCTCGGTGAGCGCGCGGACCTTCATCTCGGCAGGTGCGCCGGTGGTTTTCGGCGTGACGTCGACGACAACGAGCCCGTACCCGCGGAACCGAACCCGCGACCAGGTCACCTTGACCAGCTTCTCCTCGCCGTCCTCCTGGTCGACCCGCATGGTCGCGGTGGCGTCCTTGACGTTGCCGTAGTAGGAATCGCCGACCTTGGAATCCGCCCAGCTGTTGATGCTCTCGCCACCACCACCCGCGGTGATGTAGGTGGTGCCGTCCTTGACGGGGTTGACGGTGCTGCGGATGTCCGCCTTCCTGGTGCCCTTGCCGGCCCGGATCGGATCCGTGCGCTCGTAGACGTGGTTGTGCCCGTTGAGCACCAGATCCACCTGGTACTGGTCGAACAACGGCGCCCACCGCTTCTGCGCGCCGACCTCGGCCCCGTTGTTCCCCGACGTCGAGTACGTGCACTGGTGGCAGTAGACGACGATGAAGTCGATCTCGGGGTCGTTCCGGAACTTCTCCAGCTGGGCCTTGAGCCAGACCTGCTGCCTGCCCTCGGTGTAGTCGAGGTTGGCGTCGCTGTTGTAGCAGATGTCGTTGCCGTCCAGGCTGATCAGCCCGACGTTGAGGTACCGCCACGAGTAGATGCAGGTCGAACCGTCCCAGGCGTTGTCGGGCATCGTGAACCGAGCCCGCATCCCGCCGTACCCGTGCCGGTCGTACCAGCTCTCCATCTCGTGGTTGCCCAACGCCACCATCCACGGGATCTCCGCCGCGACCAACTCGTTCTGCGCGAAGAACGAGTCCCACTTCCGCGCGTCGTAGACGTCCGTCGCGGGCCGTCCGCCCTCGCCGTCGTTGGCGTAGCTCAAGTCCCCCATGGCGAGGTGGAACTGCGGCGCCAGATCCGCAATGAGACTGTTGGTGGCCAACGCGTTGTAGCCAACCCCTTGGTCCCCGAACGCCGTGAAGCTGAACGGTTTGTTGGTGGTGGGTGCCGTCCTGAACGTGCCGAACTCTGTCGGCTCGTAGTTCTGATGACCAACGACGTAGTAGTACGTCGTGTCAGGCACCAGATCGTCCAGCCGCACGTGCAGGTAGTACTGCGTGACGGCCTTCCCGAGGTGCGGCGAAACCGTGAAGAGCGCCCCCTTCTCCTGCCAGGCCAGGTCACTGGTCAGGGCCCGCACCTCGGCCTTGATCGCCTCCCCGTACTCCCCGGCTCGCGTCCCAACCCGCAGGTACGGCTCCCGAATGTTGCCCGGCACCTGCCACGACACCACAACCTGCCGCGACGGGTCCTGCCCGAACGCGAGATGCCGCCCGAACGGCCGGACCGCCGCCCCGGCGTTCTCACTCCTGAGCAACACCTCCGGCACTCCGAACCGCGTGGACGCCGCCCCCACCAGCCCGGCGGCCAGCACCGCCCCACCAGCACCAACCCGGAAGAGCCCACGCCGCGAGTACCGCCGCGCGGCGTCCTCGTAGAGCTCCTGAAGACGTGGACCGTTCGACTGTGACCTGCGTCGCGGAGGCTCACTCATGCCCGCAAATTAGGAAACCTTGTTTCCCGAAGTCAATGACCGTTGGGGCACAACAAAATCTTCTGCCAGTACTTCTGCCGGTCCCTACGATGGGCACCCCGCCGACCAGGAGAACCGCCATGGCGTTCCGCCGCAGCCTCGAATCCCGCGAGGCCGACATAGCCCGCCAGGTGTTCGGCGACGCCCTGGACATCAGCGCCCTGCACCTGGCAGAAGGCGGCCTGCTCGGCAGCTTCGGTGTGGCCCGCACCCTGCCGCGGTTGGTCACCTTCCCCAAGGGCGTCCTGACCACACCACAACACCAGGCGAACTACGAGCGCTGGCTCGTCCACGAACTCACCCACGCCTACCAGTACCAACACGGCCGCAGCGTCCTCGGCCTGCTGCCCACCGCCATGGCCGGCTTCTTCGCCAAGAGCCTCTACGACTACGGCGGCACCGACGGCCTGCCCGGGAAAACGTTCGCCGACTTCAACACCGAACAACAGGCCAACATCGTGGCCGACTACTACTACCTCAGCACCTACGAACCGCACCGCGACCTCTCGGCCTACTCGCCGTACATCGCGCACGTGCGGTCAGGAGCTTGAGCGGGTCACGGCCATGCCCGAGCCAGCCTCAGAAACGTTTCGGGATCACTGTGCACCGGCACCACGCAGAGCAGATGCCCGCCGGGCGCCCGCAGCGTGTGGCACTCCAGCCACTGCGAGACCGGCTCGGCCCCCAGCGCCGTCAGCCGGGCGACCTCCGCCGCGACGTCGTCGGTCTCGATGTCGACGTGGTAGCGCGGCGCGTCGTCGACCGCCTGGACGTCGACGGTCAACCCGGGAACGGCGCCGTCCAGGGCCGTGAACTGCTCCTCGCCCGCCACGGACCGCGCCGGCACACCCAACGCGGCGGACCAGAAGCTCGCGGCCGCACCGGCTTGCGCGACAGGCGTGTCGATGAAGATCCCGAACAGCCGACTGCTGTGCACGGTCCGAGCCTATCCGCGATCGGTCGCGTGCTGGCTCAAGACCAAGGGCTCCGACCTGTTTTCACTGGTCAGAGCCCTCAGTTTCACCCGGCGAAAGGTGGTGCCCCAGGCAGGATTCGAACCTGCGACACACGGTTTAGGAAACCGATGCTCTATCCCCTGAGCTACTAGGGCCGGCGACAGCAGTCTAGCGGGCAGCTGCCACCGAGTTGACCAGCGCCCCCGCTCACGCACCGTGAGGGGCCAGGTGAGACGCCTGCGGCCGTTGGAGGGAAGTGAGGCAGGCCACCTTCTGCCGGGCAGAATCGTCAGGTAGGGAGAGGGCGTGAGCAGACCTTGGCCCGACTTCCGTCCTGGACCGCTCGGTTCCCTCAAGGCTTGGTGGCGTCGGCGGGTGCCGCGCCGTGCGGAGGACTTCACGTTCGTGCCGCCGCCGAGCAGTCATCAGCAGGAGTTCGAGACGCCGTTGCCCAGTGCGGTGTACGGGCTGGACTTCCAGGTCAAGTTCACGGTGGTGTGGCGGTTGGACCTGGCCACCGGGTTGCGGCACAACTCGCCGCGGAGTGCGGCCATCCACCACGTTCTGCAGCGGGCCCGGGAGATCAGCGGCAAGGCGATGTTGGTGCACCACGCGGCCCTGCAGCATCAGTTGGGGGATGAGCTCGCCGCTGAACGGCAGGTTCCGGGTACGCATGTGTGGGCGCGGGCCGAGCAGGTGAGGGTTGCCGTCGACGACGGTGATCTGGAGATGGCTCGCAAGCACATCGAGTTGTTGCGGAACTCCACGTTCAAGTTGGCCGAGCGGGACGTGGAGCGGGCCGAGATCCGGTATCTGCGGGACGAGGTGCTGACGGACGTCGGCACGGCCACGATCTGGTGGTTGCAGCGCAACGGGTACCAGGTCGAGGAGGCGGTCAAGTTGTCCGGGCACCTCGCCGAGCTGGTCAAGATCGCTCAGCTCGAACCTGAGCAGCACTGGGCCGAGTCGTTGGTCAGCAGCGTCGAGCGGGCTCTGCCGGAGCTCGAGGACGCGCATCGGAAGGATCTTCGACAGCACCTGGCCAAGGCCCTGAGCGTTTACGGGGGCTCTCGCGTGGCCGCGGAGTTCGCTGACCAGATCGGGTTGCCGGCGGGGGAACCGCACACGAACGGGCAGCACACGAACGGGCACGTCTAGGCTCACGCGGATGTTGACCGAACTTCGCAGTGCCGCTGTGGTTGCCGGGTTGCGGGCGCTCGCCCGGCTCACGCCCTACGCCGAGCCGGAGCTGATCGGGCTGGGGAAGATCGTGAAGACCGGGGACGTCTGTGTCGACGTCGGGGCGGCTTTGGGGCTGTACACGGTGACGTTGTCGCGGCTTGTCGGTCCACAAGGGACTGTGCACAGCGTGGAGCCGCTGGTGTTCGCGCATCCGGCGCTGTCGTACGTGCTGCGGCCGCGGGAGGGGCGCAACATCCGGCGGCACTCGGTGGCGCTCGGGAACGGGCAGGGGCGCGAGGTCATGAGCGTGCCGGTGCGGCACGGGAGTCCCGTCACCGGGCGGTCGTTCCTCACCGCGGGGGCCAACGGGCTCGGGTCCAACGAGGAGTTCGACGAGCACCTGGACGTGGTGGTGAAGACGGACACGCTGGACAACTTCGTCGAGGCCAACGGGATCACGCGGCTCGACTTCGTCAAGGCGGACGTCGAGGGGGCCGAGCTGCGGGTGCTCGAGGGCGGCGCGGAGACCATCGAGCGGTTCAAGCCGGCGTTGCTGCTGGAGATCGAGGAACGGCACGTCGAGCGGTTCGGGTACCGGGCTCAGGACGTCGCGGACTTCCTGACGGAGCGCGGGTACCGGATGAGCACCTGGCAGGGCAACCGGTGGGTGCCGACGGCGAGGGTCGCGCAGGCTGCGCGGAACTACCTGTTCAGGGCGTGAAGGTGCCGGAATAAGTTGAGGACGCCGACCCCTGGGGGTGGATCGGCGTCCTCATCTCGAAGGCCTACAAGCTGTAGACCTCAAGCTCGTACAGGGAGTATCCGTAACGCGTGGCCCGTTGGGTACCCGTCATTCGGAGGTATCTCGCGTCCTGTGGTGCAAACGCTACGACATCCTCGCCTCCGTCGCCAGCACTTGTGGCGAAAACGTTCCGCCAAGTCGTGCCGTCATTGGAAACGTCGATGCGGTAGCCGCTCGCGTAGGCCGACTCCCATTGCAACACAACGCGACCGACCTGTTGCACAGAGCCGAGATCGACCTGGATCCATTGGTCGTCGCTCCAGTCGCTGGCCCAGCGGGTCGACAGGTTGCCGTCCAGCACGTTCTGCGGCGGGAGGTTGTTCCAGCCCGTCTCGTGCGACGACGCGGACGCGGTCGCACGGGTGGTCAGGTTCGCGGTGCTCTGGCCACGGCGGGACGGGAACTGCACGACCTGCTGGAACGTCGGGCGGTTCTGCCAGCTGATCTTGTCCTGGGTGATGCCGCCCATGGCGCGGTGGATGATCGTGTCGGCGCACCACTGGTCGCCCGCGGCGCAGTCGGCGTCACCGGGGTAGACCTGGTTGGCCGGCTTGGCCGCGGCCTGCTTCAGCGAGTCGGCCAGTGCCGTGCGGCAACCGGACAACGTGCCGCCGCCGCAGTAGGTCTGCGGGAAGGCTCCCTGGACCGGGTCGCCCAGGACCTGGCGCAGGTCCTTGTCCACATAGCCCCACCAGCCGTACTGGAACGACGAACCCTTGTGCGGCGCGGCGCCGTGCTGATCGGACGGTGCCTCGTCGACCTGGACGGCGTTGACCAGGGCGTCGTACAGCCCGTCGCCCAGTGACGGCTTGAACTCGGCCTGCACCAGGAGCGGCCACCAGGCATCAAGAATCCTGATCGCGTCGGCGTTGGCGTAGGTCTTGCTGCCCTTCGCCGTCTCCTTGCGCAACGAGCCGGAGCGCTGCCAGTCCTTCAGCTTCTGCACGACCGGCGCCAGCGTCGCGTCCAGCGGCGCGGACTCCAGCACCCGCAGGAGCTCGGGCAGCACCTGCTCGGCGCGCAGGTCGGCCACCGCGGCCTCGGCCATCGCCTTCACCAGCGAGGCACGCGTGACCTTCTGGCCGGAAGTGACCAGAGCGCGCACACGACCGTCGAGCAGGTTGCCGCGGTGCACGGCGCTGTGGCCGAAGCCGCCGAACGTGAAGTCCTTCGCCTGCTTGTTGTTCCAGGAGATGTAGTAGTCCTGGTTGATCGAGTTCGGGTGCCCGGCGAACGGCAGGTACGAGGCGATGTTCTCGTCGCCGTTCCAGTTGACCCACTCGTACTCCGGACGGCCCCACGTCGGCAGGTTCGGGTCCACGGTGGACCGCCGCATCGGGTTGAGGCCCGAGTTGAAGTACGCGACGTCGCGGGAGTCCGCGTAGAACCAGTTGAACGCGTAACCGATGTCGTTGGCCGCGCGCTGGAAGTCCGCGGCCGAACGGATCGCGGCCGGGTCGTTGAGCTCCTGGAAACCGATGATCGAGTCGACCTCGTGCATGTACGTCGAGCGCAACGTCGTGTACGCCACGACCTTGCCGTCGACCGTGGCCCGGCTCGTCACCAGGCCGTACTTGGTCCGCCACATCACCAACGTGTAGGAGCCCGCCGGCGTGCCGTCGGCGACCGTCGGCTTCCAGGCGTTCTTGCGCTCCAGGCGTTCCATCGGCAGGCACGAGCCGTGGAACAGGTAGGACGTGGAAGCCTTCGTCGCCGGAGAACCGTCCGCGTTGCACAGTTCGACGGCGTACGTGTCGGTGATGTCCTGGGCGGACGAGGTGGCGCTCCACGAGTAGTCGACACCGCGGCCGAGCTGCACGTACATCGAGACGCCCGCGAACGAGACACCGCGCGACCGCACGCCGGGACCGTTGAGCTCCTGCAGCATGAGCAGCTGCGGCGCGAAGTAACCGGTCTGCGGACCCCACACGGCGATCGGGTTGCCGGAGTCGGTGTAGGCACCGGACACCGCCAGCGCGTTGGACATGCCGTGCTTCTTGTTCAGCAGATCGGCAGGCAGGACACCGTCTTCGAAGATTCCGCGGGCCTTCGCCACGTCACCCGAGGCGGCGACAGCCACGGAACTGCCCGTGCCGCCCACCTCGTCGTAGACCATCCGCTCCGGCGTGATGCTGCCGGCGTCCGGAAGAGCCACGCCCTGCGGCGAGGCGGGAGAGGCCGAGTAGGGGAAGGACTGTCCGTTGTGGAGGGTGAGCACGGCCTCCGGGTCGTTCTCCGCCCGGAACGCCTGCCACACCTGCTCACCGACGGCAGCGCCGTACTTGTTCTGCGCGGCCAGCTTCACCAGCGCCGACTGCACCTCGCCGCCACCGCCGGCGCCGAACAGGCCGCCGACGACCGAGGCGATCGCGACCATGTCGGTCGCCTTGAACGGCTGGATGTCGTTCCAGTTCGTGATCGAGTCGGCGTGCCCGGTCAGCACGTACTCGCCGGGGAAGTTGCGCGCCGACACCGACTGCGTGATGTAGGCGTTGATCCCGGCGATGTAGTCGTTGACGTCGGCGACCGCCTGACGCCCGCGTTCACCGCTCTTCGCCGCCGCGGTGTCGATCTGCTTCTGCAGGTCGGCCTCGGTGTACGGGATCTGGTTGTAGAAGCTCTGCTCCAGCGTCCGGTTCGACGGCGCGCCACCGGCGAAACCGGAGAGCTGGCCGCGGCCGAGGTGGCGGAACAGGTCCATCAGCCACAACCGGTCCTGCGCGGCCGCGAAGCCGGCGCCGTACATCGTGCCGGACCGGGTGGTGCCGGTGATGTGCGGCATGCCGATCTTCTTGTCCCGCACGATGGTCACGTCCGCGCGGGGCTTGACGGTGCTCTCGACCTGGTCGGCCGGCACGCCGAACGACGAGTCGTTGAAGAAGTTCGCGAGCTGGTCGTTCGTGAGGCCGCCGTAGCCGGAGGACAGCGCGTCGTACTTCCCGAGCTGGTCGGCCGAGTGCGCGGGCCTGGTGCCGAACGCCTTGTGCGCGAGGATGTCGGCCAGGGTCGCGTTGCCGTTGTTGCCGGGCGGCACGATGTCGCCGCACTGGCCGAGGCAGTAGTCGTCCGCGGCGAACGCGGACGTCCGCGCGTCCTCGGCCTGGGCCGCGGACGGGACGAGAAGTAGGGAGGCGGTGACGGTGGCGGTCGCCAGCAGGGACGTCACCGGATTGGCTCTCCGCATGGTGCGAAGCTCCTCTCCGAGCAGGGCAGGGGTCTGTTGTGACGTACGTTACTTCCCGGTAACGCTATTGCGAAAGAGCTTCGCGTTTTCGTGACCTACCCGAAGGTCCTGTATCGGTTCAGAAGGTCATCGCACCCTCATATGGGCAGAAACGAAAATCGCAATCGATTCGTCCGGCCGTATCTGTTTTCTTGTACAACATTCCACTAAGTGAGATTCTCGGGTTTGGTCACTCAGTGTCCCGGCGGCCGCCCTTAAGTCCTGGTGACATGCTTACTCAGCGAAGTCGTCGCGCAATTCCGGTAACTGTGAACGTCGTCCGCCATCTCGAAAAACCGTTACCACATGATGAGATAACTGAGAATTAACGTGACCTTCGGCGTGCGTACGCGAAGATCACGCACATGTGGGAGCACGGAACGCCAATGCGGGAGGCGTCGTGATCAAGGTTCTGCTGGCCGACGACGAGGATCTCGTCCGTTCCGGCCTTCGCATGATCCTGAGCAGCGTCGGGGACATCGAGGTCGTCGCGGAATGCGATGACGGACACCTGGTAGCCGACCTGGCGCGCCAGCACCGTCCTCACGTGGTCCTTCTCGACATCCGGATGCGCACCTCGGACGGGCTCGCGGCGCTGCGGCGGCTGCGGACCCTGCCGGACTCTCCGCGCGTCTGCATCCTGACCACGTTCGACGTCGACGAATACGTTTCGGAAGCCTTGAGACTCGGTGCGTCCGGCTTCCTGTTGAAGGACACCGAACCGGAACAGCTCGTCAAGGCCGTGCGCGACCTCGCGCGCGGTGGCGCGGTTCTCGACCCCGGTGTGGCGGCACGGGTGCTGGCAGCCGTTGCGGACGGCGAGCGGATGGCCGAGCCGGCACGCAGGCTGCTGGCGAGCCTGTCCGAACGCGAGCGCGAGGTGCTCGTGCTGATCGGCCAGGGCATGTCGAACGCGGAGATCGGCGGCACCCTGCACCTGTCGGAGGCGACGGTGAAGGGCTACGTCTCGTCCGTGCTCGGCAAGATCGGCGCGGTCAACCGCGTGCAGGCCGCTTTGGTGGCCTACCGCGGCGGCCTGATCGCTTGACGTGGATGAAGGGCTCCTTCATCCACGTCAGGTGGATGAAGGAGCCCTTCATCGAGAGCTAGTTGCCGGAGACGATCTCGCGGACCTCGTCCGCGGACGGCTCGACCTCGACCCTGTTCCGGCCGTGGCGCTTGGCGCGGTAGAGCGCCATGTCCGCGGCCGCGAACAGCTGGTCCAGCTTGGCCGGTCCCGCCGCCACCCCGATGCTCACCGTCGGGCGGCGGACCGCGCCCAGCACCATCGTCCAGTCGTGGCCGTCGACGGCCGCGCGGATCCGCTCGGCCACGTTCGGGCCCACGTCCATGTTCGGCCCGGTGTCCCCGAGCAGCACCACGAACTCGTCGCCCGCCCAGCGCGCCACCAGGTCGTCGGCCCGGCACTCGCGCCGCAGCAACGCCGCGATCTCGCGCAGCGCCGCGTCACCGGCGGCGTGACCGGCGTCGTCGTTCACGCCCTTGAACCAGTCCACGTCGACCAGCACCAGCCACGGCACCCGGCCGCGCGCCGCCGTCGACTCCAGCAACGCCTGCGCGGCCCGTTCCAGGCCCAGCCGGTTCGCGAGGCCCGTCAACGGGTCGCGTGCCGCGGCCTCCTGCGCGGCCACCGCGAGCCGTTGCGCCTGAACGGCGACACGGCGTTGCTCCAACGCCTGGCCGAGGCCTTCCTGCAACGTCTCGGTGGCCGTGCGCGACGCCGCCACCGACCGCCGCAACGCCTCGGCCTCGCCCACCGCGTCACCCAGTTCGTGGCAGATGTCCGCCAGCTCCGTGGAGAACCGCAGCAGCAGCGACGTGTCGTTGATGCGTTCGGCGTTGCAGACCGCACGGGCCGCGAGTGTGCGCGCTTCTTCGAGATAGCCCTGCTCACGCCGCACCACGGCGAGCACCCAGTTGCCGACGGAGATGCCCCACAGGTCACCTACGTCCGTTGACAGCCGCAAGGTCTCGGCCGCGGTCTCCTCGGCCTTGTCCAACTGGCCCACGCCGGCCAGCGAACGGCTGTAGGCGCCCATCAGCGCCCGCCGCATCGTCTCGTCCTTGGCCAGGCTCAGGCCCTCGTCGAGGTACGCCAGCGCTTCCTCGAAGATCGCCGGCGCGGCCGCGGGAGACCCGGAGCAGGCGCGGAAGTTCAGCAGGCCACCGAGCCGTTGCAGGCAGCCCGCCAACGTGTCGGTGTTCCCCGCCCGGCGCGCCACCTGCACCGACAGCCGCAGCATGTCGAGGGACGCCCGCCGGTTGCCGATGCCCTCCATGAGGTAGCCCAGCATGCTCATCGTCTGGGCGACGGCGGGACTGTCGGCGCGGTCGGCGTCGAGGTCGGTCCACCCCTCCGCGGCCAGTTCCAGAGCGAGCGGGATGCGACCGAGGCGCCACGCCATCACGGCACGGTTCACCAGCACCGCGGAACGAACCCAGCGGTCGGCGCCGGGTGACACCTTGGTGACCACCTCGTCGAAAAGGGAGTTCGCCTCCGGTCGGCGGCCAGCGTTGAGCAACGCGCTGACCTCCCGGTCCAGTCGCGGAAGCTGGCCCGCTACCAGCGGATCACGCTGCTCCACTCGTTCATCGACTCCGTTCCGACTCGCCGAGCGGCCTGCACAGGCTACCGGGCCGGTCGCACCCCGTACCGGTCGTGGTGCAGAAGGTCATCGAGGGCCGGTCGGTCGCCCCAACAGGGTGCGCAGTGCCTGGGCTCGATCGACGATCATTCCGTAGCGCAGCTTCTTGTCAACGGGGTCGTTGTGAACCTGATGCGCGGTCATCTGGGCCGGGTGCTTCCGGTAGAGCAGGCTCGGTGCCGCGAGGAAGTAACCGGCTGAGACGGTCTGCAGCGCCATCAGCAGTCCGGTGTCCACCGATCGCGGCAGTCCCATCCACCCGCCCATCGCCAGCAGCAGGTCGCGGCGCACGCACAAAGTGGCGGGGTGGACCGGCAACCGCCACTCGTTCGCGACGAAGGTGTCGAGGACCCAGCCGGGTTCGAGGACTCCCTCGGCCGGGTCGTCGAACGCCCACGAGACGATCTCGCCGCTCGGCAGGAGATCACGCGCGCTCGACGTCACCCAGCCGACGTTCTCGTGCGCCAGCAGCACCTGCAGGTCCCGCTCCAGCGCGCCTTCCAGCAGCTGGTCGTCCGCGTCCAGGTTGCGGACGAACTCGCCGGTGGACCGGGCGGCGGCCATGTTCCTGGTGCCTGCCGAACCGGAGGACGGCGACCACGAGACGCTGATCCGCGGGTCGTCCGGGAGCAGCTCGGCCACCGCGCCACCGTCGTCGCCGTCGTGCTGGACCAGCCACTCCCAGTCCCATCCACCGGGCAGCGTCTGCGCGCGCAACGACGCGTACACCTCCGGCAGATAACGGACGTGAGGCGGGTGTACAGGGGTTACGACAGAGATAGTCCGCATCTCGCTGTTTCAGTTTCGTCGGCCGAAAGAGTCGTAGTGCAGGACGTCGTCGAGAGGCAGCCGGTTGCGCCAGCCGTGCCGTTCGAGATCAGGCGTGTCCGGCAGGTTTCGGACCGGTCCCACGCACAGCCAGGCGACCGGACGGACCCTCGTGGGGATGTCCAGCAGACGCCGCAGCACATCTTCCCGGTAGAAGCTCACCCAGCCCACACCGAGGCCCTCCTCGGTCGCGGCCAGCCACAGGTTCTGGATCGCCAGGCACACCGAGTACAGCCCGGCGTCCGCGATCGCGTGCCTGCCCAGCACCGCCGGTGAGCCCCGGTCGGGGTCGTAGGTGACGACCACGCCGAGGGAGGACTCCATGACGCCCTCGACCTTGATCCGGGAGAACACCTCCGCCCGTTCCTGGTCGAGCTGGGCCGCGAAGACGCTGCGTTCGGCCTGAACGTGGTCGCGAAACGCGCGCCGAATCGATTCATCGCGCACCAGCACGAAGTCCCACGGCTGGGAAAGCCCGACACTGGGCGCCGCGTGAGCCGCGGTCAGCACCCGCCGCAGCACGTCAGGTGGGATTTCCTCGCCCGTGAACTCGGCACGGGTGTCCCTGCGCCGGTGCACAACTTCGTACAGGTTCATTCGTGCGATCGTGCCTCACTCGAAAGCACCAACTTCACGCTGGAGAGGTGGCGCTGATCTCATCTGAGGCGATACACCGATCGGATGAGAAGAATGAAAGGTGGTTACGGCTCCGCGCTCGGATTCGGCGGCGGAGTCGGCGTGACCACGTTCACCGGTGCCTGGCCGCTGCTCGCCCTCATGCTGCTCGCCGCTGTCGTCGTGATCGTCTCGCTGCGCACGACGATCATCGGCGCCGGCCTGGCCGCACTGCAGTGCTGGGGCCTCTACGCGACCTTCTTGGTCGGTGTTCGTGGCGACCTGACGGTCGACGAACACACGACCTGGGCGCTCGCGTTGCTGGTGCAGCTCGCCGTGCTGGCCTTCCTGGCCAGCACGGCGGTCCGCGTCATCGCCCTTGTGACGGGTACGGCAGCAGGGCCATCTCCCGTGCGTTCTTGACGGCCGTGGCGACCTGGCGCTGCTGCTGCGGCGTCAGGCCGGTCACCCGGCGGGACCGGATCTTGCCCCGGTCCGAGATGAACTTGCGCAGCAGCGTGACGTCCTTCCAGTCGACGGTCGTCACGCCCTCCTTCGCGAGCAGGTTCTGCCTGCGCTTCAACGGTTTGCGGTCCTTCATCACCAGCTCGCCTTCGACACGCCGGGCAGCTCGCCCCGGTGGGCCATCTCCCGCAACCGCACGCGCGAGAGCCCGAACTTCCGGTTGTAGGCGCGCGGCCGTCCGTCCACGGCGTCCCGGTTGCGCAGCCGGGTCGGCGACGCGTCGCGGGGCAGCTTCTGCAGGCCGCGCAACGCTTCCTCGCGCGTCTCCGGGTGCCGCAGCATCTCCTTGAGCTCCGCGCGCCGTTCCGCGTACCGGGCCACGACCTCGCGGCGCCGCCGGTCCGCGGCGATCTTCGACTTCTTCGCCACGTCAGCGCTCCTCGCGGAAGTCGACGTGCTTGCGCGCCACCGGGTCGTACTTGCGCAGCACCAGCCGGTCCGGGTCGTTGCGGCGGTTCTTGCGGGTCACGTACGTGTAGCCGGTGCCCGCGGTCGACCGCATCTTGATGATCGGCCGGACGTCGTTGCCCTTGGCCATCAGAGCTTCACCCCCTGCTGCCTCAGACGGGCCACGGCGGCCTCGACGCCCAGTTTGTCGACGGTCTTGATGCCCTTCGCGGACAGCGTCAGCGTCACGAACCGGTTCAGCGACGGCACCCAGTACCGCTTGCGCTGGACGTTCGGGTTCCACCGGCGCCTCGTCTTGCGTTGCGAGTGCGAGACGCGGTTGCCGAAGCCCGGCTCGCGGCCGGTCAGCTGGCAGCGCATGCGCACACCTCCCAAAGTTTGAAACGACATTCGTTTTCAACTACGGTAGCGCACATGGAAACCGTTGTCGTCATGGTGGCGGGGCTGGTGGACCACGACATCGCCGTGCGCGTGTGGCGGGACCGGCCCGGTTCGGTGCTCGTACGTCACGTAGCTGCGGAAACGTGCGTGACGCGGTGGGTCGACGGCGTGGCGACCGACGTCGAGCTGCTGCACAACTGCGTGTCGTGCACCGTGCGCGAGGACCTGCGGGAACTGCTCGGGACGTTCGCCGGGCACACGGTCGTGCTGCACCTGGACCCGTTGCTCGAACCGGACGCCGTGCGCCGCAACCTCGGCGTGGACGTCGAGTGCGTGATCACCGTGATCGACGCGGAGAGCTGGCTGGACGACGCCCTCGGCGACGCGTCGATGGTCTCCGACCAGCGCACGGTCGCGCAGGTCGTCGTCGCGCAGGCCGAGGCGGCGGACGTGCTGGTGCTGCAGGGGGATGCGGACGAACGGACGCTGGCCGTGCTCGACCGGCTGGCACCCGGCGCCCACCGCTGCACGCCGGACACGGTCGTGGTGCGCAGGAGCAAGCGCCCTCGAATGGTGCCGCTCACGCCCGAATGCGGTGTCTCGACCGCGGTTTTCACCGCCGACCGGCCGTTCCACCCGGCACGGCTGAACGACGCGCTCGACTCGTTGCTCGACGGCACGGTGGTGCGGTCGCGCGGCCGGCTCTGGGTCGCGGACGAGCCGGACGTGGCGCTGCACCTGGAATCCGCGGGCGGTGGGCTGCACGTCGGCGAGGGCGGGCCGCGCGAGGGCAGGACCACGCAGATCGTGGCGATCACCCTCGGCGAGCCCGACGACATCACCGCGGCGTTCGGCCGGGCGCTGCTGACCGACGACGAACTGTCCTTCGTGGACTCGATCCGAAAGATGGCGATATGAAGTCAGGCATCCACCCCGACTACCACCCGGTGGTCTTCCAGGACGCGTCCACCGGCAAGACGTTCCTGACCCGCTCGACCGCGACGTCGTCGCGCACGATCGAGTGGGAGGACGGCAACTCCTACCCGCTGCTGATCGTCGACATCACCGCCGACTCGCACCCGTTCTGGACGGGCACGCAACGGCTCGTGGACACCGCGGGCCGGGTCGAGAAGTTCAACCGCCGCTACGGAAAGCGAGAGCGCTGATGGCCGTTCCGAAGCGGAAGACCTCCCGTTCCAACACCCGGCACCGGCGCTCGCAGTGGAAGGCCACGGCACCGGACCTGGTGCGCGTCCGGACCCTCGACGGCAGGGAACTGCTCGTGCCGCGCAGGCTCGTCGCCGCCTACAAGCGGGGACTCGCCTAGTGCCGTGACGGTGGATGAAGGGCTCATTCATCGACCTGGTGTGGGTCAAGGAGCCCTTCATCCACGTCACCACGCGCCTGGCGAGGCCTGATGACACGGTGCACGGCGGTGCGAGCCTGCCCGCGAAGGTCGCCGCTCAAGTTCCAGGCAGTGGGCATGTGGGGGCACGGGCCGGTGCCACGAGGCGCCCTGCTGAACGCCGAAGACGCGGCGAAGGCTGCCGGTCACGGCACTAACAATGTTGGACCGTCCCGTCCGGTGAGTCGCGCCACTGGTCGAACGGGCGGTCCAGCTTCCACCCCGTGCCGTCGTGGTCGAGCACGCGGTGCTCGCAGGTGTCCACGTTGGACAGCGACTCGAACAGCTCGATGCTCCAGTCGAACAACCTGCGGCACAGCAACCTGATCGTCAGCCCGTGCGACACGACCAGCACCGTCTTCGGGTGCCTTTCGTCCTTGTGCAGCCGCACTTCCAGGCCGTCCAGGAACGCCGCCACCCGGTCGTCGACGTCCGCGCCGGACTCGCCGTTGGGCAGCCGGAAGAAGAAGTGCCCGAACGCGTGCCGCTGGTGCTTGAGCACCTCCTGCTCCGCCGGGTCCTGGAGGTTGCCCCAGTCCTGCTCGCGCACGCGGGGCTCGGTGACGATCAGTTCGGCGTCGACGTCCAGCAGGTCGAACGTCCGGCGCGTCCGCCGGTACGGCGACACGTAGGCCGCTACCGGACCGTCTCCGACCAGCTGCCTGATCGTGGCGCCGGCCGCGCGGGCCTGCTGTTCGCCCAGCTCGGTCAGCGGCAGGGCGTGGTCCGGGATGCGGCAGTAGGCGAGCTCGTCGACGTTGCCGAGGCTCTGCCCGTGGCGCAACAGGATGATCCGCACTCCTCCATCGTGCCTCAGCCGTGCTCGGCACCAGGGCGTTACAGTGCTGGGCGAGTCGAGGAGGATGGCGTCACATGATCAAGTACGTCGCTCTGTACAAGAAGCCCGCCGACCCCGAGGGTTTCGACGAGAAGTACTTCGGCACGCATCTGCCGATCGCCGACTCGGTGCCGGGACTCGTGCGCGCCGAGGTCGCCAAGGTGCAGCGGGTGTTCCTCGCCGGGTTCCTGGGCGACACCGAGCCCTACCTGATCGCGGAGCTGTACTTCGAGTCCGCCGAGGCCATGAAGGCCGCCTTCAAGACGCCGGAGTGGGCGTCGTCCGGTGCCAACCTCACCGAGATCGGCGGGATGGAGCTGGTCGCGATGTTCAGCGCCGAGGTGGTCGAGTCGTGAAGGCCGTCGTCATCGGCGGCGGCACGATGGGCGCGGGCATCGTCCACGTCCTGCTCGCCCACGGTCACGAGGTCACGCTTTCGGAAGCCGACGCCGACCGCGCCGAACAGGGCAGGCTCGCCGTCCGGCGCTCGCTCGACAAGGCGCAGGAGAAGGGCAAGCTCGCCGACGCCGCCGCGGTGTTCGCGAACCTGAGCACCGGGGAGCTGCCGCAGGACGCGGCGCTGGTCGTCGAGGCCGTGCCGGAGAACGTGCCGCTCAAGCAGAAGGTCCTCGGGTTCGCCGCCGAGAAGTGCCCGAACGCGGTCCTCGCGTCCAACACGTCGTCGCTCTCGATCGCCGAGATCGCCGCGGGACTGCCGGGCGAACGCGTGCTGGGCATGCACTTCTTCAACCCCGTCCCGGTTCAGCAGCTCGTCGAACTGGTGCACCACGAGGGCGTCGACCCGGCGAACGTGGCCAAAGCGCGAACGTGGGCAGAGGAGATGGGGAAGACCGTCATCGAGGTCCGCGACTCACCGGGCTTCGCGACCTCGCGGCTGGGCGTCGCCGTTGGCATGGAAGCGATCCGCATGCTCGAAGAGGGTGTCGCGAGCGCCGCGGACATCGACACCGGCATGAAGCTCGGCTACCGCTGGCCGATGGGCCCGCTGGAGCTCACCGACCTGGTGGGGCTCGACGTCCGGCTGGCGATCGCCGAGCACCTGGCGGCCGAGCTGGGACCCCGGTTCGACCCGCCGCGGCTGTTGCGGGACAAGGTCGCGCGCGGCGAGCTGGGAAAGAAGACCGGTCAGGGCTTCTTCACCTGGTAGATAGTTGTCCGTGCGCATCCGTGAGTACACCGAAGACGACCTCGACGCCGTGTTCCGGCTCCGCAAGCTCGCGTTCAACGCGTCCGAGCGACCGAAGCGGCTGCGTCCAGGCACGCGCGGTCTGGTCGCGGAACTGGACGGCCGGGTCGCCGGTGTGCTCGGCATCGGCGAGTACGCGCAGTTCTACGGCGGCGTCGCGGTCCCCATGGGCGGGATCGGCGGCGTCGCCGTCGACGGTGCCTTCCGCGGTCGTGGCGTGGCCACCGCGTTGCTCGACGCGGCTCTGCCGGTGATGCGGGAGCACGGGCAGCCGCTGTCGGTGCTCTACGCGACCGTGCCGACCCTGTACCGGGGACGCGGCTGGGAACGCGCCGGGGTCTTCGAGTGGGTCGAGGTGCCGATGGACAGGCTGCTGTCCGTTCCGCGGCCCACCGAGCGGATGTCTTCGCGCCCTGCGGACGAGAGCGATCTCACCGCGCTGCACGACTGCTATCTCGAGGTGGCGCGGACGATCGACGGCATGGCCGACCGCCGGCCGCCGAGGATCGACGCCGCGAAAGTGCTGGAGATGGACCTGGTGAGCGTGCTGCCCGGCCCGAACGGCCTGCGGGGGTACCTGACGGCGCAGCGCGAGCCCGGTGACCACATGGGCACGCTGGAGGTCTTCGACCTCATCGGTGTCGACGTGCAGGCCCAGCTGAACCTCCTCGCGTCGCTGAAGTCCTGGGCTGGCACCCTCAACGCGATCAACCTGCGGATCACCGACCCCGCGACGCTGAACCTGCTGGGTGCGACACCGATGCGCTACTCGGTGTCGACCGCCACGTGGATGTTGCGCGTCGTCGACCTGCCCGCCGCCGTGGCCGCGCGCGGCTGGCCGTGCCCCGGGAACGCCGCGGTGGACCTGGAGATCGTCGACGAGCACGCGCCGTGGCACGCCGGCAACCAGCGCATCGTCGCCGAGGAAGGCCTCGTGCGCGTGGAGCCCGGTGGGACCGGCGCGGTGCGGCTGCACGCGCGGGCGCTCGGCCCGTGGTTCTCCGGTGCGCAGAACACGCATGCGTTGCGGCGCGCGGGTTTGCTGGAGGGCGACCCGGCCGACGCGGTGGTGCTCGACCAGCTCGTCGGCGCGTCCGGGATGCCACGTCTGGCGGACTTCTTCTGATGACCGACGTCTACCACGAGGTCATGTGCACGATCTGGGACCACAACCTGCACTTCGGGCTCTGGACGTCCGAAGAGGACGAATCGTCCAACCGCGTCGCGGCCGAACGCATGACGGCGCTGCACATCGACAAGCTCGGCGCCCGCCACGGCTGGCGCGTCCTCGACCTCGGCCGCCGGGTCGGCACGTCGGCGTTCCGGCTGGCCGAGGCCTCGCACGCCGACATCGTGTCCGTGTCGCCGTGCGCCGACCACGTGCGCCGAGCCAACTCCCGTGCCGAGGCGCTGTTCGTCGACGACCAGGTCCGGTTCGTGCACGGCGACCCGCACGCGATGCCGTTCCCCGACGACACGTTCGACGCGGCGTGGGCCGTGGAGACGTTGCCGCACCTGGGCGACCGGGTCGGCGTCCTGCGCGAGCTGGCACGGGTGGTGAAGCCCTCCGGTGTGGTCGTGGTGTCCGACTTCGTGCAGCGACGGCCGGTGTCACAGGTCGTGCTCGACGAGTTGCAGCCGGTCCTGGCCACCTACGACATCGACGAGCTGCCGACGTTCGCCGGGTACCCGAAGCTGTTGGCGTCAGCGGGCTTGCGGGTCGTGGAGCTGATGGACCTGACCGCGGAAGCGCGGAAGTCCCTGCCGCGCATGCAGGCCGGCGCCCGCCTGCACTACGACGCTCTCGTTGCCGCACATGGAGAAGAAGCGCGGAAGTACCTCGACCAGATCCTGTCACCGATCGCGACGCAGCCGTCACTGGGCTACGTGCTGGCGGTCGCGCGAGTCTGAATTCGTCCGCACGCGCTCGCCAAGCGACAATGAACGCATGTCGGGGGACGATGCGAGGCACGCCTACGGCGACAACTTCGGTTGGCGCCTGAAGGGCTACGCGAAACGACAGAGCGGACCACCGGTCAGCGTGCGGGAGATCTCCCGCGCCCAGTTCCTGCAGATCAGACCGCTGTTCGGGGCGGAGGACAACCCGTGGCTCGTCGACCTGCACGAGGTGGGCCCGGAGATCTTCGAGCGCGTCGAGCAGGTGCTCGGCCCGCTGTCCCGCGACCAGGACTACTACGTCACCGGGCACCCGCTGGACTGGGACAAGGACCCCGTCCAGGTCGCCCGCGACCTGATCGACGAACGGTTCCCGCTCGCGACGGCGGCGTTCCTGGGCGGCAGCGTCGCGGCCGGCAACTACACCGCGAACTCCGACCTGGACCTCGTCGTGATCGTCGACGACCTGCCGTGCGCGTTCCGGGAGACGCTGGAGCACCGCGGCTGGCCGGTCGAGCTGTTCTGCCACACCGTCGAGTCCTTCCAGGACTTCGTGGTCCGCGACATCCAGGACCGGCGCCCGCCGTTGCTGCACATGTGCGCCGAGGGGTTCCTCATGCTCGACGCCGACGGCACAGGTCAGCGCATGCGAGCCGAGGCGCGCGCTCTGCTCGATGTCGGCCCTCCGATCCCGACCGCCACCGAACTGGAGGATCGTCGCTACGGCACCACGGACCTCCTTGAGGACCTCATCGGCGCACGGGACGAGGACGAGCGGCTGTTCGTCGCGGCACGGCTGCTGACCTGCGCGGGAGAGCTGGCGCTGGTCGTGCAGAACCGGTGGCTGGGGCACGGGAAGTGGCTGCTGAGGCGTCTCAGGGAGGCGAAGGCCGACGAGCTCGTGGACGCCTACCGGGCGTTGGTGCGCGGCGAGGGCGCCGAGTGGTTCATCGAGGTCGTGGAACACGTTCTGACGTCCGCGGGCGGGCGGCTGGAGGTCGGTTACCGCCGGGAGGCGACACCCCGGTAGACCCGTATTCTCTCTGTTCGTGCTGCTCACCGTCCTGGAGCTGATCGGGATCGCCGTCTTCGCCGCCTCCGGGGCGGTGGCCGCGGTGCGTGCCCGCCTCGACGTGTTCGGCGTGATCGTCCTGGCGCTCACCACGGCGCTGGGCGGCGGGATCATCCGCGACGTCCTGCTCGGCGTGCACCCGCCGACCACCCTCAGGACCTGGCCGTACCTGCTGGTCGCCGCCGGCACGGGCCTGATCGTCTTCTGGTTCCACCCGCAGGTCGCGAAGCTGCGGCGGTCCGTGCTGCTCTTGGACGCCGTGGGGCTCGGTCTGTTCGTCACGTCCGGCACCACCACCGCGCTGGCACTCGGCGCCACGCCCTATGCCGCGTGCCTCATCGGCATGACGACGGGGATCGGTGGCGGCGCGGTTCGTGATCTTCTTCTCCGTGAGATTCCTCTGGTGCTGAGGAGAGAGATCTACGCCGTGGCAGCGCTGGCGGGTGCGGTCGTCGTCGCGTTGGGTGAGTGGGCGCGATTGCCGAAAGACCTGGTCGCCCTGACCGGTGCGTCAATGATCATCACCATCAGGCTGATCGCGCTGTGGCGGAAGTGGAACGCACCTGTCGCGCGGGGCCTGGAGGGGTAGCGGAAACTAACGCCGTACTCACACCCGCAGTTAGGGCCCTTCTCAGGCGCCTCTCAGATCCCTCAGCAACACTGCCCCTATGCGCATCCTCGTTGTCGATGACGATCGAGCGGTCAGGGAGTCACTCCGCCGTTCGCTCCAGTTCAACGGCTACCAGGTCGAGACTGCCGGTGACGGCATGCAGGCCCTGGAGTCGGTGACTGCCGCCAGGCCGGACGCCATGGTGCTCGACGTGATGATGCCGCGGCTGGACGGGCTGGAGGTGTGCCGGCGCCTTCGCAGCACCGGTGACGACCTGCCGATCCTCGTGCTGACCGCGCGGGACGCCGTGAGCGACCGCGTGTCCGGGCTGGACGCCGGTGCCGACGACTACCTGCCCAAGCCGTTCGCGCTGGAGGAGTTGCTGGCACGGCTGCGCGCGTTGCTGCGCCGTGCCGCCCAGGACAACGACGCCGCCACCCAGCAGTCCGCCGCCGTGCTCAAGTTCGCCGACCTGGAGCTGGACCCGTCCACGAGGGACGTCCGCCGCGGCGACCGGTCCATCAGCCTCACCCGCACCGAGTTCGCGCTGCTCGAGCTCCTGCTGGCGCACCCGCGTCAGGTGCTGACCCGCAGCCGCATCCTGGAGGACGTGTGGGGATACGACTTCCCGACCTCGGGCAACGCACTCGAGGTCTACGTGGGCTACCTGCGCCGGAAGACGGAGGCCGAGGGCGAGCCGAGGCTGATCCACACGGTGCGTGGAGTGGGCTACGTCCTGCGGGAGACGCCTCCGTGATCTTCGAACCCCAGGGACGGCTGCAGAGGGCGTCGCTGCGGGCTCGGGTCACCTGGCTGGCGGCGTTCTGCGTCGCCGGAGCGGTCGCACTGGTCTCGTTCGGTGCGTACATGATCGTTCGCAAGAGCGTCTACGACGCCTTGGACGAGAACCTGCGCTCGCGCGCCGCGACCGTGGCGACCAGCGTCAAGGTCACCACGCCGGACGACCTGCTGAACTACCCGTCGGCGTTCCTCGCGGCCGGTGACGTGAAGATGGGCGTGCTGCAGGCGAACACCGGCAAGATCCTCTACCCGAAGCTGTCCGAGCCGCCGCCCACCGTCGAGGAGGCGTGGGAGGTCGCCCAGGGCGAGCGCGGCGAGTACATCTGGACCGACCACCGCACCGAGACGCGCGTGATCGCGGCCCCGTACCAGCCGGGCCAGGCGGTGGTGATCGCCCAGTCGATGGCACCGCAACGGACCACCCTGGCGAAGCTCAGCGTGGTCCTGCTGCTCATCGGCGGCGCCGGCGTGCTGCTCGCGGCCATCGCGGGCACTGCGGTCGCCCGCACGGGTCTTCGCCCGGTGCAACGGCTGACCGAGGCCACCGAACGCGTGGCCAACACCGGCGACCTGACCCCGATCCCGGTGTCGGGCGACGACGAGCTGGCACGGCTCACGCACAGCTTCAACGCCATGCTCGGCGCGGTCGCCGAGTCGCAGGAACGCCAGCGCCGCCTGGTCGCCGACGCGGGCCACGAGCTGCGCACGCCGTTGACGTCCATGCGCACCAACCTGGAACTGCTGCTGGCGTCGGAACGCCCGAACTCCCCAACGCTGTCCGAAGAGGACAAAGCGGAAATCCAGTCCGACGTCCGCGGGCAGCTCGACGAACTGACCACGTTGATCGGTGACCTGGTCGAACTCGCCCGTGAGGACGCCCCGCAGGTGATCCACGAGCCCGTCGACCTCGTCGAGGTGGTAGAACGGTCTCTGGACCGCGCGCGCCGACGCGCCTCGAACGTCACGTTCGACGTGCAGCTGCAACCGTGGACACTTCTGGGTGATTCCAGTGCTCTGGAGCGTGCGGTGCTGAACCTCCTCGACAACGCGGTGAAGTTCAGCCCCTCGGGCTCTGCGGTGCGCCTGACCCTGCGACAGGTGGGTGACGGCAGCGCCGTGGTGGAGGTGGCGGACGCGGGCCCCGGCATCGCAGACGCCGATCTACCTCACGTTTTCGAGCGGTTCTACCGTTCGTCCGAGGCGCGGACCCTTCCGGGTTCCGGCCTGGGACTCGCCATCGTCAAGCAGGTGGCACAACGGCACGGCGGCACGGCCACCGCGGGCAGAGCGCCCGAGGGCGGTGCCCTGTTCACGTTGCGCCTACCCGGACGTCCGTAAGGTGGGGCGTGTGAGTCATCGCGTGAACGACGATTCTTCGTCGACCTGGGAGACGACGCCTCCCTCCGGGGACGGCCCCGCTGAGCCCACGTCGCGGTTCTCGACGTCCTCTTCGCGGTATTCGTCCTCCTCTTCCTCGTCTTCCTCCTCCTCGTACGAGGACGAGCCGGAGCCGAGGTTCTCCAGGAAGAAGGCGAAGAAGAAGCAGCCGTTCTGGAAAGAGCTGCTGGTCATCTTCAGCGTGGCCCTGCTGCTGACCGTCGTCATCCAGACGTTCGTCGCGCGCGTGTTCGTCATCCCGTCGGCCTCGATGGAGACGACCCTGCACGGCTGCACGGGTTGCGTGAACGACAAGGTGCTGGTCGAGAAGATCACGTACCTGTTCCGCGACCCCCAGCCCGGTGACGTGATCGTCTTCCGCGGCCCGCCGAACTGGACCGGCGGCAAGGAGCCCCCGAACTTCGTGACGGGCACCCTGCAGGACCTCGGCTCGATGGTGAACCTCTCCGAGCCCAGCGGCACGGACTTCATCAAGCGGGTCATCGCCGTGGGCGGCCAGACCGTCGAGTGCTGCGACGACAAGGGCCGCGTCCTCGTGGACGGCAAGCCCCTGGACGAGCCGTACCTGAACTTCGGCGGCGGCCCGCGTCAGCAGGACACCTTCGAGAAGGTCACCGTCCCGGCCGGCAAGCTGTGGGTGATGGGCGACAACCGCAACAACTCGGCGGACTCGCGCAAGCACGGCGACCCGACGCCCGCCGACGGCGCCATCCCGATCTCGAACGTGGTGGGCAAGGCCCGCGTGATCGTGATCCCGGTGAGCCGCTGGGGTTCCATCTCGGACTACAACCCGCAGACCGGCGGCAAGTAGCCCAACCTGCTCAAACGATGAACGGCGCATTTGTCCACCTCAGGTGGACAAATGCGCCGTTCATCGTTTCGCGTGCGGGGTGCGATCAGCCCTTCGTCGAGCCCAGGGTCAGGCCGCCGACGAACTGCCGTTGCAGTACGAAGAACACGACCAGCGTCGGCAACGCCACCAGCAGCGATCCCGCCGCGATGAGGTTGTTGTCGATGAAGAACGTGCCCCTGAGGTTCTGCAACGCCGACGTGACCGGCATCTTGTCGCCGTCCTGGATCAACACCAACGCCCACAGGAAGTCGTTGTAGATCCAGGTGAACTCCAGCGTGGCCAACGCGGCCAGCACGGGCCGGCACAACGGCAGCGTCAACTGCCAGTACTGCCGGAACACCGACGCGCCGTCCACCCGAGCGGCCTCGGTCAGCTCGTACGGGATCGTCTTCATGTAGTTCGACAGCACGAAGGTGCAGAACCCGGACTGGAAGGCGATGTGGATCAGGATCACGCCGATCTGCGAGTCGATCAGCGACCCGCTCTCGCTGATCCACTCCGGCACCTCGATCAGCCGGTACAGCCGCCACAGCGGTGTCACGATCACCTGTTGCGGCAGCAGGTTGCCCGCGGTGAAGACCATCAGCAGCACGAGGTTGAACTTGAAGCTGAACCGGGACACGCCGAACGCCACCATCGAGCTCAGCAGCAGCGTGATCACCAACGCCGGGATGGTGATCACGAACGTGTTCCAGTAGAAGTGCGGCAGGTTGCCCGCTTCCCACGCGTGCGCGAAGTTCGCCAGCGTGAGCGACTTCGCGATGGAGAAGTAGCCGTTGACCGACGTGTCGTCGTACGTGCGCAGCGACGCGTAGACCGCCCACAGCAGAGGCGCCAGCGTCATGAAGCACGTCAGAATGAGAAACCCGTGCAGCACGACGCGGCCGGGTGTGATCGTCCGCTTCTTCACGGCAACCGGCACCGAAGACCGTTCCAAGGTGGCCGTCACGTCCGGTTCTCCTTGCTGAACACCTGGTACAGGTACGGGATGATGACGCCGAGCGAGATCGTCAGGAGGATCACCGCGACCGCGGAACCGCGGCCGATGCGGGAAGCCTCACCGATGATGTTGTCGGTCACCAGCACCGACAGCAGCTCGAGTCCGTTTCGGCCCTTGTTGATGACGTACACGATGTCGAACGCGCGCAGCGCCTCGATCACCGTCACGACCGCGACGACGATGTTCACCGGCTTCATCACCGGGAAGGTGACGCGGAAGAACGTCTGGACCGCGGACGCGCCGTCCAGTGCGGCGGCCTCCTTCAGCGACGGGTCGACACCCTTCAGACCGGCCAGGTACAGCAGCATGATGTAGCCGGCGTGCCGCCACGCCGCCGCGACGAGCACGGCGTAGAGGTTGATGTCGGAGTCGCCGATGAAGTCGATCGGCTTGTCGAGGCCCAGCACCGAGTTCAGCAGGCCGCCGTCGGGCGTGTAGATCAGCTGCCAGATGAAGCCGATCAGCGCGAGCGACAGCACCATCGGCATGTACAGCGCGCTTTGGTAGATCCGGCTGCCCTTGATCTCGCGGTCGAGCAGCACGGCGAGCAGCAGGCCCGCCGTCGTCGGCACGACGAGCAGGAACACCAGCCAGATCAGGTTGTGCTGCACCGCCGGCCAGAAGCGGGGGTACTCGGTGAAGATCTCGACGTAGTTCGAGACACCGATCCACTCGATGTCCTCGAACCCGCCGATGCCGTTCCATCTGCTGAACGACAGCGCGATGGAGCCCAGGGTCGGGATCCACACGAACAGGACGTGCACGATCGTGGGGATGCCGAGCATGAGCCCCAGCACCAGTTTGTCCGTGCCGGCGAGGGCGGTGGCACGCTTTCCACGCCGACGAGGCGGCGGCCCCTCGGGGGCCACCGCCTTCGGCTTCTCCTGCAGTGCTGTCACTTGAAGATGTTCTTCGCCTGGTCGGCCATGCCCTTGAGCACGGAGTCGATGTCGTCGGGGTTCTTGATGAACGCGATGAGGCCGTTGGTCGCCGCCTCGCTCGCGAAACCGGGGTCGGTGTCGCGGTCGAGGAACTGCGTGATGTGCTTGGCGTTCTTGATGACCTCCGCCGACTTCTTCTGCAGCGCGCTGTAGCCGGAGGTGTCCGCGTTCTTGTTGGTCGCGACCGAGTTCGGGTCGGACTTGAGGTAGGTGAGCTGCGGCTCAGGGCTCGCCAGGTACTCGAGCAGCTTCAGCGCGCCGTCCTTGTTGGCGGGCTTCTTGGCCATCATGTAGCCGTCGATCGGCGCCTCGACCGTGTCGGTGCCGAACTGCGGGTTGATCTCCGGGAACGGGAAGAAGTCGAGGTCGTCCCTCTCCGCGTCCGGGAACTGCTGACCCACGAACGAGCCGAGCAGGTACATGCCGGACTTCTTCTGCTGCAGCGACTGCGCGGCTTCCTGCCACTCGCGGCCGAGCGCGTTCTCCTGGTGGAACGGCAGCAGCCGCTTCCAGGTGTCGAAGACTTCCTTGACCTTCTTGTCCTGCCAGTTCTCCTTGCCGGCCAGCAGGTCGACGTGGAACTGGTAGCCGTTGATGCGGAAGTTGAGCTGGTCGAACGTGCCCATGCCCGGCCAGCCCTGCTTCTGGGCGAACGCGATCGGGATCAGGCCGTCGGCCTTCATCTTCGTGGCGAGTGCGACGAGCTCGTCGAGCGTCTTCGGGACCGCATAGCCGCGCTCCTGCCAGACACTCTTGCGGTAGAACATGCCCCACGGGTACTGGATGAACGGCACGAAGTACTGCTTCTTGTCCGAGCCGGTGGACGCCTGCTTGAGCGCGTCGGAGTAGTTCCCGCCGATCTTGCCCCACAGGTCGCTCAGGTCGCCGGTGAGGCCCTTGTCGGCGAAGAACCGCATGCGGTAGCCGGCGAACCAGGCGAGCACGTCGTCCGGCTTGCCCTGCAGGTAGTTGTTGATCTGTTCCTGGTACTGCTCGTGCTGCTTGGTGTTGATCGTGACGCTCAGGCCGCCCGACTTCGATTCGAAGCCCTTCAGCGCCGCGGTGATCGCGTCCTTCGGCACCTGGTCGGAGAGGTTGTTGCCGAAGGTGACGACCTTCGACTCCGAGCCGGAGCCCGATCCGCCGCTGCCGCACGCCGCGAGTCCTCCGGTCGCGGCGACACCCGCACCGGCCAGCATGATCCGCAGCATCGTGCGCCTGCCGAAATGTGGTAACGGAGTGGAACCGGGCGTGTACCGAACCATCATCGCTCCTACGGGTGACGCTCGGTCTTGCGAACCGAACAGGACTCCAACAAAGTTGCGCACAATGTGGTCCCAGTCATACACCATGTCAAGCCCCGTTACGGAGCTGTTAACCCCACACACGGTGCGTTTCTGGCGCGTACCGGGACGAGTACCGGTCAACCGCCGAACAGAGCCAAACGCGAAGTTGTGTTTGCTTGTGTTGACGTTCTGATGGTTGTCGGCCACGCTTGCCGCCGTGACGACATGGCCCACAGACATGCCAGGCCTCGGCTGGGGAGCGGACTACAACCCCGAGCAGTGGCCGGAACACGTGTGGGCGGAGGACGTCGAGCTGATGCGGCGGGCCGGGGTGAACCTGGTCAGCGTCGGGATCTTCAGCTGGGCGAAGATCGAGGTCAGCAAGGGCGAGTACCGGTTCGACTGGCTCGACCGGGTGCTCGACCTGCTGCACGCCGGTGGCATCCGCGTCGACCTCGCCACGGCCACCGCGGCGCCCCCTCCGTGGCTCACGACCCAGTACCCCGAGATGCTGCCCGTCCGTGCGGACGGCGTGCGGCTCTCGCACGGCTCACGGCAGGCCTACTGCCCGTCGTCGCCCATCTACCGCGATCGGGCGACCGCGCTCGCGGCCGAGATGGCCGCGCACTACAAAGACCACCCCGCGCTGGCCGCGTGGCACGTCGGCAACGAGTACGGGTGTCACGTGTCGCGGTGCTACTGCGACACGTGCGCGGCATCGTTCCGCGAGTGGCTCGCCGACCGCTACACGCTCGAGCAGCTCAACGACGCGTGGTCGACGGCGTTCTGGAGCCAGGGCTACACGGACTGGTCGCAGATCCTGCCGCCGCGCGTCACGCCGACGTTCTCGAACCCCGGGCACGTGCTCGACTACGACCGGTTCAGCGACGACGCGCTGCTGGAGCAGTACAAGGCCGAGCGCGACGTCCTGCGGATGATCACGCCCGACGTGCCGGTCACCACGAACTTCATGGCGAACTGGACCTTCGGCGACCTGGACTACTGGAAGTGGGCGCGCGAGGTCGACTTCGTCTCGAACGACCACTACACCGAGGCGGAGTCACCCGACCGGCACGTCGAGCTCGCGATGTCCGCCGACCTCGTGCGCGGTCTCGCCGGCGGCAAGCCGTGGCTGCTGATGGAGCACTCGACGTCCGCGGTGAACTGGCAGCGGCGCAACATCGCCAAGCTGCCGGGGGAGATGCGGCGGCACTCGTTCCAGCACATCGCCCGCGGCGCGGACGGCACGTTGTTCTTCCAGTGGCGGCAGTCGCGTGGTGGCAGTGAGCGCTACCACTCGGCGATGGTGCCGCACGCCGGCGCGGACACGAAGGTCTACCGCGAGGTCTGCGAGGTAGGCGCCGAGTACGCGAAGCTGCGCGACGTCGTGGGCTCCACTGTGGACGCCTCCGTCGCGGTCCTGTTCGACTTCCAGTCCGGCTGGGCGCTGCGGCAGGACTCCCACCCGACCAACGACTTCGACTACTACCGGCACGTCCTCGGCTACTACAAGGCGCTCTGGGAAGCCGGGGCGACGGTCGACTTCGTCGCGCCCGGCACGAACCTGTCGGCGTACTCGATGGTCGTCGTACCGGCGTTCTACACCGTGTCCGACGCGCACGCCGCCGTGATCGCCGACTACGTGGCAGGCGGCGGTCATGTCGTTGTCACGTACTTGTCCGGTGTTGCCGACGAGTACACGCGAGTGCGACTCGGTGGTTACCCAGGCGCGTTCCGGGACGTTCTCGGTGTGTGGTCGGAGGAGTTCTTCCCGCTGCGCCAGGACGAAACCGCGTCTTTGGATGACGGTTCAACAGCTTCACTGTGGACGGAACACCTGCACGTCAAGACCGCTGACATCGTTGCCTCCTACGTCGACGGGCCGTTGCCAGGCGTTCCCGCCGTGACGCGCAACGCGTTCGGCAACGGTGTCGCCTGGTACGTGGCGTGCGATCTTGATGAGAGCGGTCTCCGCCGAACGGTGGAAAACGCGCTTTCCGGTGCGGGCGTTGAGGTGTCACGCCCCGGAGTTGAGCTTGTCCGGCGCAAGGGCGACGTATCGTGGCTCTTCGCCGTCAACCACACCGACACCGACGCGCAGATCGAGGCGTCCGGTGTCGACGTGTTGTCCGGCACGCAGGTCTCCGGACGCCTCACCGTGCGAGCCGGGGACGTCGTCGTCCTCAGGGAAGAGGTGTGAGGTGCTGGCACGTCAACGGCAAGCGGTGATCCTCGAAGAGGTCAGGCGGACCGGCGCGGTGCGCGTGAGCGACCTGGTCGTCCGGCTCGGCGTCTCGGACATGACCGTGCGCCGCGACCTCGACGTGCTCGCCTCGCGCGGCCTGGTGGAGAAGGTCTACGGCGGCGCGACGTCCGTCGTCGGGCGCTCCACCGACGAACCCGGTTTCGAGGCCAAGTCGGTGCGGCAGCTGCCCGAGAAGGAAGCGATCGCCGCGCTGGCCGCGGGACTCGTGCGCCCCGGGACGGCCATCGGTCTGTCGGCGGGCACGACGACGTGGACGTTAGCGCGCTTCCTCGACGACATCCCCGACCTGACCGTCGTGACGAACTCGATCCGCGTCGCGGACGTGCTGCAGCAGAGCGGGCGCACCGACCGCACGGTCGTGCTGACCGGTGGTGTGCGCACGCCGTCCGACGCGCTGGTGGGACCCGTGGCCGTGAACGCTTTGCGGTCGTTGCACCTGGACGTGGTGTTCCTGGGCGTGCACGGCATGGCCGAGCGCTCCGGCTTCACCACCCCGAACCTCAACGAGAGTGAGACGGACCGCGCACTCGTCGACGCCGCCGGGCGAGTGGTCGTGGTCGCGGACCACACGAAGTGGGGCACCGTGGGCATTTCCACGATCGCCGACCTCGACGAGGCGCACGTGCTGGTGACCGACGAAGGTTTGCCGGACGACGCACGGGCGATTCTCACCGAGCAGGTCGGCGAGTTGGTGTTGGCGCATGTACCGGGAAGCGGCGAGGAGTTGGCGTGAGGCGTACCGCGGGGAAGCTGGCGGACGGCCGGGAGATCATCTACTTCGACGACAGCGCTGAGGCGCCACCGCGGGTCGCGGTGGACACGCGGGATCTGCCCGCGACGCAGCCGATGTCCGAAGTGCGGCTGGACCCGTTGACCCGCGAGTGGGTCGCCATGGCGGCTCATCGCCAGACGAGGACGTACAAGCCGCCGGCGGACCTGTGCCCGCTGTGCCCGTCGACGCCGGGCCGGCCGACGGAGATCCCCGAGCCCGACTACGACGTCGTCGTCTTCGAGAACCGGTTTCCCTCGCTGGCGCAGAACGTGCTCGATGTTTCGTCCACTGTGGATGGTGAGCCGCTGTTCGCGCGCGCGCCGGGGCGCGGGCGGTGCGAGGTCGTGTGCTTCACCTCCGACCACAACAAGTCGTTCGGTGAGCTGTCGCCGGAACGCGTCCGCACGGTCGTCGACGCGTGGGCGGACCGCGTCGAGTTCCTGTCGTCGTTGCCGGGCGTCGAGCAGGTCTTCCCGTTCGAGAACCGCGGCGAAGAGATCGGCGTGACGCTCTCGCACCCGCACGGGCAGATCTACGCGTACCCGTTCGTGACGCCACGAACCGAACGGATGCTCGAAGCCGCGTTGGAGTACTACGCGGCACACGGTCGCCCGTTGTTCGGTGACGTGCTGGAAGCCGAGTTGCGCGCGGGCGCGCGCGTGGTCGAGGAGTCCCCGCACTGGGTGGCGTTCGTGCCGGCCGCCGCGCGCTGGCCCGTCGAGGTCGTGCTGGCGCCCCGGCGCCAGGTGCCCGACCTCGCCGCACTGTCCTCTGTGGAACGCGACGACTTCGCCTCGCTGTACCTGAAGGTGCTGCACCGGCTGGACGCGCTGTACAACAGGCCGTTGCCCTACATCGCGGCGTGGCACCAGGCACCGGTGAACGTCGGCCGTGAGGAGCTGTGGCTGCACCTGCGGGTCTTTTCGGTGCTGCGGACCGCCGACAAGCTGAAGTACCTCGCCGGCTCCGAGTCGGGCGAGGCGGTGTGGATCAACGACGTCACGCCGGAGCAGATCGCGGACCGGTTGCGCTCCGCGGGAACCCTCACATAGCTCCAAGGCTGGTCTAAGGGTTCTCTCAGGACGGGCCGAGAGACTATGCCCATGACCGAGAGCAACCAGCCAGCGCAGCAGCCGGACGAGCCCCACTCCGTGCCGCCGATCGCCGGTCAGAGCGACTCCGGCGCGCGGGAGCAGGGCCCGCAGCAGCCGGATCCCGGCCAGCCGGATCCTTTGCAGGGGGGATCCGGCCAGGCTGGGGCACACGGGACTCCGGCGGGTCTGGGAGACGTGCCCGCCTCCCACTCCTTTTCAACACAGTCTTCTCCGGCCCAGCCGCAGGTGCACGCACCTGACGCGGGCCAGGCGCAGCTCGGCGGGTCCGGACCCGGCCAGCAGCTTCCCACCTCCGGGTCCGGCCAACTTCCCCCGAGCCACCCCCTCGGCCTGGGGTCCACCACCGCCCAGTTCGGCGCCGAGCCCGGGTCGACGGGGCAGTACTACCTCCCGCCCGGCTACCAGTCGCCCGTCCCTCCGCGTCCCAAGGGCCGCGGCAAGGTCGTCGCCGGTGTCGCCGCCCTCGTGCTGCTGGTCGGCGGGCTCTCCGGCGGCCTCGGCGGCTACCTGGGCTACACGTTCGCGAACGAGTCGTCCGCCGTCAGCTCCCTCGACGCGCCCCGACCGGCCTCGCAGACGAGCAACACCCAACCGGGCTCGGTCGAGGACGTGGCGAACAAGCTGCTGCCGTCCGTCGTGCAGATCCAGGTCGTGACGCGGACCGGTGCCGGTGAGGGCTCGGGCTTCATCATCTCCAGCAACGGCCAGATCGTGACGAACAACCACGTCATCGAGGGCGCGGCCAACGGCGGCAACATCAAGGTCGTCTTCCAGGACGGCCGGACCGCCGCCGCCAAGGTCCTCGGCCGCGACCCGAGCTCCGACATCGCGGTCATCCAGGCCGACGGCGTCTCCAACCTGCCGGTCGTGCAGCTGGGCAACTCCGGCGACCTGAAGATCGGCCAGGGCGTCGTCGCGATCGGCTCGCCGTTCGAGCTGTCCGGCACCGTCACGTCCGGCATCGTCAGCTCGCTGAACCGCCCGGTCTCGGCCGGCGGCGAAAACCGCAACTCGCAGGCGACCGTGCTGAACGCCATCCAGACCGACGCGGCCATCAACCCCGGCAACTCCGGCGGTCCGCTGGTGAACATGCAGGGTCAGGTCGTCGGCATCAACTCCGCGATCTACAGCCCGAACCAGGCGGGTGGTCAGGCCGGTTCCGTCGGCATCGGCTTCGCCATCCCGATGGACCAGGCCCGCCGCACGATCGACGAGATCGTGAAGACCGGCAAGCCCAAGCAGACCGTCCTGGGCGTGAAGGTCGAGTCGGTCGAGGGTGGCGCGAAGATCTCCGAGGTCACGCCGGGTGGTGCCGCGGAGAAGGCCGGGCTCAAGGCCGGTGACGTGATCACCAAGTTCGGTGACCGCCGCATCGACCAGTCGGACACGCTCGTCGCCGCGGTCCGGTCCAAGGCGCCCGGCGACAAGGTCACGATCACGCTGTCCGACAACCGGACGGTCGAGGCCACCCTCGACGGCGTCGAGGTGGGATAGGTCGGGGGACGTGTGGTTCTGGCATCCGCCGCCCGCCAGAACCGCACGTGACGACCCTGAGGAGACCGGCCCTGCGCGCACCTGCCCCGCGCGCAGGGCCGGTCTCTTTTGTGGAACGCGGGCAGAGCTCGCGGAGGCGTTCGGCGACACCGACACCGCGGTCCGGTTGCGGG
>NZ_JBEXJN010000042.1:0-87176 GCF_040609115.1 Lentzea sp. NPDC004782
CGCACGGCGCCCTCCACCCCGCCCCCCGCGCGCCCCACGCGCGTTACTCCCCCCCCCCCCCACGACCCCCGTCGTGCGCTCCCCGAAAGCCAGGAACGCACGCCTCCGCGGGAATAATCCCCCTCGTTCCGCGGAGGCGTGCGTTCCGCCCGGATCACTGGGAGTGCTGCGGCCCCAGCCGGATCGACAGCAGCTGTCGCCGCAGCACCTTCCCGGTCGCGTTGCGCGGCAGCTGCGGCACCACCACGACCTCGCGCGGGACCTTGTGCCGCGCCAACCGGGTCCGCACGAACTCGCGCAGCTCCACCACGTCGATCCGCGCCCCCGCCACCGGCACCACGAAGGCGCGCAACCGTTGCCCGTACTCGGGGTCCGGCACGCCGAGCACCGCCGCGTCGCGCACGCGGTAGTGGGTCATCAGCAGGTTCTCCACCTCGACCGGGTACACGTTCTCGCCGCCGGACACGATCATGTCGTCCTCGCGGCCGTCGAAGTACAGGCGCCCGGCGGGGTCGAAGTGGCCGAGGTCTCCGGTGGACACCAGGCCGTCGATGCTGTCCTTGTGCGTTCCGTCCGTGTAGCCGTCGACGGTCAACGAGCCGCGCACGAAGATGCGGCCCGTAACGAAGGAACGCGTGATGCGGTTTCCGTTGTCGTCGTACAACCTCACGATGCAGTTGTGCGGTGGCATGCCCACGCACGACGGTGCGGCGGCCAGGTCCTGCGGCGTGGCGACGGTGGCGACCGCGACCTCCGTGGAGCCGTAGAGGTTGTAGAGCACCGGCCCCAGCGCGGCCATCGTGCGCTCGACCAGGTCCGGCGGGAGTGTCGCGCCCGAGCAGAACACCACCCGCAGGTGCCGCAGGTCGAACGAGTCCAGCACGGACCGGTCGAGCTCCATGATCCGCTGCAGCATCGTCGGCACCAGCACGATCGTCGTGCACCGCTGGCCCTGCACCGACCACAGCGTCCGGCGCGGGTCGAACCGCCGTTGCAGCACCGCGCGCGAGCCCAGCGACAACGCGAGCGTCAGATGCGAGTAGCCGACCGCGTGGAAGATCGGGGCGGCGATGAACGTCGACTCCCCCGCCCGCATCGGGATGCGGTCCAGGAAGTCCGACGCCGTCAGCACCGACTTGATCTCGCGGTAGGTGCCCTTCGGCGTGCCGGTCGTGCCGGACGTCAGCTGGATGACGATGCCCGGCTCGCGCGGCGGTTCCAGCTCCCCGCGCGGCGCCTTCGCCACCAGCTGGTCGAGTGTCGGCGTGCGCCGGTCCAGGCCGTCGCGCGACCACGCGAGCCACCGCGGGATCGACGGCGGCAGCTGGTGGAACAGCGGCGTGAACTCCTCGTCGTGAATGACGACCATCGCGCGTTCACGTTGCAGGAGATCGAGAACGACGGGAGCACCGAACCCGGTGTTCACCAGCAACGCGCGCACGCCGAGCTTCGCGCACGCCAGCAGGGTTTCCACCATTCCGCGGTGGTTGCGGCACATCACGGCGACGACGTGCGTGTGCTGCACCCCCAGCGCGCGCAGTCCCTGTGCGATCGCGGTGGAACGCCGGTCCAGCTGCCGGTAGGTCACCGAACCTCGTTCGTCGACGACCGCGACACCGTCCGGGTTCAGCCGGACGGCACGGCGCAGCGCCGTGACGTTCGGCCCCCAGACCTTGACCTCTTTCAACGCCTGCACGGACATCTTGAAGTTCGTGAGACTCACCATGCCCGCGGCGGACAAGACACGGAGTGAGTGCACCCGGCCCACGGCGTCGCGAAACACCTTGCGCAACCCTGGCATCAACAGCTCCTCGCGCTGCAAGTCCCCGAGGTATTCGGACGGTAACTGTCCGCAAGCCCCACGCCAAGAGTTGTTCCATGCGGAATGTGCATGACAACGCGACAATCGGACCTGTAAACGTTTTCATGTTACGGGAGTCTGCTCGCTCAGACCAAAAAACCTCGCAGCAACGACGCCGTGCCGTCGAGGTGCTCCGCCATCGCCTGCCTCGCCGAGGCCGGGTCTCCGTCCAAAATGGAGGTGATGATGCGCTCGTGCTGGGCGTTGGAGTGGGCGAGGTTCGGCTCGAGCAGCGGGATGGTGTCGAGCAGCTCGTTCACCCGCATCCTGGAGTCCGCCACGGCCGCGGTGAGCGCCGCGGACCCGGTGGCCTCGGCGATCGCCAGGTGCAGCCGCGAGTCCTTGCGCCGGTACTCCACCAGCGACGCGGTCGACGCCTCTTCCAGCCGCGCACGCAGGCCGCGGCGTTCGGCCGGGCCGAGCGACCGGCCCGCCGCGGTCTCCGCGGCACCGGTCTCCAGGACTTTCCGCAGCGTGAGCACGTCGTGGATGTCGCCGAACTCCTTGCCGGGCGCGGACTTCGGGATCACGTCGTTGACGAACGTGCCGCCGTAGCGCCCCCTGCGGGACTCGACGTAGTTGTTCTCCTGCAACGATCTGATGGCCTCGCGCACGGTCACCCGGCTCACGCCGAGCCGGGTGGCCAGCTCCCGTTCGGACGGCAGCCGCTCACCCGGCACGACGACGCCGAGCCGGATGGCCTGCATGAGCCGTTCGACGGTCTCTTCGAAAGCGTTGCCCGCCCGCACGGGGCGGAACAACGCCTCCTCCGCGTGTTCCATTAGAGCGGTGTCACGTACGCGCCGGCGATGCCGCCGTCCACCAGGAAGTTCGACGCGGTCATGAACGACGAGTCGTCGGAGGCCAGAAACGCGACCGCGGCGGCGATTTCCTCAGGTTCGGCGAACCGGCCCAGCGGGACGTGGACGAGACGCCGTGCGGCCCGCTCGGGGTCCTTCGCGAACAGCTCCCGCAGCAACGGAGTGTTGACCGGCCCGGGGGAAAGCGCATTCACCCGGATGCCCTCGCGCGCGAACTGCACGCCGAGCTCGCGGGACATCGCCAGCACGCCGCCCTTCGACGCCGTGTAGGAGATCTGCGACGTCGCCGCGCCCATCGTCGCCACGAACGACGCCGTGTTGATGATGGAACCCTTGCCGTTGGCCTGCATGTGCGGGATGGCGTACTTGCAACACAAATAAACCGACGTGAGGTTCACCTTCTGGACGCGCTCCCACGCCTCGATGCCCGTCGTCAGGATCGAGTCGTCGTCGGGCGGCGAGATGCCGGCGTTGTTGAACGCGATGTCCAACTTGCCGTAGGTGTCCACAGTGGTCTGGAAAAGCGCTTTGACCTGTTCCTCGTCGGTCACGTCGACCTGGACGAACAGCCCGCCGACCTCGTCCGCAGCCGCCTTGCCGGTCGCCGGGTCGAGATCGGCGACGACGACCTTCGCGCCCTCGCTCGCGAACCTGCGCACGGTCGCGAGTCCGATGCCGCTGCCGCCACCCGTCACGACGGCCACGCGGCCCTCGAGTCGCTGCACCATTTCTGAATCTCCTCGTGTGTGTTTCAGGTTCACGTAGCGATGAAGACGTTCTTGACTTCGGTGAAGCTGTCGAGCGCGTCCGGACCGAGCTCACGGCCGAGCCCGGACTGCTTCACGCCGCCGAACGGCGTCCAGTAGCGAACGGACGAATGCGAGTTGACAGACAGATTTCCGGCCTCGACCGCGCGCGACACCCGGATGGCGCGGCCGACGTCCCGCGTCCAGATCGAACCGGACAGCCCGTACTCGGAGTCGTTCGCGATCCTGATCGCGTCGGCCTCGTCGGTGAACGGCAGCACGACCACGACCGGTCCGAAGATCTCCTCGGTGACCGTGCGGTCGCCGGGAGACGGCGTGAGAACCGTCGGCGGGAACCAGAACCCCGGTCCGTCCGGGGCGCTTCCCCGGAACGCCACCGGGGCGTCGTCTGGTACGTAAGACGCGACCTTGCCGAGGTGCGCCGCGGAGATGAGCGGCCCCATCTCGGTGGCGTCGTCGCCGGGCTCGCCGACCTTCACGCCCTTGACCGCGGGCTCCAGCAGTTCCATGAACCGGTCGTAGACGCTCGCCTGCACGAGGATCCGCGAGCGAGCGCAGCAGTCCTGCCCGGCGTTGTCGAACACCCCGTACGGCGCGGTCGCGGCCGCCTGCTCCAGGTCCGAGTCCGCGAACACGATGTTCGCCGACTTGCCGCCCAGCTCCAGCGTCACGCGCTTCACCTGGTCCGCGCAGCCCGCCATGATCTGCTTGCCGACACCCGTCGACCCGGTGAAGACGACCTTGCGCACCAACGGGTGCGTGACGAACCGGTTGCCGACGACGCTGCCCTTGCCCGGCAGCACCTGGAACACGCCCTCGGGAATCCCGGCTTCCAGGGCCAGCTCACCGAGCCGGATCGCGGTCAGCGGCGTGAGCTCGGCGGGCTTCAGCACCACCGTGTTGCCGGCCGCGAGAGCGGGCGCGAAGCCCCACCCGGCGATCGGCATCGGGAAGTTCCACGGCACGATCACGCCGACGACGCCGAGCGGCTCGTGGAACGTGACGTCCAGGCCGCCGGGCACCGGGATCTGCTTGCCGAACAACCGTTCCGGGGCGGCCGCGTAGTAGTGCAGGACGTCGCGGACGTTCCCGGCCTCCCAGCGCGCGTTGCCGATGGTGTGGCCGGAGTTCTCGACCTCCAGCCGTGCCAGCTCCTCGCTGTGCGCGTCGACGAGCTCCGCGAACTTCCGCAGCAACCGCCCGCGGTCGCCGGGAGCGACGTTCCGCCAGCTCTCGAACGCCCGCTGCGCCCGGACGATCGCCGCGTCCGTCTCTTCGGGAGAGGTGTGCGCAACGGTCCGCACGACCTTCTCGGTGGCGGGGTTGATGACGTCAAAGGTCACGCGCTTCTCCTTGCCGCGTCCACGAGAGCCTCGAACAGCCTCAGGTCTTCGATGTCCTGCTCCGGGTGCGACTGCACGCCGACGACGAACCGCGCGCCTTCCAGCTCCACGGCCTCGACCGTGCCGTCGGACGCCCGCGCGGTCACCCGCAGGCCGTCCGCGACCCGGTCCAGCGACTGGTGGTGATGGCACTGCACGTCGGTGCGGTCGCCCAGGATCGCGTGCAGCCGCGTGCCGGGGTCCACCGCGATGCCGGTGTGCTCGAACACGCCCGGCGCCGGGTTGTGGCCCTCGATGTGCTGGTGCAGCGTGCCGCCCAGCGCCACGTTGAGCACCTGCATGCCCCGGCACACGCCGAGCACCGGCAGGTCGAGCTTCAGCGCGGCGGCGACGAGCGCGAACTCGGCGTCGTCGCGGTCGCGGCGCGGTTCACCGGTCTTCGGGTGCGGCTCGGCACCGTAGGCGGCGGGGTCGACGTCGGCGCCGCCCGCGATCACCAGCCCGTCGAGGAAGCCGATCGTCTCGGCGGTCCAGGTGCCGACCGGGGGCAGCATGACCGGGTTGCCGCCGGCCCGCACCACGCAGTCGAGGTAACCGCGGTAGAGCACCGCGGCCTCCACGTCCCAGTGGCCGAAGCGCGTGCGCTCCAGGTACGTGCTGATGCCGATGAGTGGCTTAGAGGCGCTCAAACCCGCGTACCTTCTCCCAGTCCGTGATCGCCGCGTCGAACGCGTCGAGCTCGACCCTGGCCGCGTTCAGGTAGTGGTCGACGACATCCTTGCCGAACGCCTCCCGGGCGAGCTCACTGGCCGCCAGCAGCTCGGCCGCCTCGCGCAGCGTCGTAGGCACGGTCGGCCGGTCCGACGCGTAGGCGTTGCCGACGAACTCGTCCTCCAGCGCGAGCTTGTTCTCCACGCCGTGCAGCCCTGCCGCGATCAACGCCGCCACCGCGAGGTACGGGTTCACGTCACCACCGGGCACCCGGTTCTCGAACCGGAGCGACTGCCCGTGGCCGACCACGCGCAGCGCGCACGTGCGGTTGTCCCGGCCCCACGCCACCGCCGTCGGCGCGAACGACCCCTTCACGAAACGCTTGTAGGAGTTGATGTTCGGCGCGAAGAAGTAGGTGAGCTCGCGCAGCGCGGCCAGCTGGCCGGCGAGGAAGTGCTGCATCAGCTCCGACATGCCGTGCCCCTCGGCGAACACGGGCTCGCCGTCCTTCGAGCGCACGGAGAGGTGGATGTGGCAGGAGTTGCCCTCGCGTTCGTTGTACTTCGCCATGAACGTGAGCGACTTGCCCTGCTGCGCCGCGATCTCCTTGGCGCCGTTCTTGTAGATGGCGTGCTGGTCGCACGTCCGCAGCGCCGTCGTGTAGCGGAACGCGATCTCGTGCTGGCCGGGGTTGCACTCGCCCTTGGCCGACTCGACGACCATGCCCGCGCCCGTCATGCCGTTGCGGATGGCCCGCAGCAACGGTTCGACACGCGCGGTGCCCAGCAACGAGTAGTCGACGTTGTACTGGTTCGACGGCGTGAGGTTGCGGTAGCCGGCGTTCCACGCCTGCTCGTAGGTGTCGTCGAAGACGATGAACTCCAGCTCGGTGCCGACGTAGCACTCCAGGCCGAGCGCGGCCAGCCGGTCGAGCTGCCTGCGCAGGATCTGCCGCGGTGAGGCGACGACCGGGTCGCCGTTCTCCCAGACGAGGTCGCACATGACGAGCGCGGTGCCCTCCTGCCACGGCACGCGCCGCAGCGTCGAGACGTCGGGCTTCATCACGAAGTCGCCGTACCCGCGCTCCCAGCTGGACATCTCGAAGCCGCTGACCGGGTTCATCTCGACGTCGACGGCCAGCAGGTAGTTGCAGCCCTCCGCGGCGTGCCCGAGCACCTCGTCGAGGAAGTACCGCGCCGCGCACCGCTTGCCCTGCAGACGACCCTGCATGTCCACGATCGCGACCAGGACGGTGTCGATCTCACCGGTGTCCACGGCCTCGCGCAACTCCTCGACGGTCAGCATCCCGCGTTCCTCCAAAGGTATGTCTGCGAGCCATTGGCCGCACCATCTTGACACCATCAGGTGATGCGCGCCACCCTTCACCACCGTCTAATGGACTGGACGGAGTCCAAAAGAGGAGGACGCCGATGAGTCACGAAGCAGACAGTCCCGCCACCTCGCTCTCCGCAGACGAACAACGACTCCACGAGCTCGGCTACGCACAGGAGCTGGCCCGGACCATGTCCGGGTTCTCCAACTTCGCCGTGTCCTTCACGATCATCTCCATCCTGTCCGGCTGCCTGACCCTGTACGGCTTCGGCATGAACACCGGCGGTCCGGCGCTGATCGTGTGGGGCTGGCCGTTCGTCGGCCTGATGACCCTGATCGTCGGCCTCGCGATGGCGGAGGTCTGCTCCAGCTACCCGACCGCGGGCGGGCTGTACTACTGGGCGGCCAAGCTCGCACCGAGCAACGGCGCCGCCTGGTCGTGGTTCACCGGCTGGTTCAACTTCCTCGGCCAGGTCGCGGTGACGGCGGGCATCGACTTCGGCGCGGCGTTCTTCATCAACGCGTTCCTGGACCTGCAGTTCGGTTTCGCCGCCACGCCGCCGAACACCATCCTGATCTTCGGCATCGTGCTGGTGCTGCACGGGTTGCTCAACACGTTCGGCGTGCGGCTCGTGGCACTGCTGAACGACGTCAGCGTGTGGTGGCACATCATCGGCGTGGTGGTCATCGTCGGGGCGTTGGTGATCCTTCCGTCCGAGCACCAGTCCGCCTCCTACGTCTTCACGACGTTCGTCAACAACACCGGCTGGCCGTCGGCGTTCTACGTCGGCCTGCTCGGACTTCTGCTGGCGCAGTACACCTTCACCGGTTACGACGCCTCGGCGCACATGACGGAGGAGACGCACGACGCGGCCCGCAGCGGCCCGCGCGGCATCGTGATGTCGATCGTGGTCTCGCTGATCGCGGGCTGGGTGCTGCTCGTCGGCATCACGTTCGCCATCCGCGACTACGACGGCGCGATCAACAGCGCGACCGGCGTGCCGCCGGCGCAGATCTTCATCGACGCGCTGGGCGTGACCGGCGGCAAGCTGCTGCTGCTCATCGCGATCGGCGCGCAGCTGTTCTGCGGCATGTCCTCGGTGACCGCGAACTCGCGGATGATCTACGCCTTCTCGCGTGACGGCGCGCTGCCGGCGTCCTCGATCTGGCACAAGATCAACAAGCGCACCCGCACACCCACGAACGCGATCTGGCTGGCCGCGGGCGGCGCGTTCGTGCTCGGCCTGCCGTACCTGTGGAACGCGACGGCGTACGCGGCGGTCACGTCGATCGCGGTGATCGGCCTCTACATCGCCTACGTGCTGCCGACCCTGTTGCGGCTGCTGCAGGGCGAGCGGTTCGAGCGCGGGCCGTGGCACCTCGGCCGGTGGAGCAAGCCGATCGGTGTGGTGGCGGTCCTCTGGGTCGTGTTCATCACCGTGCTGTTCATGCTGCCGCAGGCGTATCCGGTGACGGCGAAGACGTTCAACTACACGCCGATCGCGGTGCTGGTCGTGCTCGGGTTCGCCGGGATCTGGTGGCTCGCGTCGGCGCGGAAGTGGTTCACCGGCCCCAAGGTCCAGGGCACGCCGGAGGAACTGGCGGCGATCGAGCGGGAGCTGGACTCGATCTGATGCCACGCGCACTGATCCTCGGCGGCACGGGCCTCATCGGCCGTGCCGCCGCCCGGCGCCTGCGTGCGAGCGGGTGGACCGTCGACGCCCCCGGTCGTGAGGTGAACCGAGAAGACCCCCGGGCACTGGCTCGCGCGCTGGGCGACGGAGCCGACCTCCTGGTCGACTGCCTCTGCTACACGGCCGCGCACGCCAGAACGCTGCTTCCGCTGGCCCGCAACGCGACCTCGACCGTGATGATCTCCGCCAAGGCCGTCTACGTCGACGACGAGGGCCGGCACGTCAACTCCGCCGAGCCGCCGCGGTTCGCCGGCCCGGTCACCGAGGACCAGCCGACGATGGCGCCCGGTGACATGGACTACCAGACCCGCGAGGGCTACGGCGCCAACAAGGTCGCCGCCGAGCACACGGTGCTGGACAGCGGACTGCCGATCACCGTGCTACGACCGTCCAAAGTGCACGGAGTCGGCAACAAGCGCCCGCTGGAGAAGTACTTCGTCGAGCGCGTCCTCGCCCGGCATCCGGTGGTGCTGCTGGCATCCAGAGGCGAAGGCGTCGACCACCCGACGGCCGCGGCCAACATCGCCGCGCTCATCGAGACGGTCGCCGCCCGGCCGGGACAGCGCGTTCTCAACGCCGCGGACCCGGACGCCCCGAACGGCCTGGAGATCTCCCGGATCATCGCGCGGCACTTCGGCCACGACTGGCGGGAGATCCTGCTGGACCACGACAAGCTCGGCCGCCACCCGTGGCACCGCGGGTTCGTCCTCGACACCTCCGCCGCCACCGCGCTCGGCTACCGCCCGGCCGGCGACTACGCCACCACCGTCGCCGAGACCCTGGACCGGCTCGGCACCGAGCTTCGAGCAGTTCGTGGCAGGATCGGGCGTTGTGAGTGACATTCAACGTGTGGGAGTCGTCGGTTCCGGCCTCATGGGCTCCGGAATCGCCGAGGTGAGCGCCCGCGCCGGCCTCGACGTCATCGTCGCCGAGGTCAACGCGAGCGCGGCCGAGGCGGCGCAGGGGCGGATCGCCTCGTCGCTGGCCAGAGGCGTGAAGGCGGGCAAGCTCAGCGAGGCCGACCGCGACGCCGCGCTGGGGCGCATCCGGTTCACGACCGACATCGGCGAGTTCGCCGACCGTCAGTTCGTGGTCGAGGCGGTCGCCGAGAACGAGCAGATCAAGACCGACGTCTTCGCCGCGCTCGACAAGGTCGTGAAGGACGAGGACGCCATCTTCGCGTCCAACACGTCGTCCATCCCGATCATGAAGCTGGGCATGGCCACCGGCCGTCCCGAGCAGGTCATCGGCGTGCACTTCTTCAACCCGGTGCCGGTGCTGAAGCTGGTCGAGATCGTGCCGTCCCTGCTGACCGGCGCCACCACCCAGGTCCGCGCGGAGGCGTTCGTGCGCGCCACGCTGGGCAAGGAGGTCATCCGCTCGCAGGACCGCGCCGGCTTCGTCGTCAACGCGCTGCTGATCCCGTACCTGCTGTCGGCGATCCGCATGCTGGAGTCCGGTTTCGCCTCCGCCGACGACATCGACAACGGCATGGTGCTCGGCTGCGCCCACCCGATGGGCCCGCTGCGCCTCACCGACCTGATCGGCCTCGACACCACGAAGGCCATCGCCGAGTCGATGTACGACGAGTTCAAGGAGCCCCTGTACTCGCCGCCGCCGTTGCTGCTGCGCATGGTGGACGCGGGCCTGCTGGGCAAGAAGTCCGGGCGCGGGTTCCACAACTACGCGAAGTGATCAGGGCCGCCGCCGGACCAGCACGGCCAGTTCGGCGGCGGCGTCCCTGAGCAGCTCGGCGAACGCCTCGGTAGGCCGGTGCGCCCGGCGGCAGGCGACCGCCGTGACGCGCACCGCCGCCGGGTCGTCGATGCGCGTGACGGCGACCGACGGCGGCAGCGCCGGCACGACCAGTCCCGGCACGACCGTGACCCCCAGCCCTGCCGAGACCAGGCCCAGCTTCGCCACCCAGTCCCGTGCCACGTAGGCGATCTCCGGCTCCTCACCGGCCCACGCACCGAGCAACGTCGTGCCCGGCTCGGCACTGCCCGCGATCCACCGCTGCCCCCGCAACGCCTCACCCGTGACACTCGGCTGCCCGGCGAACGGGTGCCCGAGCGAGGTCGCGACGAACAACGGGTCCTCCAGCAGCGGCGTCACCTCGACCCCCTCCGGCGGCACGACCCCGGTGACGACGGCGAGGTCCAGCCGCCCGCGCGCCACGGCTTTCACGAGACCGGGGCTCAGCCCCTCGCGCAACGTCACGCGCGTCGCCTTGCTCAGCGCCGCGATGGCGTGCGGCACCAGCACCGCCATCGCCGTGGAGAACGCCCCGACCCGCAACCGCCCGGCCGGCCGCGCGGCCATGTCCTGCAACTGCTGCTGGGCGGCGTCCAACTCCCCCAGCACCACCTCGGCGTGCCGGACGACGACCCGCCCGGCGTCGGTCAACCGCACCCCGCGCGCCTGCCGTTCGAACAGGACCTGCCCGGCCGCCTGCTCCATGAGCGCGATCTGCCGCGACACGGCCGACTGCGTGTACCCCAGCCGTTCGGCCGCGTGGGAGAACGACCCGTGGCGGCCCGCTTCCCGCACCACCCGCAGCCCGACGACCGTGAACTCACCCATGCGTGAAACTGATACCACACATGCGAGACTGTCGTTTGTCGCATAGCTCGCCCGCTCCTAGCGTGATCGGCATGGGAGCAGCCGAGAACAAGAAGCAGATCCAGGCCGTCTTCGACCAGATGGCCTCGGGCAACACCACCGCGCTGAGCGAGGCGATGGCGGACGACTTCCGCTGGGTGTTCCCCGGCGGCTGGTCGTGGTCGGGCACCTGGGGACCGAAACGGGTCGCGCTCGGCGGCCTGCTGCGGCCGTTGATGGCCCAGTTCACCGACTACCGCTGCGAAGCCGACCTCGTCCTGGCCGAGGACGACCGCGTGGTGGTCCAGGCCCGCGGCCACGGCACGACGACGCGGGGCGAGCGGTACGAGCAGACGTACTGCTTCATCCTGCGCATGGCGGACGGGAAGATCACCGAGCTGGTCGAGCACTGCGACACGGCGCTCGTGGAGCGGGTGCTGGACCGCCCGGCGGCCTGAGCGGCTGTGCTTGTATTGATCACATGTCTGGGGTGACGAACGACTACGACCGGCTCGCCGAGGCGTACCCCGAGTCGAACCAGGACGGCATCTACAACGCCTACTACGAGCGCCCCGCGATGCTGGCTCTCGCCGGGGACGTGACGGGCAGGCGGGTCCTCGACGCCGGCTGCGGCTCCGGCCCGTTGCTCGCCGAGCTGCGCGAACGGGGTGCGGAGGTGAGCGGCTTCGACCTGAGTCCCGGCATGCTGGACGTGGCTCGCCGTCGCGTTCCGGATGCCGACCTGCGCGTCGCCGACCTCGCCGCCCCGCTGCCCTACGCCGACGCCGAGTTCGACGACGTGATCATCTCGCTGGTGCTGCACTACCTGGAGGACTGGGCGCCACCGCTGGCCGAGCTGAGGCGGATCCTCAAGCCGGGCGGCCGCCTGCTCGTCTCGGTCGACCACCCGTTCGCCGTGCACATGATCCACCGCGCGGAAGGCCGCCGGACCAACTACTTCGAGGCCTACAACTGGACCGAGGAGTGGGACCACGGCGGCGAGCCGGTGCTGATGTCGTTCTGGAACCGGCCGCTGCACGCGATGACCGGCGCCTTCACCGCGGCCGGGTTCGCCATCACCGAGATCGCCGAGCCGCTGCCGGTGCCGGAGGCGCGCGAGAAGTTCCCGGAGGACTACCGCGCGCTCACGACCAGCCCGAGCTTCCTGTTCTTCGTGCTGACGGCTTAGCCCGCGGCTTCCAGCCGCCGCCACGTCCGCTGTCGATGAAGGGCTCCTTCCTCCACCTCACGTGGATGAAGGAGCCCTTCATCGAGCACCAGGCGCGCCGCGCTCGGGCTCGCGTGACAGGCAGAACTTCCGGCCAGGTGCTCAGACCGCGGCTTCCAGCCGGTTCATCGAGTGCTGGATCAGCCCGACCAGCACGGCCTTCGACGACTCGCGGTCCCGCGCATCGCACAGCACCACCGGGATCGAGTCGTCGAGGTCCAACGCGTGCCGCACCTCGTCCACCGTGTAGAGCTGCGACCCGTCGAAGCAGTTCACCGCCACCACGAACGGGATCCCGCGGTGCTCGAAGAAGTCGATCGAGGGGAACGACGAGTCCAGCCGCCGCGTGTCCACCAGCACGACCGCGCCGATCGCCCCGGTGGCGAGCTCGTCCCACATGAACCAGAACCGGTTCTGCCCCGGCGTGCCGAAGAGGTACAGCACGACGGTCGTGTTGATGGTGATGCGGCCGAAGTCGAGGGCGACGGTGGTGGTGTCCTTGCCCTCGACACCGGCGAGGTCGTCGACGTGCACGCCGGCCTCGGTGAGCAGTTCCTCGGTGCGCAGCGGCGGGATCTCGGAGACCGACGCGACCATGGTGGTCTTGCCGGTGCCGAACCCGCCCGCGATGACGATCTTGACCGCGGTCGGCACGGTCAGCTGGTCGTCAGATCCCACGAACACCATCCAGTACGGCCTGCAGGAGATTCCGGTCGGGAATCTGGGGGGAGGAGTTGTGCACGAGCACGTCGCCTCGCTCGATGAGGTCCGACAGCAGGACCTTCACCACCACGAGCGGCACGTCGAGGTACGCGGCGACCTCGGCGACCGACAGGGGGCGTGCGCACAGCGCCATGATCTCGCGATGTTCGACCGTCAGCGACGTCTGGTCGGACGCAACCGAGGAGGCCCGGACCTGCGTCACGAGGTGGAGGTCAGGCGCGTTCGGCCGGGTGCGGCCGCGCACCATGGCGTAGGGCCGCACCAGCGGCCCCGCGGCCTCGTCGTACCACCAGTCCTCCCGCGCGGTCATCAGCGTGACTCGCGTGCCGTGGGCACGGTCGCCTGTTCTGCGCGCGGGGCCGACGAGAGGTAGGTGCCCACTCGCTTGACCAGCATGTTCATCTCGTACGCGATCATGCCCATGTCGGCGTCCTCCTCGCCCAGCACGGCCAGGCAGGCGCCGTGCCCGGCGGCCGTCACGAACAGGTAGGCGTGCTCCATCTCGACGATGGTCTGCCGCACGGCGCCGCCGCCGAAGTGCCGCCCGGTGCCGCGGGCCAGCGACTGGAACGCCGACGCCATCGCCGAGAGGTGTTCGGAGTCGTCGCGGGAGAGCCCGGCCGAGCGGCCGAGCAGGAGTCCGTCCGCCGACAGCACGACCGCGTGACGGGCGCCGACCACGCGCTGGATGAGGTCTTCCAGCAGCCAGTTCAGTTCGCCGTGCTGGCTGGTGTTGTCCTTCATGACGAGGGGGCTCCTTCTGATCTCCAGTCGTCGGTCAGCCGGGCGTCGCGGGTGCCGCGCTGGAACGCGGCGAGCCCGTCTCGGATCCGCTCGGCCGGCCTTTCGCCGGTCACCGGTTCGGCGTGTGGCATCTCCTCCGCGGACTGCATGAGCTGCGGCGCGAGGTTCTGCCGCTTCTTCCTGCGGGGAAGGGGTGCCTTCCCGTCCTGAGGAGTCACCACGGGGGGTGGTACGTCCACCGATGCATCTGTTGCGGAAACGGCTGGGGCGGCCGTTGCGTTCAGTGCCTCCCGCACCTCGGGTGCGAGCGTCACCGGGAAGCTCGGGTGTTCCTCGACGTGACCGTGGTGCTGGTCGTGGAACGACCGCACCGGCATCTGCGTGGTCTCGGTGATGTCGCCCGCGGTGTTGTGCGGGGCGACGATGTTCGGCGGCAGCACGCACAGCGCGACCGTGCCGCCGTAGGGCGAGTCGCGCAGCTCCACCTTGATGCCCCGGCGCGCGGCGAGCCTGGCGACGACGAAGAGGCCGAGGCGGGACTCGCCGCGGAACGCCATCGTCTCGAAGTCCGGCGGGTTGGAGAGCTTCGCGTTGGCCTGCAGGCGTTCCTCCTGCGTCATGCCGAGCCCGTGGTCCTCGATCTCGATCACGATGCCGTGCGGCACGGCGCTCGAGTGGATGATCACCTCGGACCGCGGTGACGAGAACGCCGTCGCGTTGTCGACGAGCTCCGCGAGCAGGTGGATGGTGTCGGCGACGGCGACACCGACGAGCGCGCGGTCGGGCACCGGGTTGACCTTGACCCGCACGTACTGCTCGGTCTCGGCGACCGCGGCGCGGATGACGTCGCTCAGCCGCACCGGCTTGCGCCACTGCCTGCCCGGCTGCTCGCCGGCGAGGATGATCAGGTTCTCCGCGTTGCGGCGGGCCCGCGTCGCCAGGTGGTCGAGCTGGAAGAGCGAGTCGAGCTGGTCGGGGTTCTCCTCCTCGCGTTCCAGCTTGTCGAGGATCTTGAGCTGCCGGTGCACGAGCCCCTGGTTGCGGTGCGCGATGTCGAGGAAGACCCGGTTGACGCCCTCACGGGCCTGCGTCTCCTTCACCGCGGCCGCGACGGCCGTGTACTGGGCGGTGTTGAACGCGTCGGCGACCTGGCCGATCTCGTCGTTGCCGTAGTCCAACGGCGGCATGTCGCGGTGGATGTCCACCTGCTCGCCGCCGCGCAGCCGCGCCACGATGTGCGGCAGCCGTTCCTGCGCGAGCCGCAGCGTGTCCTCTCGCAACGACGCCAGCCGCGTGACCAGGGCCCTCGACACGAGCCGGTTCGAGATGCGCAGCGCCAGCACGATGCCGACGACGACCGCGAGCAACGCGATGAGGCTGCCGATCAGCACGGCGGTGAACCGGCTGTTGGCCTTGTCGAGGCCGAGGACCGCGCCGTCCTGCGCCTGCTGGGCCGCGATCCGCACGAGCTTCTCGTGCACCGGACCGGCCGCCGCGCGCCACTGCTGCTCGGTGACCGACATGTCGCCGTTGATGATCCGGCCCTCGAGATCGAGCAACGCCCGGTACTCCGAGCTCGTGCGCAGCGCGTCGTACTGGCTGCGCGGCTCCTGCAGCGAGAACGGGATCGTGGCGTCGACACTGGCGTGATAGGCGCCGACGAGCTTGGCGAACTCGACGCGTTCGGCCGGGGTGAACTTGCCGTTGAGCAGCCCGCGTGAGCCGATCGTGGCGCCGCGGGACATCCAGTCGGCCGCCTGGAAGATAGACACGGCCTGCAGGTTGGCCTGCCCGGCCTCCGCGTCCGGCACGAGGCGCGCCTGGTGGCTGAAGAGCGCGACGCCCGCGTCCATGAGGCTGTTGTAGTAGTCGTAGACCGCCTGCGGGTTCGCGGTGCGGGCCTCGACCTGGCCGCGCTGCTGCGGCAGCTCGTTCAGCAGGGCGTTCAGCACGTTCACGCGGTCGACGACGTCCTGCGGCGAATTGCCCGAAAGTTCCGCGAACACGTCTTTCATCTTGCGCAGCGACTCGTCGGTCTGCCCCTGCTGCGTCTTCAGCGCGGCCACGTCGACGCCGGGCGCCTTGCTCAGCAGCACGAGGCTCAGCTGACGTTCCTTCTGCAGTCCCGCGAACGCCTCCGCCGACGGGGACGCCATGTCCCGCACGCTCGACGCGATCGAGCGCATGTAGAAAGCGTCGAAAACGGTGTAAGAGGAGAAAACGGCCCACATGACCAGCAACACGACACTGGGCACGACGACCACTCCGGCCAACCGCGACCGAATGGTCCGGTAGTTGGTCGGTGTGTAACCGCTCTTCTCGTTCACAGCGCTCTCACGGTCTCCTGTGTCCCACGGCTAGCGCTGCGGGTAACCCGAGTCACTCCTTCGGCTGCAATACGGTAACAAGTGGAGATCATCGTTACCCAATGACAGCGATCACACGCAGTACGCGGTTGGCAGGCTACCCAGTCGAGTGAGCCCTGCAACACCCGGTCCGGGGGTTCTTGGTATGTAGGAACCCCCGGACGGGCTAGTTCCGCGGCTGGAGTTCTACGGGCGTTCGACAGCGACCACGGTGTAGGTCGTGTCCGGCGCGGGCGGGGTGCTGAACCGGGCATTCGGCAGGTAGAGGCGCTTGCCGAACGCCGCGACCGTCGTCGGGACGTCGAACCGCGGGTCCGTGCGTTCCGCGGCGAGTGTCGCCCCGTCACGGCCGAGCGTGTATCGCGCGACTTTGTTCAGCCTGTTTTGCACCACGTACAACTGCCGTCCCTCGCGCAACAGACCGTCACCATTGACAAGTGTTTGACCACTCAAATTGATGCCGGTCGTCTGCCCGGTACGAACATCAATACGAAAGAGCTTGCCGGTGTTGCTCTGCACGGAGATCAACGTGCCGTCGAACCCGGTGACGATGCCGTTGAGGTTCGTCGCGCCAGGTGTCACGACAAGATCACCGGTGAGCGGAAGAGTCCGGAACGGCTTGAGGTTCAACGGCACCTCGTAAAGCACCGCCTTGCGCGAGTCGGTGAACCACGCCGACCGGTCCGTCAGCACCACGTCGTTGACGAACGTGTCCGCCGTCGCGAACTGGAACTTGGCCAGCAACGCGCCGGTGCGGGTGTCGTAGACGCGTGCGTCGCCGCCAACACCACCGGCGACCCACAGTCTCTTGCGCGCATCGACCTTCATGCCGAGCGACGGCGTGCCCGGCCCCTTGGCGAGCACCGCGCCGCGGCCGGTGCGCAGGTCCGCCGCGTAGATCGACCCGTCGGCCCGCGACCCGAAGTAGGCCGTGGTGCCACTGATCGCGATGCCTTCGGGTTGCCACCCGTTGGGCAGGGAGAACTCCGTCGGGAAGTGTGTGGACGCGTCTGCGGTGGCCGGCGCCGCGGCGGTGAGCGTGACGCCCAGGACCGCCGCGAGCAGGACACCGAACCTGCGGTACATGCCGCCTCCTAACCAGAGTGGATGTCCCGGATCGGGAGCACCTTCCGATCCTTCTCCAGTCGGCGGTGGAACCGGAGTTTTCTCAGGAATCCGACATCACCACAGCTCAGCGGGCGGGCCGAGCCAGGCGGTCGACGCCGCATGGAGACCGTCGGTCTCGCCGAACGCGACCCATGCGAGGTAGCCGTCCGGGCGGACCAGCGCGGCCATCGGCTGGTCCGGGAACGCGACCGGCAGCGCGGTCACCACCCGGACCCGATCGCTCCACGGCGCGGCGACCGCGGCGGCACCCGAGTCCACGTCGAGCAGCACCGCCCGTCCGTCGCAGAAGCACGCCGTCAGGGTGGTGCCGTCGTCGAGCGGCAGGTCAGGCACCCGGCGGCCGACGAGCGGGTGATCACCGGGCAGGTCGTAGTGCTGCCAGCCGCCGCCGATCATCGACACCACGTAGGTCGCGCCGTCGGGAGTGTCGAGCAGGTCGGCCATCACCTCGCGCAACGCGTCCGCGCGCGGACCTCGCGCCGTACTGAGCGCGGTCTGCGCCATGCTCCACTTCTGCACCCACGCACCAATGGGATGCCGCTCGGCCGTGTAGGTGTCGAGCAGCGAGTCCGGTGCCACGCCGCGCGCGACCAGGGCGAGCTTCCACCCGAGGTTGGCCGCGTCGCCGAGGCCGAGGTTCATGCCCTGGTGGATGGAGCTGACGCTGTCGGCGTTCGTGCTCGGCCACGTGCTGGGCGAGCTCGGCGACCAGGAGGCGGCCAGGCGGTCGGGCCTGAGCCACGAGCAGTGGGTGGAACAACAGGGCGAGTACGGTCCGACGATCATGAACAGCGGCCTCTACCCGAGGTTCACCAGAGTGATCATCGAGGCCGAGACCCCCCACTCCCCCGACCGCCAGGACCGGGGGTTCGAGGCGGGGCTGGACCGGGTGCTGGACGGTCTGGCCGCCCACCTGCCCTACAGCTCGGCGGCGGCCTCGGCGATGAGCTCCAGCGACTCACCCGGATCCAGCGCGACCTGACACAACCCCGCGAACCGCTGCGCGCACAACTCGGTCAGCCCCGGCTCCTCCACGTACTCACCCCGCAGGAACGTCTCCAGATACGCCACGTCGTTGTGCTGACGATGCGGAAAGCTCAGCAACGTGAACGGCGACCCCATCGCCGGATACGCCCCCGCACCACGCGGCACCACCTGCACGCTCACCGCCGGATGCTCACTCACCTCCATCAGGTGCAACAGCTGCGCCTTCATCACCCGCGGCCCACCCACCACCTGCCGCAGCACCGCCTCCGGGAACACCGCCTGCACCACCAACGGATCCTTGTCCGCCAACCGCGACGACCACGCCTCCCGCGCCATCGCCAGCCGCGCCGTCCGCACCGGGTCATCGCTCTGCAACGCCGCCTGCGTGTAACCCGACAGCTGAAACACCGAAGGCACCAGATCCGTCGTGAACACCCGCAGCAACGTCGACTCGAACACCAGATTCGCGAAGTCCGCCGCCGGATCAAAACCCACATCGCAGTTGTGCGTGCGCCTGCGCAACCGTTCCGCGTACTGCGCCTGCAACACCACGGACTGCCATTCCGCGGTCGGCACCTTGTACACGTAACCCAGCGCCATGATGTCCACCGCCGCCGACGGCTGCACCGCGTTCTCCATCATCGACAACTTGGCGCTGCTGAAACCCACGCGCTGGCCGGCCTCGGTGAGGCTGAGCTCCCGCTCCGCCCGCCACCCAGCCAACCGCCGCCCGACAGCGCGCTCGAGCGCGGTGGCCCGGAAATCCTTCGGCATGACGCGAAGGATATGACCAATTCGGATTACCGAATGGGACCACCCGCTGTGGACAACCCTTTAACGGGTGAGTTTCCCGTTTATCGCGGACCTATGGCGTTGAACGCACAATTTGCATTGTTAGCGTTTTGTGCGCGCATGGGCACGCACGAGCTCATGGAACCTGAACGCGTCGCCGACCTCCGTCAGCAACGACTTCTCGACCAGGTCGTCCAGCGCGTCCTCGACGTCGCACTCCGGTTCCCCGGCGATCGCCGCCGCCACCGGGACACCGAACGTGTCCGGCTGCCACGCGCACAGCCGGTAGAGCCGCGCCTGCCGTTCCGGAAGCTCCACATAGGACAGATCGAGCAGCTCTTCGAGGCGGCCGTCGTCGGCGAGCGGTTCGAGGTGGATCTCCTGCGCCTGCGGGAGGTTCAGCTTCGAACGACTCGTCACGAGCACGGTGCCGGACGCGGGCAGCAGCGGCGTCACCTGCTCGGCCGAGTCCGCGTTGTCCAGCAACAGGGTGAACTGCCGACGTGCGGTCAGGCTGCGGAACAACGCCACACTTTCGTCAACCTCCACGTCACTCAGCCCGAACGCCCTCAGCAGATCGCCGAGCGGCTCGCGCACGGCCAGGTCGACGTAGAGCTGGTCACCGGATCCCCTGTCCTGCAACCACTTGAGCGCCAGCGCGGTCTTCCCCACCCCGCCGGGCCCGCTCACCACCGTCACCCCGCCCGCCCGGACGGCCGCGAGCTCGTCGCCCCTGCCGACGAAGTGCCGCGGCGCCGCCGGTGGCCGCAACTGCGGCGGCACCCCGGTCCGGTAGCGGATCGCCGCGGTGGCGGCCCTGGTCAGAACGTCACTCATCACCCGTACCTCCCCAACACGTTGAAGCTACGGGCTTTCCCCTTCTTGCGTCAGGCGGCCGTCGAGTGATCGCACGACAGCGCCGCACCCATTCGGGAAGTCGCGGACTTCACCTGCCGCCCGTTGACGATGATCTTGCACGTGAGCTCGCCGTGCACGCCCTCCAGCCGGATGACGATCCGCCCTTTGCGCGCTCCGATGCGTTCGAACGGCAGATCGGGGTTGCGCAGGGTGCGTTCCTCCTCGCCGGGGAACGAGTAGGTGAGCCGGTCGGTCGTGCCCGTTCCCTCGACCACCACGCGGATTTCGGGCCGTGCCGCGCAGCCGGCGCCCCCGGCCAGCAGCAGGCCCACGAGTAAGACGGCGGTCTTCATGGCCGAAACGGTAAGAAACAGCAGCGTGCGAGGACATCAGCCTGAAGGCGCAAGCCGCATCAGCCGTCAGACTGACAACCCGCGCTCCCGCAGGCGCTCTTCCAGCCGCAGCCGTTCGATGCTCCGATCCATGCCTTCCGGCAGGAGGTGCAACCGGTGCTCGACCTCCAGCGCGTCGCAGGCCTGCACGAGCAACGCGTCGTAGGCCTGGCGGGCGGCGATCTTCTTGACCGCCGACGTGCCGGGCTCGAAGTTCGCGAGCGTCCTGCGTACCCGGCGGAGGTCCGCCGCGATGCGTTCGATCGGCCGACGCTCGGGCACTCGTCCAAGCTACCCCGTCTGCAACGCCAGGAAGAGGTCCACGCGCGCCTCGAACTCGCCCAGGTCCACGCCGAGCAGCTCCTCGACCCGGCCCACCCGGTACCGCAACGTGTTCACGTGGACGTGCAGCTTCCCCGCGGCCGCGGTCCACGAACCGGAGCAGTCCAGGAACACCTTCAACGTGCCGATCAGGTCCGTCCCGTGCTCGGCGTCGTAGTCCAGCACCGGCCCGAGGAGCCGTCGCCGCAACGACGCCCGCAACTCCTCCGGCACGCCCGCGAGCAGCAGTTGGTGCAGCGCGATCTCCTCGCCCGCCACCACACACGTGCGGCCGCCCCGCCGTTCGCCGAGCTGCCGCGCGTGCGTGGCCTCCTCCGCCGCGCCCCGCAGCCCGCGCGACCCGACGGGCGAGCTGATTCCGGCGAGCACCCGTGAGGAACCGAGGCCCGGCTCCATCACGCGCATCGCTTCGCGCACGTCGTCCGGCACCGAGTCGCCTGCCCTGGCGATCGCGTAGACGGTGTCGCCGACCGGCGTGACGAGCGCGGCGGGCAGGGCTTCCTCCAGCACCGCGGCCGCGAGATCGGTCCGCTGGTCGGAGGTCACCGCGCTGATCACCCGCAGCCGGGCGTTCTCCAGGCCGGCCGCCGCCAGCCGTGACTCGACGTCCGGGGATCCGGCCAGCACCGCGGTGACCAACGGGCCTGCGGTCCGGTTCTCGATCTGACGGCCCTGCGCCTGCCGGAGCCGTTCCAGCGCCACGAGCGACGCGAGCTCGGCGGCGGCCTCCTGCTGCGGTTCCCCGCCCACGACGAGGATCCAGCTGGTGAGCCGGGTGCCGCCGCGTTCGGAGACGGGCACGAGGGTCACGCCCCTGACCGTCTTCGGCAACCGGTCGGCCTGCAGGAACTCCTTCACCAGCGCCACCCGGTCGGGCAGCTCGCCGCCGGCCACCACCCGGCCGGTCGTCGACAGGACCCAGCACGGCGCACCCAGCTCGTGCCCGCCCGCCAGCAACAACGCGGGCAGGCCGGAGCCCTCCGCGACGACGTTCAGCAGACGCCGGTGCCGGGACAGCCCGACCAGTTCCATCGACACGCGCTCGGTGATCGTCGCGAACGACAGGTCGACCGGCACCTCCAGCAGCGGCACGTGGTGGCGTGCGCAGGCGTCGACGAGGTCGGCGGGCAACGCGCGGTTCTCGGTCTCGCTGGCCGCCAGACCGGCGACGCGGGCCGTGGCGAGCGAGCGGACGAACGTCTCGGAGTCCTGCGGGCCGTGGTGCCAGAGCAGGCCCGACAGCACGAGCTCCCCGCCGGACAGGTACCGGCTGGGGTCGGGCAGCTCCGTTCCGTACACGCGGGTGACCGTGCGGTCCAGCTGGTCGTCACCGGTGCGCAGGCTCAGGCGCAGTTCCGGCATCTGCAGCAACGTCCGCAGCAGCAACATGGGAGGTCACTTTCGTCCATTCGTGTTTGTAGGAAAGCACAAATTCGTTACGTGTAGGAGCCTGCTGATTCATGTAATCCGGCCGTAGCTCAGGGACACATCAGGTCTGTGTACTGGCTCACAACCAGATGGGAGGGCGAGTGACGATCTCCACGCACGTGCTGGACGCGGCACGCGGCAGGCCGTTCGCGGGCATCACCGTGTCGCTGCAGCGCCGCGACGGGACCGAGGTGAGCTCCGCCGAGACGAACGCCGACGGCCGGATCACCGGATGGGGTGATGGCCTGGAAGCGGGGATCTACCGGCTGGTCTTCGACACCTCGCAGGCCGCGCCGTTCTTCCCCGAGGTCGTGCTCACGTTCGACTACTCCGATCCGGCGCAGCACTACCACGTGCCGCTGCTGCTGTCGCCGTTCGCCTACTCCACCTACCGAGGTAGCTGACGATGGACTTCCTTCGACCGGAAACGCTCGCGGAGGCGTTGGAGCTGAAGGCCTCCCGGCCGGACGCCGTGCCGATCGCCGGCGGCACGGACGTGATGGTGGAGCTCAACTACGACCACCGCAGGCCGGCCGCGCTGCTGGACCTCACCCGGATCCCCGAGCTGCAGGCGTACTCCGACGGGCTGCGGATCGGGTCGGGCGTGCCGTACGTGCGGATCATCAACGAGCTGGGAGACCGGCTGCCGGGCCTCGCGATGGCCTCGCGCACGGTCGGGTCGCCGCAGATCCGCAACCGGGGCACGGTCGGCGGCAACCTCGGTGCGGCCTCACCCGCCGGCGACACGCACCCGGTGCTGCTGGCGTCGGACGCGGTCATCGAGGTGGCCTCCGTGCGCGGGACGCGGATGATCCCGGCGGTCGACTTCTACCTGGGGGTCAAGCGGAACGCCTTGGAGCCGGACGAACTGATCGTGGCGGTGCACCTGGCGCCTGCCAAGGGGCCACAACAGTTCGCCAAGGTCGGCACGCGCAACGCCATGGTGATCGCGGTGTGCTCGTTCGCGATCTCGCTGTTCCCGGAGGAGAACCGGGTCGGTGCGGCGGTCGGGTCCGCGGCTCCCACGCCGCGCCGGGCGTACGAGGCCGAGGAGTTCCTGGCCGCCGAGCTGGACTTCTCCTCGCCGAAGCCGTTGCTGGACTCGGTGAAGCGGGAGTTCGGCGAGCTCGTGTCGCGGGCGGCGTCGCCGATCGACGACGTGCGCGGGTCGGCGGCGTATCGCAGGCACGCCTTGGCAGTGATGGCTCGCCGGACTCTCGGGTGGGCCTGGCAGGAACTTCTGGACGGGGAGCAGGCATGCGCGTGAACCTGACGGTCAACGGCGAGCAGCGCCAGGCCGACGACGTGTGGGAAGGCGAGTCGCTGCTGTTCATGCTGCGTGAGCGGCTCGGGCTGCCCGGTTCGAAGAACGCCTGCGAGCAGGGCGAGTGCGGGTCCTGCACGGTGTACCTGGACGACGTGCCGGTGTGCGCGTGCCTGGTCGCGGCCGGGCAGGCGCAGGACCGTTCCGTGCGGACCGTCGAGGGACTCGCCGACGGTGACGCGCTGGACCCGGTGCAGGAGGCGTTCGTCGAGGCGGGCGCGGTGCAGTGCGGGTTCTGCACGCCCGGTCTCGTCGTGGCGGCGCACGACCTGCTGGAGCGCGTGCCGTCGCCGTCCGACCCGGAGATCCGCGAGGCGCTCGCCGGAAACCTGTGCCGGTGCACGGGGTACGAGAAGATCCTGGACGCCGTGCGATTGGCGGCGTCGCGCCGATGATCGTTCTCGACCGCTGTGCGGTGTCCACTGTGGATCCTGCCGGAACCGAACACGCGTCCGGTCACGTGGTGGTGTCTTCCGACGGACGGATTGCTTCGGCCGGTTCGGGTCCCGCGCCTCGTCCGTACGAGTCGCACACGTACGTCGACGCGTCGTCATGCCTGGTCACGCCCGGGCTGATCAACACGCACCACCACCTGTACCAGTGGGCCACCCGCGGGCTCGCCCAGGACGCGACGCTGTTCGAGTGGCTGACCACGCTGTACCCGGTGTGGCGCGGGCTGGACGACACGGTGACGCACGCGGCCGCGTCCGCCGGGCTCGCGAAGCTGGCGTTGACGGGCTGCACCCTGGCCGCTGACCACCACTACGTCTTCCCGTCCGGCGGCGGCGACGTGTTCGACGCGCTGGTGTCGGCCGGGCGGCGGATCGGGATCCGGTTGGAGGCGATCCGCGGGTCGATGGACCGCGGGCAGTCCGACGGCGGGCTGCCGCCGGACAACCTGGTCGAGGACACCGAGGCCGCGCTGGTCGCGACCGAGCAGGCGATCGGGGACCACCACTCGACAGCTCCTGATGCCCTCGTGCGCGTCGCTGTGGGGCCCTGCTCGCCGTTCTCGGTGTCGCGTGAGCTGATGACCGGAGCTGCTTCTCTCGCACGTCGTCACGGCGTTCGGCTGCACACGCACCTCGCCGAGACGCTGGACGAGGAAGAGCAGTGCCTGGCGGAGAACGGGTGCACGCCGACCGAGTACGCCGAGCAGCTCGGCTGGCTGGGGCCGGACGTGTGGCTCGCGCACACCGTGCACCTGTCGTCGGACGCGGTGAAGCGGCTCGGCGCGACCTCGACCGGGTCCGCGCACTGCCCGACGTCCAACGGGCGGCTCGGTACCGGCATCGCGCCGGTCCGGGACCTGCTCGACGCCGGTGCCCCGGTCGGGCTCGGCGTCGACGGTGCCGCGTCCAATGAGGACGGTGGACTGAACGTCGAGCTGCGGGCGGCGTTGCACCAGGCCCGGCAGCGGGGTGGGCCGCGTGCGCTGGACGTCCGGCAGGCGTTGTGGATGGCCACGATGGGTGGCGCCCGGTGCCTGGGCCGCGACGACGCGCTGGGCTCGATCGAGCCGGGCAAGGTCGCGGACCTCGCGGTGTGGGACCTGTCCGGAATGGACTACGCGGGGATCGCGGACCCGGTGGCGGCGCTGGTGCTCGGCACTCCGCCGCCGTTGAAACTGTTGATCGTGGGCGGCGAGGTCGTCGTGCGGGACGGGGTTCTGCGGACGGCGTCGACCGACGAGCTGGCCCGGGAACTCGGTTCTGCCAGCGCCAAGCTTCAGGAGGCAGCGCGATGACCCTCACTCCCGCCGAACTCACCTCCGCGGTGTCGGGTGGCATCGGGACGTCACCGCAGCGCCCGGACGGCAACCTGAAGGTGCGCGGCGAGTTCGCCTACGCGTCCGACCTGTGGCACGAGGACATGATCTGGGGCTCGACCCTGCGTTCGCCGCACCCGTACGCGCGGATCGTGTCGGTGGACCTGACCGAGGCGCTGAAGGTGCCGGGCGTGTACGCGGTGCTGACCCACTCGGACGTCCCCGGCCGGAACCTGTACGGGTTGGAGCACAAGGACCAGCCGGTGCTGGCCGTGGACGTCGTGCGCTACCAGGGCGAACCGGTCGCGCTGGTCGGCGCGGACCACCCGGAGACCGCGCTGCGGGCCATGAAGAAGATCGTCGTGGTCTACGACGTGCTGGAGCCCGTGGTGGACATGGAGACCGCGATCGAGGACACCCCGTTGCACCCCGGCGGGAACCTGGTGCGGCACGTACCGATCCGGCGCGGCTCACAGGACGTCACCGCCGACGTCGTGGTCACCGGCCGGTACGAGGTCGGCATGCAGGACCAGGCGTTCCTCGGTCCGGAGTCCGGTCTCGCCGTGCCCGCCGACGACGGTTCGGTCGACCTGTACATCGCGACGCAGTGGCTGCACGTCGACCGCGCGCAGGTGGCGTCCGCGCTGGGGCTTCCCGAGGAGAAGGTCCGGCTGACGCTGTCCGGCGTCGGCGGTGCGTTCGGCGGCCGCGAGGACCTGTCGATGCAGGTGCACGCATGCCTGCTGGCGTTGCACACCGGCAAGCCGGTCAAGATGGTCTACAACCGCGAGGAGTCGTTCTACGGGCACGTGCACCGGCACCCGGCCGTGCTGTACTACGAGCACGGCGCCGACCACACCGGCAAGCTGGTCTACGTGCGCACTCGGATGTACCTGGACGGTGGTGCCTACGCCTCCTCGACACCGGCTGTCGTGGCGAACGCGGCGACGTTGGGCATCGGTCCGTACGAGGTCGACAACGTGACCATCGACGCTTACGGCGTCTACACGAACAACCCGCCGTGCGGTGCGATGCGCGGATTCGGTGCTGTGCAGGCGGGTTTCGCCTACGAGTCCCAGATGGACAAGCTGGCCGAGGCGCTGGGCATGTCACCGGTGGACATCCGGGTGCGCAACGCGATGACCGAGGGTTCCGTGATGCCGACCGGTCAGGTGGTCGACTCCGCGGCGCCCGTCGCGCAGCTGCTGAAGCTGGTGCAGGACAAGCCGTTGCCCGCCGGCACCTCGTCGGACATCCGCGAGCTGCCCGGTGGTGTCTCGAACACCACGCACGGCGAAGGTGTGGTGCGGGGTGTCGGTTATGCCGTCGGCATCAAGAACATCTGCTTCTCCGAGGGCTACGACGACTACTCGACCGCGCGCGTGCGGGTGTCGATGGTCAACGGTTCATTGGCCGCCGCCGTGCACACCGCCGCGTGCGAGGTCGGCCAAGGTCTGGTGACGATCATGCAGCAGATCGTGCGGACCGAGCTCGGCATCGAACGCGTGACCGTGCTGCCGATGGACACCACGATCGGCAACGGCGGTTCGACCTCCGCCTCGCGCCAGACGTACGTGACCGGTGGTGCGGTGAAGGCCGCCTGCGCCGCGGTTCGGTCGCGTTTGGACGGCCGGACGGACATCGGTACCGAGGTGATCGACGAGACCGTCGAGTGGCGGCACCGCGCGACCGAGCCGTTGGATCCCGAGACGGGACAAGGAAACGCGCACGTCCAGTACGGCTTCGCCGCGCACCGCGCTGTGGTCGACGTGGACGTGGAGCTCGGCCTGGTGCGCGTCGTGGCGCTGGACTGCGCCCAGGACGTCGGCAAGGCGCTCAACCCGCAGGCCGTGGTGGGCCAGATCCAGGGCGGTTCCGCCCAGGGCCTCGGCCTCGCGGTGATGGAGGAGATCCAGACCTCCGGCGGCAAGGTGCGCAACCCGTCGTTCACCGACTACCTGATCCCGACCGTGCTCGACATGCCGCCGATGAGCATCGACGTGCTCGAACTCGCCGATCCCCACGCCCCGTACGGCATCCGCGGCGTCGGCGAACCGCCCACCATCTCGTCGACCCCGGCGATCGTGGCGGCGATCCGCGCGGCGACCGGCCTGGCGCTCACCCGCGTCCCGGTCCGCCCGGAACACCTCACCGGTACCTGATCTGTGTCTGATTTCCCTGGAGTTGTTGCCGTGAACGCACATCTGCTCGCCACCATCGACCTGGCCACCCGCAACGTGGCCGACGGCGGCGGCCCGTTCGGCGCGATGATCGTCCGCGACGGTTCCGTGATCGCCACGGGCGTCAACCAGGTGACGCCGACGCTGGACCCCACCGCGCACGCCGAGGTCGTCGCGATCCGCGCGGCCTGCCGGGCGCTCGGTGACTTCAAGTTGACCGGCTGCACGCTGATCTCCTCGTGCGAGCCGTGTCCCCTGTGCCTGTCCGCCGCGCTGTGGGCGCGGGTGGACAGGGTCGTCTACGCCGCCGACCGCCACGACGCGGCCGCGGCCGGGTTCGACGACCGCGAGTTCTACGAGCTGTTCAGCAAGTCCCGCGACGAGTGGGACCTGCCCGTGCACCAGATCTCCACAGGCGAGGACAACGCCCCGTTCACCGCGTGGTTGTCCCTCGCCACCCGTATCGACTACTGACGACCGTGTTTGTTCACGAGCAACCAGTACACCGGCGGTGTTCCCCCGTAGGAACGCCGGCCGTGCAATAGGGGCCAAAAGCCTGCCTTGCTGACCGGAGCTGTAGCCAAATGCGTTCCGGCGTTGGAACGCGCCCACCGGCATGGGAAAGGCCGTCCTTCATGACCCAGTTGCGGAGCCGGACATCGACCTCGGCCCTCGACCAGTTCTTCCGCATCACCGAACGCGGCAGCACGCTCGGCCGCGAGGTACGGGGCGGTATCACGACTTTCGTCGCGATGTCGTACATCGTGCTGCTGAACCCGTTGATCCTCGGCGCGTCCGCCGACATCACCGGAGCGAAGCTCAGCATCGCCGAGATCACCACCGCGACCGCGCTGGCCGCGGGCGTGATGACCGTCCTCATGGGACTCGTCGGCAACGCGCCGCTGGCACTGGCCGCCGGTCTCGGCGTGAACGGCGTGGTGGCGTTCCAGATGGCGCCGGCCATGACGTGGGCCCAGGCCTTCGGTCTGGTGGTGCTGGAGGGCCTGTGCATCGTGCTCATGGCCGTCTCCGGCGTGCGCGAACGCATCATCAACGCGATCCCCGAGCCGTTGAAGATCGCGATCACCGTGGGCATCGGCCTCTACATCGCGTTGGTGGGCCTGGTTTCCGCGGGGTTCGTGACCCGCACGCCCGACGCCGTCGGTTCCACGGTCCCGGTGCGCATGGGCGTCGACGGCCACCTGAGCGGCTGGCCGATCGTGGTCTTCTGCCTGGGGCTGCTGCTGATGATCGTGCTGATGGCGCGCGGCGTGCCCGGTGCGGTGCTGATCAGCATCGTCGTCGCCACCGTCGTGGCGGTTGTGGTGAACTCGGTGTTCAAGGTGCACGGCTGGGGTCTGGTGACGCCGTCGCTGCCCTCGTCCCTGGTCGGCTCACCGGACTTCGGGCTGTTCGGCCGGGTGGACCTGTTCGGCGGCTTCGTCTCGGCGGGGGTCATCGCCGCGACGATCTTCCTGTTCACCCTCGTCCTGTCCGGTTTCTTCGACGCCATGGGCACCATCACGTCGGTGTCCGACGAGGCGGGCCTCACGCGTGACGGCCGCGTGGAGGGCATGGGCAGGATCCTGGTGGTCGACGGCGCCGGCGCGATCGCCGGTGGCGTCACGGGTTCGGCCCCGAACACGGTGTTCCTGGAGTCGGCGGCGGGCGTTGGCGAAGGCGCCCGCACCGGTCTGGCCTCGGTGGTCACCGGCGGTCTGTTCCTGGTCGCACTGCTGTTCACCCCGCTGGCCACCGTCGTGCCCGCGCAGGCGGCGGCTCCCGCGCTGGTGGTCATCGGCGGGCTGATGATGACCCAGATCCGCCGAATCCCTTGGCACGAAACGGACTTCACCATCCCGGTGTTCCTGACCGCGGCCATCATCCCGTTCACCTACTCGATCACCAACGGCATCGGCGCGGGCCTGCTGTCCTACGTCGTGCTGCGCATCTGCAAGGGCCGTTGGCCGGGCTGGCTGATGACGGGCCTCGCCCTGATGTTCGCCGTGTACTTCGGCGTGGACGTGATCACCGGCAAGTGAGGCCGGGTTCGGCCGGGCGGCCACCCGGCCGAACCCCTCGAACTGGAGGTTCGATGCGCGACCTGGCAACGACTCTGCTCTCGTGGGACCGCTTCGCGGTCGCTTCGGTGGTGGCCGTGCGGGGCAGCGCACCACGCCCGGTGGGCGCCGCGATGGCGGTCGGCCCGGACGGTCAGGTGATCGGCAGCGTGTCCGGCGGCTGCGTGGAGGCCGAGGTCTACGACCTGGCGTGCGAGGTGCTCAGCACGTCGGTGCCCGCACTGGCCACCTTCGGCTACTCCGACGACACGGCGTTCGCCGTCGGACTGACCTGCGGCGGCTCGCTGGACGTCCTGGTGCAACGGGACAGCCCGTCGTTGCGCGCCGCCCTTCAGGCCTCCGTGGACGGACACCCGGTGTCGGTGCGGTTCTCGGTCGACGACCGCGTGTTCACCGAGTCGTGGCTGCCCGCACCGCGCCTGCTGGTGTTCGGTGCCATCGACCACGCCGCGGCCGTCGCCGAGATCGGCCGGTTCCTCGGTTACCACGTGACGGTGTGCGACGCGCGCCCGGTCTTCGCCACCCCTGAACGCTTTCCGGCCGCTGATGAAGTCGTGGTCGACTGGCCGCACCGCTACCTCGCCTCCACCCGCACCGACTCCTCCACGGCCGTCGTGGTGCTGACCCACGACCCGAAGTTCGACATCCCGGTGCTGGTCGAGGCGCTGGACCGCCCGCTGGCGTTCGTGGGTGCCCTGGGTTCCCGCCGCACGCACGCCGAACGCCTGGAACGCCTGCGCGAGGCAGGCGTGCCCCCTGCCGCGCTGGCTCGGCTGCGTTCCCCGATCGGGCTCGACCTGGGCGGCCGCAGTCCCGCCGAGACCGCGGTGTCGATCGCCGCCGAACTGGTGGCGCTGCGGCACGGCGGCACCGGCCTGCCCCTGTCCTCGCTGTCCTCCCCCATCCACCGAGACCAGGAGAGTCATGGCACTGATCTTTCTCAACGGCGGCGGCATGCGGGGCGGGCCACTGCACTCGCAGCTCCAGGGCACCCCGATGGTGTGCCGAGCCCGCAGTGCGGCCAAGTACCGGTACTTCTCGGTGCGGGACGAGTTCCCGGCGATGCACGAGTCGGGCTCGGCCTCGGTCGTCGGTGAGCTCTACGACCTGCCGCTGAAGGTCCTGCGCGACCACCTCGTCCCGGCCGAGCCGCCGGAGCTGGAGATCGGCGTCATCGAACTGGAGGACGGCAGCGCCGCCCTGGCCACCGTCCTGCGCGACGCGATCGTCGAACCGTTGCTCCGATCGGGTGACATCCGGGACATCTCGTATCTCGGGGACTGGCGCGAGTTCCTTCATCACGAGGGGTGAGGGAGTGGCAAGGGGGAGTTGCCGCAAGCGGCGGGACCAACCGAAGTGGTCCCGCCGCGGGGGATCTCACCGGGCCTGACCACCACGTCCCTGCAGCAGCCCGCGCTCGTACGCCACCGCTACGGCCGCCGCCCTGTCGCCCACGCCGAGCTTCGCGTAGACGTGCAGCAGATGCGTCTTCACCGTCGCCTCGCTGATGAACAACGCCGCCGCCACCGCCCGGTTCGTGGACCCCTTGGCGACCAGCGCCAGCACGTCCAGCTCCCGCCCCGACAACGGCTCCAGCGCCGGCTCCCGCACCTGCCCCAGCAACCGCGTCGCCACCGCCGGCGACAGCACCGCCTCACCCGCGTGCGCGGCCCGGATCGCCCGGTGCAGCTCGTCGCGCGGCGTGTCCTTCAGCAGGTAACCGGTCGCGCCCGCCTTGATCGCGGGCAACACGTCGCGATCCGTGTCGTAGGTGGTGAGCACCAGGACGCGGCACGGATGGGCACGCAGCCGTTCGATCGCGGACAGCCCGTCGGAGCCCGGCATGCGCAGGTCCATCAGCACGACGTCCGGCCCCAGCGCCACGACGACCGCGACCGCCTCGTCGCCGGACGCCGCCTCGCCCACGACCTCGAAGTCCGGGCACGCCAGCATGCCGCGCAGGCCGTCGCGGACGACGGGGTGGTCGTCGACGATCACCAGCCGGATCACGCGGGCACCCGCGATCCCACGCAGTCGCCGAGGCCTACGGCCATCACGTCCCCCAACCTCCGCATCGCTCCCGCAGTGCCTGCCGCGTCTGGATCGGCGCCGGACCGCGCGAGTCCGCCCGGCGTCGGCGCCACCACGTTCATGCCGGTACCCGCGCCGAGATCGCGGTGCCCCCACCCGGTTCCGACTCCACGAACAACGCGCCGGACAGCCGGTGCACCCGGTGGCGCATCGCGGGCAGCCCGAAGCCCGGCGTGGGCCGCTTCAGGTCGAAGCCCACGCCGTCGTCGCGCACGTCGAGCGTCACCACGTCCTCCATGTAGGACAGGGTCAGGCCCACGCGGGAGGCACCGGCGTGCTTGGCCACGTTCGCCAGGGCCTCCTGGGCCATGCGCAGCAGGGCGACCTCGACCTCGGGGTGCATCACGCGCACCTCGCCGGTCAGGGTGACCGACACCGGCACGCCGTAGACCGCGGACCAGCCCGACGCCACCTCGTCCAGCGCCTCGGGCAGGGCCGCGGAGTCCAGCGCGGGTGGGCGCAGGGCGTGCACCGAGCGGCGGGCCTCGGCCAGGTTCGCGCGGGCCAGGTCGGCCGCCACGGACACGCGGCGCTCCCAGTCGGACTCGGAGGCCGCCGACAGTTGCGTGATGATGCCCGTGAGGCCCTGGGCCAGCGTGTCGTGGATCTCACCGGCCAGACGGTGCCGCTCGTCCTGCACGCCTGCCTCGTGCGCCTGCACCAGGAGCTGGGCGTGGAGGCCCTCGTTCTCCTCCAGCAGCTCCTTGCGCCGACGGGCTTGTTCGGTTGTCACGTGGCCGATGAACGTGAAGGCGCAGGCCAGCACCACGAACACCAGCAGCAGCAACCAGAAGGCAGATGACTGCCCCTCTGGTGGGTAGCCGCCGAACAACGACAGCGTCGCCAGCCCGGCCGTCAGCGCCACCACGAGGAACATCCAGCGGCCGCGCAGCAGCTCACTCGCGTAGATGTAAACCGCGTACGACACCGCGCCGAACCAGTGCTCGCGCATGGCCAGCACCGCGTAGAACGCGAGCATGCCGCCGATGAACACGGCCATCAGCCCCGCGCGGTCGCGCCACGCGGGGTGCAGCGTGAACCACCACGCCATCCACCCGTAGCCGAACGCCACCACCCCGTACGTGATCCAGCGGTCCTGCGCCGACTGCTCGGTGAAGATCGAGTACAGCACGGTCGTCACGGTCAGCACGAAGTACGGGATCACGTTCGCGACGAACGCGAGCCTGCGCTCCCACCTGTCCAACGCGGCCATGTCCACGAGCTACTCCCAGCGGAACGTCTTCGCCGCGACGGTACCCGCCACGAGGCTCACCAGCCCCATGATCGCGAGATGCCTCCAGTCCGGCGTGCTTCCCAGCCACGCCTGCTGCAGCGCCTCCACGCCGGGAGGCGAGTACGAACCGATCTGCTGGACCACCGAGGGCAGCATGAACCGCGGCAGGTACACGCCGCCGAAGAACATCAGCAGCATGAACACCACCGTCGCCCAGCCGCCGGCCGCCCGCGCGTTCGGGGCCAGTGAAGCGATCACCATGCCCAGCGCGAACGTCCCAGCGCCTCCCAGCACCACGGCACACGCCAGGCCGAGTGGATGGTGAGGCAGGTCGACGCCGAAAACGACGTACCCCACCAGGATAGTGAGCAGCACCGACAAGATCGCCGCGCAGAAGTTGACCACCAGCTGCCCCACCAGCAACCGCGCCGGGTGCATGGGCGTCGTGGACAGTCGCCGCAACACGCCCTTCTCCCGATATGTCGCCACGACCGCCGGCAGACGCTGCAACCCGATGAACACCAAGGTGAACACGACGATCGACGACATGTAGCTGTCGATGAACCGAAGTCCGCCGAACTTCGGATCAGGCGTCCGCAACCCCGGAACCGCCCCCAGCCCGAGCAGCAACAGCGACGGGAAGAGCAGAGCGAACACCGAGTTCAGCCGATCGCGAACGAACAGCCGGGCTTCCACCTCAATGATCCGAAACACCACTACCCCCGGTCAGCTCGACGTAGGCGTCGTCCAGCGAAACCTGGTCGACGCGAAGTTGCCGCGCCACGATCTGCTTGCGCGCCAAGAAGGAAGTCACCGCGTGCAGCAGGTTCTCCGACCCGCTCACCACCAGCTGCTCCCCCGCGAACGACACGTCGCTGACCTCCGGCAACGCCGAAAGCGACGCGACATCCACCGCGGCGGAGGGCACGAACCGGACCCGCGTCGAACCGTCCACCCGCGACACCAGCCCGGAAGGCGTGTCCAGCGCGGCGATCCGCCCGTCGCGGAACACCGCGACCCGGTCGCACAGCCGTGCGGCTTCCTCCATGAAGTGCGCGACGAGCAGGATCGTCACCCCCGTCGACCGCACGTCCTCGATCACCGACCACGTGTCCCGCCGCGCCTGCGGATCCAGCCCGGTCGTGAGCTCGTCCAGGATCGCCACCCGCGGCGACCCGATGAGCGCCAGCGCGATCGACAGCCGCTGCTTCAACCCGCCGGACAGCCGCCCGAACTCCGCCCGCAGGTGCGGGGTCAGCCCCAGCCGCTCGGACCAGTCCACCGGCGACGGGTAGAACGACGAGAACAGCGACAACGCCTCGCCCACCCGCAGCCGTTCCGGCAGCTCCGACGCCTGCAGCTGCACCCCGATCGCGGCGCGGACGTCCGCGGGACGCCGGCCGAGCACCGACACGGTCCCCCGGTCCGGTGTCCGCAACCCGGCCACGCACTCGACGGTGGTCGACTTGCCGGCGCCGTTCGGTCCCAGGATGCCGAAGATCTCCCCTTCGGCGACCTCGAAGGACACCGAGTCCACCGCGACCCGAGGCCCGTACCTCTTCCCGAGGTCGCGCACTTCGATGATTGCCATGCGACCAGCCTCGGCGAACGCCGGTCGAAGATCATCGATCGGGCGGCGACACCGGCATCAACCGATCGGTTGATGCCGTTACTCAGCCTCCAGCACCGCGGCACGCACAGCCTCGGCCAGGCGTGCGACCGGCTCCGGCACGGGTCCGGGCATCCGCGCGAGCAGGAGCCGCCGCTGCTCGGCCGGCCCGCCCCGCACCGGCAGGATCCGGACTCCCGCGGGCACGACGGACGCCAGCGCCGCGGGCACCGTCGTGATGCCGAATCCCGCCGCGACCAGCTGCAGCTTCGCCAGCCAGTCGCGCGCCGTGTGCGCGACGACGGGCCGTTCGTCCAGCCCCGGCCAGACCCCCATCACCAGCTGGTCGCCGGGCCCGGCGATCCACCGCTGTCCCCGCAGATCCGCGATGTCGAGGAAGTCGTTGCGGGCCAACGGATGCGTCGCCGCGACAGCGACGCGCAGGCTGCGTTCGGCCAGCGTGTCGATCACCAGCGCGGGAGTCTCGTCGTCGGGCGCGCGGAACGGCGGCGCGGACGCGATCAACGCGAGGTCCACCGTGCCCGCCCGCAGCGCGCGCACCAACGCCGGAGTGCTCCCCTCGCGCGTGACGACGGTGATCGAGGGATGACTGCGTCCCAACGCCAGCAACGCCCGAGGCACGAGCCAGGCACCGGCCGTGGCGAACCAGCCGAGCCTCACCGTGCTCTCGTCCTGCTCCGGCAACCCCGCGAGCTCCCGGGCACCCGCATCGACCTGATCCACCACCACGGCAGCACGCCGCAGCACGAGCCGCCCGGCCGCAGTGAGCCGCACGCCGTCGTAGCGCCGCTCCAGCAGCTCGACTCCCGCCGCCCGTTCCAAAGCCGCGATCTGCCGTGACACCGCCGACTGCGTGTAGCCCAGGGCGGTGGCCGCCGCGGTCAGCGTCCCGCGCTCAGCCACCTCGCGGAACACCCGCAGCGCGACCAGCGACGCATCGGTGAAGGCCATGACGTCTACGCATACCCCGGTTGAGATACTTTCGCTACCCGCATGCCCGGAACGGGCCTAGCGTCGAAGCCGTGATCACAACGCAGTTCGGATTCAGCAGCACCGCCGCCGAGGTCACCGCCGGCATCGACCTGACCGGCAAACGCGCCGTCGTGACCGGCGCCGCCTCCAGCATCGGCGTCGAGACCGCACGAGCCCTCGCCGGGGCCGGGGCCGAGGTGACCCTGGCCGTCCGCGACACCGCGGCGGGCGAGAAAACCGCCGGGGACATCGGCGGCAACGTCCACGTCGCACATCTCGACCTGACCGACCTCGCGTCCGTCGACGCGTTCACGAGGAACTGGCACGGCCCGCTGCACGTCCTGGTCAACAACGCCGGCGTGATGGCCTGCCCGGAGCGCTACACCGAGCAGGGCTGGGAATGGCAGTTCGCCACCAACCACCTCGGCCACTTCAGCCTCGCCACGGGCCTGCACGACGCGCTCGCACGGGAGGGCGCCCGCATCGTCGCCGTCACGTCCAGCGGCCACATGATCTCCCCGGTGGTCTTCGACGACGTCAGCTACGCCTTCCGCCCGTACGACCCGTGGGGCGCCTACGGCCAAAGCAAGACCGCCAACGTCCTGTTCGCGGTCGAGGCGACCCGCCGCTGGGCACAGGACGGGATCACCGCGAACGCCGTCATGCCGGGCGCGATCCTCACCAACCTCCAACGCCACACCGGTGGACGCGGCACCGGCACCGTCGACCCCGGCCTCTTCAAGACCCCGCAGCAGGGTGCGGCGACCTCCGTCCTCGCCGCCACCTCACCGTTGCTGGAAGGCGTCGGCGGCCGCTACCCCGCCGACTGCAACGAGGCCAGGACCGTCGACCGCCGCGGCGAAGCCCCACCGCTGCAGGGCGTCGCCCGCTACGCCCTCGACCCGGACAACGCCGCCCGCCTGTGGACGTACTCCGAAACCCTCCTCGCGAAGGCATGACCCATGACAGTCGCACTCGTCACCGGCGCCACCCAAGGCCTCGGACTCGCCCTGGTCGAAGGGCTCGCACAACGCCTGCGGCCCACCGACACCGTCTACCTCACCGGCCGGGACGTGGACCGCGTCACGACCGCAGTCCAGTCGATGCCCGGCGGCGGCGCCAGGGTCCGCGGTGAGCTGCTGGACCTCACCGATCCCCACGCGCCGGACCGGCTGGCCGCGCAGATCGAGCAACGCCACGGCGGCATAGACATCGTGTTCGGCAACGCCGTCATGCGCGTCGGCCCCGGCGACGACCCGCGCGAGATCATCGACACCTACACCCAGGTCAACAACTTCGGCACCACGAGACTGCTCAGGGCCTTCGCACCGATGCTGAACGACGACGGCAGGCTGCTGATCGTCGCGAGCTCGCTCGGCACGCTCCACCACCTGGCACCGGTGCTGCACCACAGGTTCACCAGTCCGTCCACTTTGGACGAGATCGACGAGCAGATCGCGCGCTGGCGCGACGAGGTGAAGGACGGTCGCGCGAAGGCGGGCGCGTGGCCCGGTTTCGTGAACATCCCGTCGAAGATCGGCCAAGTCGCGGCCGTGCGCGTGCTGGCGCGGCAACGCCGCCAGGCCGACCTGGAACGCGGCGTCCTGATCGCCTCGGTCTGCCCAGGAATGATCAACACGCCGACCTCCGCGCTGTGGTGGGACGTGAGCGCCGCCCCCACCCCGGCGCAGGCCGCCACCGCACTGCTGGACCTGGCCCAGGACCCGGTCGAACCCGGGCACCACGGCGAGCTGGTCCGCGCCGGCGAGGTGGTTCCGTTCAGCTGATCCGCTGGTCCAGCCCGTGCACGACCTGGTCGAGCAACGTCTGGATGACCGCCTCGTTGTGCTCGGTGCGGCCCGGCGTGATCATCCGCGAGGTCGCCTCCACCATGGCGTGCACGAGCATCGCCCGCAGCTCCGCGCGCCGCACCCCGGCGGTCTTGAACACACCGGCCAACGGCGCGAGCAACCGTTCGTGCTCGGCCCGGATCTGCTCTCGTGAGGCGTCGGGCAACGCGTGCGCGGACAACGCGACCACCGCCCCGTGGCTGCCGTCGGTGATGATCGCGAGCTCGGTGCGCAGATAGGCCTCGATCTTGGCCGGCACGGACGTGGCGCTGTTGACCGCGTCCTCCAGCTTGTCCGCCCACTCGGGCAGCGCGTCCGACACGATCGCGGCGACCAGCTCCTCGCGCGACCGGAAGTACTCGTAGAGGCTCGGCCGGGACAGCCCCACGCGTCTGGCGAGTGACGCGAGCGTCAACGCCTCCGCTCCCTCGGTCGCCACGATCTCGCGCCCGGCGTCCAGCAGGGCGCGCAACCGGTTGGCGCGGTGCTCGGCCACTGTGTCAGCGCTGATCCTCGGCACACCGGGATCGTAGCGCGCTTGCTTTCCCGACGGAGTGTTGGAATAGTTCCCGACAGAGCGTCGGAATCAAGGAGAGTTCATGTTCATCGCGACGAACCGGCTGTTCGTGCCCGCCGAACGGGCCGAGGAGTTCGAGGCCCACTTCCGCAGCAACATGCGGACGTTCCTCCCCGGCGTGCCCGGCCTGCTGCGCAGCACGCTGCTCAAGCCGACCCGCGACGACCAGCCGTACGTGTCGGTCAACGAGTTCGAGTCCGAGGAGCACTTCCGCGCGTGGGTCGCGTCCGACTCGTTCCGCGAGGCGCACAAGCGCAACCGCGGCATCGCCCGGCACGTCACGGGCAACGCCGTCGAGACCTTCCAGCACGCGGAGGACCTGGTGCTGCCGCAGCAGCGCGCCGAGTAGTGCTCACAGCGTGGGGAGCAGGGCCTTCATCCGGTTGATCTCGTCGGTCTGGACGGCGATCACGTCGTCCGCCATCTCCTCGACCTGAACGTTGGTACCGGCCGACTTCACGTCCGTCGCCATCTTGATCGCACCCTCGTGGTGCTTGATCATCAGGTCCAGGAACATCCGGTCGAAGTCCTTGCCCCGCGCGGCACCCAGCGCGGTCAACTGCTCCTGCGTGGCCATACCGGGCATCGAACCGTGGTCGCCGTGCGAGCCCATGTCGTTGTTGACCCGCTGCCACTGCTTCATGGCACCGATCTCCGGCTCCTGGCTGTACCGGATGCGGTCCGCCAGGCCTTTCACCGTCGCGTTCTCCGCACGGTCGGGCACGAACCGGGTCATCGCGAGCGCCTGCTCGTGGTGGACGATCATCATGGCCACGTAAAGGCGATCGGCGTCGTTCGGCGGTGCCGCGACGGCGCCGGAAACGTCAGAGGGCGCCAGCGTCTGCGCGGCCCCGCCGGGTGTGCCCGGTGCGATGACCGGTGCGGCCTCCGGCTCGGAAGTGCAGCCCGCCAACGCCACTACCAGCGCAATCACCGCGACCCCAGAACGCATGAACCAGACAATACCCTCCGAAAGACGCTGGCCCTTAGCAAGGCGAAACGGTCATACTCCCCCTCACCAACCCGTAATGAGGGGGTAAAGCTGTGACTTCACGCGCAACGGCCCGGCGGCGCAGAGCGCCGTTGGCGATTCTGGGGGCGCTCGCGCTGACGTTGTCAACGTTGACGGCACCGGCCCTGGCCGAGCCCGACCTTCCCGCCGACGGAGCGGGCCTGTCGCAGGCCCAGTTGGAGGCGCGGGCCGACGGCACCACCGGCATTCCCGGCGAGAACGAGGTCAGCCGGAGCCGCAACATGGTGAAGGTGGGAAGCCTGCCCAAGCAGGCCCCGTTCGACACCACCTCGGCGCTAAACACCGACCTCGCGTTCCAGGACAACTACGCGTTCCTGGGCAACTACAACGGCTTCACCATCTACGACATCCGCAACCCGCGGAAGCCGAAGATCGTGAGCCAGGTGCTCTGCCCCGGATCGCAGAACGACGTCTCGGTGTACGGGAACCTGCTGTTCCTGTCGACCGACTCGTCCCGCAACGACAACTCCTGCAACAGCGTGCCGCAGCCCGCCTCCGTCAAGGAGTCGTGGGAGGGCATCAAGGTCTTCGACATCAGCGACAAGAAGGCCCCGAAGTACGTCGCGGCCGTCGAGACCGACTGCGGTTCGCACACCCACACGCTGGTGCCGGCGAAGGACCGCAAGAGCGTCTACCTCTACGTCTCGTCCTACTCGCCCAGCGCCTCGTTCCCGGACTGCCAGCCGCCGCACGACAAGATCTCGATCGTCAAGGTTCCGGTGCACAACCCGGCGCAGGCCTCCGTGATCAAGAAGCCCGTGCTGTTCCCGGACGGCGGCAACCCCGGTCACACCGGCACGGTCGAGACCGGCTACACCTCGGCCACCACCGGTTGCCACGACATCACCGTCTACCCGCAGCTCGACCTCGCGGCGGGCGCGTGCATGGGTGACGGCGTGCTGTGGGACATCTCCGACCGGGAGAACCTGGTGGAGCTGAACCGGGTGCAGGACGACGCGCACTTCGCGTTCTGGCACTCGGCCACGTTCAACAACAGCGGCACCAAGGTCGTCTTCACCGACGAGCTCGGTGGCGGCGGCGCGGCGACGTGCAACGAGAAGATCGGCCCGAACCGCGGCGCGAACGGCATCTACGACATCGAGGGCAAGGGCAAGAACCGCAAGCTCGTGTTCAAGTCCTACTACAAGATCCCGCGGATGCAGGCCGACACGGAGAACTGCGTCGCGCACAACGGTTCGCTGATCCCGGTGCCCGGCAAGGACATCATGGTGCAGTCCTGGTACCAGGGCGGCATCTCGGTGTGGGACTTCACGAACTCCAGCAAGCCGCGTGAGATCGGCTTCTACGAGTACGGCGTGCAGCCCGGCAACGTCGTCGGCGGCACGTGGTCCACGTACTACTACAACGGCTACATCTACTCGTCGGAGATCCAGCGCGGCTTCGACGTGATCGACATGCGCGACCCGCGCACGTTCCCGGCGAAGTTCTTCCGCACGGACGAGCTGAACGTGCAGACGCAGGGCAACTTCTACCGCTGGTAACGCCCGAGCTCAGCGCGGCTGCCGTCGTTCGGCAGCCGCGCTGACCGCTGTGAGGACAAAGTCACCGCCACACCATCGAGCCGGTTGATCACCTTCTGGTTGCCGTCGGTGTAAGTCTTGATACCCCAGGCGGAATCAGCTCAGTCGAACGCGTTTCGCCGTGACCGTCTCGTCGTGAGCAGGTTGCAAGGTCTCGTACAAGCGGGTGATCAACGCGGTTGACTCGGCTTCGTCCAAGCTCTGTTCCTCAAGCGCGTGAACCACCGTGTCGTAACCGTCGACAGCGGCCTTCGCCTCGGCGAGGAGGCTGGAGTTCTCGGTCTGAACCCACACCAACGACTCGTATTTGGCGAAGGTCAGCTGGGTGAACGGCCCTGCCAGGCCGGCATGCGCACCGTGTGCCGCGGGCACGATCCGGATCGTGACGTTCGGCCGGTTCGCCATGAACAACAGGTGCAACAGCTGCCCGAGGTGCACCTCGGCACCACCGACCCTGAGGTGTAGCGCCAACTCATGGATGAAGTGAGTGCACCTCACGTTGCGCCGGACCGATGCCTGCATCGCCAGCTGCGCCTGTACCCGCTTGGTCAGCTCGTCGGCGGGCGCAGTAGAGGATGCCCGTAGCACCTCTCGCAGGTAGTCGGTCGTTTGCAGGAACAAGGGCACCATGTGGGTGTGCCAGCTGATCAATGTCGTGGCCACTTTCAGGTGTTCGACGACGGTGCGCAGTTGGATGGGCGAGCACCTGCCGTGCTGCTGCCACCAGCCCAGGATGTGGGTCTCGCCGTAGAGCGACAACAGGTGGGCGACTTCATCAGCGTTCACGCGGCAGACGCCCAGCAGGACGGCGACTTCGAGCTGGGTAGCGCCACCTTTGCCGTTCACCACGTCCGAAACCTTGGCCTCGTCCCAATCCACGATGTCAGCGGCGGCGCGCGAGGTCAGACCGGCCCCCCTGATGGCTGCTCGCAGCCCGGCGCCGAACTCGCGACCACGCGCGGTGGAGAACCGCTTCGGCATGACTACCTCCCCGTCTGAGCGGTAACCAGCCGCAGATTCCGCTGCTGGTCTCCAGAGTCGTTACCCGGCAATGGATCCCGAAGACGTAGTGAGGCGTGGCCGAGTCGGCACGCGGACTCCTGCTCGGATCTGAGAGCGCCGTCGAATGCGGTCAGTGCGCGTTCGTACGGCTCGCGTTCGGCCACGGACTCGAGCCAGGTGTCACCGCCGTGCAGGGTGTGCAGGAGGACGACACCGTCGAAGCGTTTCTCGACGAACCGCATCATCGTGAACGAAGCGCTCTGGCCGAAGTACGGCCTTGATTCACCGTCCACTACTCGGAATTCGAACCCAGGCAGTTCGTTCAGCTCCTCCACATGCTCCAGCTGGTCCGCCATCACTCGCGCCACCAACACCATGTGCCATCAACCTGTTCTTGATCCGTGAATCCACTTCGACGTTCATGCCCGGTGGCGCTTCGGCCGCCAGCACGCGCGCTCCTGCGTTGTCGCTGTTGCCGCCTCGGCCGCGAGGTGAACGTTGAGCAACATGCGGCAGGGTGACGACACCCTCCGCCAGATCGGTCCACGGCGACACTTCTTGCAGCAGCCGTTCTCGTCCGGCTGATGTTCGTCAACGAGCACGCGCAACGCTGCCACCAGCCTCGGAACCTCCTGCCTCGCCATCGACAAGGCAGATGCGCCATCGCCTTCAGCGGCGATCCGTGACATCAGGTCCAGGTGTTCCACGAGTCGTCGGCGCAACTCGGAGAACAAAACCAGATTGCCCATGGCTTCACGCCCTTCAGCTTCTGGCCGACTCGGTGTCGAGACCGAACCGAGCACGGACCGCTTGACAGATGTGCAGCACCTCGGCACAACCTTACTGCAATATCCGAAAGGCGACAAGATTGGGAGCGGTAACCTTGCTGCCCTACGACTAAGGTCAGCGGCGGGACATCCACCAACCGTGAGACCCAGGAGGGCGAGCGATGACGAACGCCGACCCGTGGACGAGTGTGTCCATGCCGTACGTGAGCGGCCAACGCGGCGACGTCTGGGGTGCGGAGGCGGCGGAACATGGCGGCACGGGAACGCAGAAGCTGCTCAGCGTGAACGAGATGGCCGCCTGCGCAACCATCGCCCACATGCTCGGCTTGTCGCCAGGCGAACCGGTGGTCGTCAGACGCCGCGTCATGCTGTTCGACGACCAGCCTGTCGAACTCGTTGACTCGTACTATCCCGCGACCATCGCTCGGGGCACCCGACTGGCTGAGCCCCGCAAGATCCCCGGCGGGGCGGTAGCTCTCCTGACCGAGCTCGGTCACCCGCCTCGCCACGTCCGCGAAGATGTGAGCGCGCGCCTGGCCACCTCAGCTGAACGGACGATGTTGCAACTCGATGCCCCGTCCTGTGTGCTGCTGCTCGCGCGCACTTTGTTCACCGAGGATGATCTTCCTGTCGAAGCCAGCGTGATGACGATGGTGGCCGACGGGCGACGGTTGCGTTACGAGCTGACGCCATGACCGCTCTGACGACGCTTCAACGAGGAGCTGGCTTTGCCCCGCGCACGTGACACCCGGCCCCGGCACCAGCAGGTCGCAGCGGAGCTGCGCGATCTGATCATGCGTGGTGATCTGAGTCCAGGTACGCAACTGCCGTCCACCGCACAGCTCGTCGCGCAGTACGGTGTGGCGAACGCGACCATTCAGCACGCGCTCAAGGCGTTGAAGGACGAAGGCTTCCTCGACAGCCGCGTCGGCAAGGGCGTCTATGTCCGCGATCGGCAGCCGTTCGTCATCGACGCCGCCGCATACATTGCACCCCAACCAGGCCGTTGGCGGTACCAGGTGCTCGGCGTCGACACCGTTGTGCCACCTGCGGACGTTGTCGACGGGTTGCGGCTGGAACCGGGCGGAACAGCCATCGCTCGCACCAGGATCCTCTTCCACGACGACCAACCGGTGGAGTTGTCCACGTCGTACTACCCCACCGACATCGCCGCCGACAGCAGCCTCGCCAATCCGGCGAAGATCCGCGGAGGCGCTCCCCAGGTGCTCGCGGAGCTCGGATTCCCCCAGCGAGCCTTCGTCGATCGGATTTCGGCGCGTCCTCCGACCGTGCAGGAAGCCGAGACACTCGACCTTCCTGACGGAACACCGGTGATCCGGCAACTACGGGTCGTCTACAGCGACAACGAACACCCTGTCGAAGCTTCCGTCCTCATCAAGGGCGGGCACCGATACGAACTCCTCTATCACCAGACGGTCGAGCCCAAGTCCGGATAGAGCCGCGGCGAGGTGTTGGGGCCCAGTTCAGCGCGGCTGCCGTCGTTCGGCAGCCGCGCTGACCGCTGTGAGGACCAAAGTCACCGCGACACCACCGAAAACCGCCCAGATCGGCGACCCGACGTCCAACGCCCACGCGGCGACCACGGCCGTCAACCCGTACCCGGCGCCGGTCACCGCGTACATCATCGAGAACCCGGCCGCGTGCGCGCCGACCGGAAGCCGTTCGCGCAGCACCAGGCTCCGCGTCACCAGCACGCCGGACTGGAACAACCCCGCCGCCAGCAACGCGCCCGCGATCCCGGGCAGGTTCGGGAACAACGCCACCGCGCCGACGCACGTCGCGGTGATGACGAGCAGCACCAGACCCTGGGCGCGCAACGATCCCGGCCACGGCCGCAGCCCGTACAGCACCGCGCCCAGCGCACTGCACGCCGCGAACCCCGTGAGCAGCGGCCCGATCCAGCCGATGCCGATCCCCCGGTGCTCCAGCAACGCGGGCAGCACCAGTTCCGCGACCGCCAGCTGCGCCAGCGCCGCCGCGCTGACCAGGTAGATCGGCCACGCCGACGCGACGACACGGGGTTTCGCCGAGGCGGAACGGGAAGTCACGTGCCCGCGCGGCAGGATGAACACCAGCCACGCCGCGACGCAGATCAGGCTGACCGACACCACGACGGGCGCACGCCGGTCGACGCTCAACGCCAGCACGGTGACCAGCGCGGGCGCCACCGCCCACACCACCTGCGTGATCATGGCGTCGAAGCCCATCGCCTTGGGCACCAACGCGTCCGGCACCAGCCCGAGCAGCATCGCGCGCAGCCCGCCCGGCGTCGTCGACGGCCCGGCGCCCGCGACGAACGCCGCGATCACCAGCACCGTCACGTTGGTCGTCAGCGCCAGCGTCGTGAACGCGCCTGCCCCCACCACCAGTCCGGCCGCGAGCTGGCCGCGCATCCGGGACGGGTCGAGCAGCAGCCCCAGCAGTGCCGCGCCGAGAAGCTCCCCCAGCACGTACACGGCGGTGAGCGACGCCGCCAGCACGTAACCGCCGGGCAGGTCCCTGGTCAGGAACACCATCATCAGCGGCGTCATCGACATCGGTAACTTCGCGGCGACCGTGACCACGGCACACGCGAGCACGTCCCGGTTCGCGAGATCGCGGTAGCCGGCAGCGGAGATCGTCATCTACTCGCCCAGCTCCTGGAACAACGTGAGCTGCAGCCCCGCCGGCGCCTTCAGCCTGGCGTTGAGCGAGTTCCACGGCGTGCGCGTAGGTTCCGCGATCACCTCGGCCCCCGCGGCTTCCAGCTCACGGGTGGTGCGCTCGGAGTCGTCCACCTCGAACGCCACCCGGATGTGCCCGGCGACCCGCTGACCGACCTCGACCTGGTCGATGAACTCGGCGTGCGGCGGGTCGGTGATCTCCAGCGTGGCCCGGCCCGCCTCCAGGATCGTGACCCGCCCGCCGTCGGACGCGAACGCCGCCCGTTGCTCCAGGCCGAGGACGTCGCGGTAGAAGCGCAGGGCCTCGTCGTAGTCGGCGGCGGTGACGACTAGGCGGAGTTCACGAACACCGGTGGTCATGCGCTGATCATCGCACCAGGCGTGTGAGGACCACGACAACCGCCGCGATCGCCGCCGTGACGTGGATCGGCGCTGGTCCGAACGTCGCAGCGAGCACCGCGACCGAGCCGAGCGGCAGCAGGTACTTGCGCGGCCCCGCCTGCGCCGGGCAGTCCTGCACGTACCAGACGCACAGGAAGAAGATCGCGAGCGGCACCGTCGTGAACGCGGCGATCGCCGTGCCCGGCGCGTGCGAGAGGTGCAGGTCGTAGTCCACAGCGGCCGCGAGACCGGCACCGAGCGCAGCGATCGAGCCGAGGATGAACAGGTGCGCGTAGCCCCACAGGAACGCCTTCTTCATCGAGTGCAGGTGGGTCGGCGCCTCGAAGTAGATCCACCACACCGAGCAGACGATGATCAGGCCGGCGGCGGCGAGCGAGACGAGGTTGATCCCGCTGTCGAAGCCCTGCTGGAACGCCGTGGTGGCCGACAGGATCGACTCGCCGAGCACGATCAGCGTGAAGAGCCCGTGCCGTTCGGCGATGTGGTGCGGGTGCCACGTGGTGGCCACGGCCCGCTCGGCCCACACCGGAACCAGCAGCTCACCGATCATGAAGAGCACCCACAACGGCAGCTGCAGGCTCGGCGGGGCGACCACCACCCACAGCACCCAGAGCACCTGCATGCCGGCGATGCCGATGGCGTACCGGCGCGTGCAGTTCCTGTGCGAGGGGTTGTCCCGCGACGCCCTCAGCCAGTGCGCGACCATCGCGAGCCGGATGACGACGTACCCGCTGACCACGATGCGGTAGTCGTCGTGCTCGAAGACGCGCGGGATGCCGGACGCGATGATCAGCACGCCGGCGATCTGGACCATCGTGATGATGCGGTACAGCGTGTCGTCGTTGTCGAACGCGCTGGCGAACCACGTGAAGTTCAGCCACGGCAACCACAACGCGAAGAACGCCATGCAGAACGCGAGCACGCCGTGCCCGATGTGGTTCTCGGACACGGCGTGGTGCAACGAGGCGGCGGCCTGGGCGACCGCCACCACGAAGCTGAGGTCGAACAACAGCTCCAACGGCGTCGCGACCCGGTGGGTCTCCGCCGTGTCGCGCGCGAGGAGCTTTCTGATCATCCGGCGACCACCATGATCCTTGACTCGGTGAGGTCGAGCGCCACCCGCGTGCCGGGCTGGTAGGCCGCCGCCTGGTTGGACGGCTGGTCGACCCGCAGCACCTGCTCCCCCACCCTGACCGAGATCCGCGTGACCGGCCCGAGGAACGACTGGGTCAGCACATCTCCGACGATCTTGCGCTGTATTGAATCATCTTGGGCATCGCCGTCGTGCGCGGAAACGCCGATGTCCTCCGGCCGCACGATGACCCGCACGTCGCTGCCGGACGGCTGGTCGTGCTCGGCGGCGACGGTCACGCCGTTGACGACCACGGCCGCGCCTTCCGCCTTGGCCTCGATGCTGTTCGTGACGCCGACGAACTGCGCCACGAACGCGGTCTTCGGTTCCCGGTACACCACGGACGGCGTGTCCAGCTGCTCCAGGCGGCCGTGCGACATGACGCCGACCCGGTCGGAGACGGCGAGCGCCTCCTCCTGGTCGTGCGTGACGAACAGCGTCGTCATGCCGAGCTCGGTCTGGATGCGGCGGATCTCGTCGCGCAGGTTCACGCGGACCTTGGCGTCCAATGCGGACAGCGGCTCGTCCAGCAGCAGCACGCGCGGCTGGATCGCGAGTGCGCGCGCCAGCGCCACCCGTTGCTGCTGGCCACCGGACATCTGGTGCGGGTAACGGCCACCGAGGTGCGAGAGCCCGACGAGTTCCAGCAGCTCACCGGCCTTCTTGGCGTCGGCCTTGCGCATCTTCAGGCCGAACGCGACGTTCTGCGCCGCGGTCATGTTCGGGAAGAGGCTGTAGGCCTGGAAGACCATGCCCATGTCCCGCTTGTTGGCCGGCACGCGGGTGATGTCCTTGCCGCCCACGGTGACCGTGCCGGAGTCGGCGGTCTCGAAGCCCGCGACGATCCGCAGCGCCGTCGTCTTGCCGCAGCCCGACGGGCCGAGCAGCGACACCAGTTCGCCCTCGGCCAGGTCGAGGTCGAGGCCGTCCAGCGCGGTGTTGCCGCCGAACGACTTGCGCAGCCCCTTGAGTTCCAGATGGCCCATTTTCACTCCTCGACCACGGTCTGACGGCGCCGTTGGCCGACGTAGGAAAGTGCGAACAGAAGGACGAACGCGAAGAGCAGGCTCAGCAGCGACACCGCGATGGACACGCCCGCGTTGCGCTTGCCGAGCAGGTTGACCTGCACCTGCAGCGTGTCGAAGTTGAGCAGCGACGCGATGGTGAACTCGCCGAGCACCAATGCAACGCTCAACAGCGAAGCGCCGATGAGTGCCACGCGGATGTTCGGTACGACGACCTTCCACAGCACCGTGAACCACGACGCGCCGAGGCTGCGCGCGGCTTCGGACAGCGTCTTCAGGTCGATCGCGGCGAGTCCGGCGTCGATCGCGCGGTACGCGAACGGCAGCACCAGGACCGTGTAGGCGAACGTCAGCGTCAGTGGCGAGTCGCCGAGGAAGTAGTTCACCCACGCATACAGCGGCGCCATGCCGACCACCAGCACGATCGCGGGAATCGCCAACGGCAGCAGGCAGAGGAACTCCACCAGCCGCTGCAGCTGCGGGAGCCGCAACCGGATCCACGCCATCGTCGGCACGAGCAGCACCAGCATCAGCACCGCTGACGTGACCGACAGCAGCAGCGAGTTGACGAGCGCTTCCATCAGCCCTTCGTCGTCGACGATGGACGTCCACGACTCCAGGCTGCGGCTACCGCCCTTGCCCCGCGTCGAGAACTCCGCCATCGCGATCAGCGGCAGGATGAAGTAGATGCCCAGCACCAGCAGGACGACGGTGCGCAGAACGCGCTGCTTGACTAGCGAACCCACTTGGCCACCCTCCGCTGCAGCAGCACGTTCACGCCCATCGCGATGCTGACGACGATCACCATGCCCAGGCCGAGCGCCTTGCCGAGGTTCTCCTGGCCGAGCACGACCTCGCCGGTGAGGAAGCCGCGGATCTGCAACGGCACGATCGGGCTGCCCTGCGAGACGAGCGCGGCGGCCGTGGCGTAGGCGCTGAAGGCGTTGGCGAACAACAGCAACAGCGCGCCGAGGAACGGCGGCGTGAGGATCGGGCCGCCGACGTGCCGCCAGTACGTCCAGCTGGTGCCGCCGAGGCTCGCGTTCGCTTCCCGCCACTGTGGACGGAGACCGTCCAGCGCGGGCAGGAACACGATGACCATCAACGGGATCTGGAAGAACGTGTAGACGAGCGTCAGGCCGGGCAGGTCGAACAGCCACGCGCTGCCGGCGAAGATGTCGATGCCGACGTTGTCGCGCAGGAACTTCGTGACCAGACCCTCGAAGCCGATCGTCGCGAGGAACGCGAACGCCAGCGGCACACCACCGAACTGGGCGAGCACACCGGACGCCGCGACGACCACGCGCCGCAGCATGCCCTCGTGGTTGCCGACCGCGACGGCCCACGTGAGCAGCGCGCCGAAGACCGCGCCGATGACCGCGGTGAGCGCGGACAGCTCGATGCTGCGCACGAACGCGTCGAAGACGACACCCGTGAACAGGGTAGTGAGGTTGTCGAGCGTCAGGCCACCGTTCGAGTCCTGGAAAGCACCGAACAGCACCAGGATCGTGGGGTAGACGAGAAAGATGCCGACGAACGCGAGGAACGGCACCGCGACGAGCCAAGCGGCCGCAGATGGCCGACCGGCGGCCCCACTCCTGCTCGGAGTGGAACCGCCGGGCGTCGTCGCTACGGGAGCGACTGAGGTCATCCGATGGCCTGCGCCCAGGTCGCGGTGAGGACGGCCTTGGCCTTGTCGGCCTGGGCCTGCGTCTGGAACACCTGCTTGCCGTCGGTCTTGGGCAGCTTGTCCTTCGCGGCCTTGTCCGCCTTGTCACCCATCTTGTCCAGGCGGACCGGGCGGGACATGCCCTTCAGGTAGAGGTTCTGGCCCTCGTCGGAGTAGAGGAACTCCTGCCACAGGCGCGCTGCCGCGGGGTGCGGCGCGTCCTTGCTGATCGCCTGGTTGTAGTAGGCGCCGAGCTGGGCCTCCGCCGGGACGACGACCTTCCAGTCCATCTTGCCCTTGAGCTTCTCGGTCTGGGCGGCGTTGGTGTAGTCCCAGTCGATCACGACCGGCGTCTGGCCGGACTCGATCGTCGCGGGCGAGGGGTCGACCGGCTGGAAGTTGCCGGCCTGCTTGAGCTGCTTGAAGAACTCGACACCGGGCGCGATGTCGTCGGCGGAACCACCGTTGCCCAGCGACGCCATGACCACACCGTTGAACGCGGCACCGGCCTGCGTCGGGTCGCCGTTGAGCGCGACCTTGCCCTTGTACTCGGGCTTGAGCAGGTCCTTCACGCTCGTCGGCGCCGGTACCTTGGCGGCGTCGTAGCCGATCGACATGAAGCCGCCGTAGTCGCCGTAGTACGCGCCGTCCGCGTCCTTGAGCTCCTTGGCGATGTCGTCCCAGGTGCTGACCTTGTACGGCGCGAACAGGTCCTTGTTCGCCAGTGCCACGTTCAGACCGAGGTCGAACACGTCGGGCGCGCGGTCGTTGCCCTTGAGCTGCTTGGCGGCGTTGATCTCTTCCTGGCTGGACGCGTCCGGCTGCGCGGAGTCGACCTTGATGCCGTACTTGGCCTCGAAGGCCTTGATGATCTCACCGTAGTTCGCCCAGTCCGGGGGCAGCGCGATGACGTTGAGCTTCCCCTCCTTCTTGGCGGCCTCGACCAGCTTGTCCATGCCACCGAGGTCACTCGCCGACTTGGCGGTCCCGGCGGCTGTGGTCTGCGTCTCCTTGGCGGGCGGGGCGCCACAGGCGGCCACCGCCAGCACCAACGCGCCGACACCAATCAGTTTCGTGGTGACGTTCCCTCGCTTCAGCACAGGCGGAGGATTCGCGCGGGATGCTTTCGTTGTCAAGCCAGCCGCGCCGGTTGAGACCTTCTCGACTCCTACGGTGAATTCTCGGGTGCCTACGGGTTGCGACTGAATGCTTTCCGAGCTTCGTCCAGGTGGCGTCCGGTGAGCCCGGTCGCCGGGTCCGCGTGGACGAGTGCGGTGGTCAGGTGCCGTCGCTTGTGGACGAAGTCCCGGTTGCGCTCCGCCCGAAGCGACCAGCCCGGTTTCCTCGACCAGCCGTCTCAACTGGCCACCGCGCCCGCTCAGGAAGCACGCCGCGCCGAGCACACCGCCGACCCGCCCCACCGGGCGCCGTACAGCAGTCCCGGCAGCAGCCGCCGGAACCGCAGGTGGATCTCCCCGGCCCGGTCAGGGGTGTGCTGGCTCCCGCTCGGCTCGGCGCCGGCCCGCTGCAGCACCCCGTCGAACGTCCGCACCAACCGTTTGCGGTCGTGCTCGAACCGCACGCGCAGGTCGAACACCTCGCACGGCCGTTCGGGCACGTGCAGCACGCACGGGTGCATGACGTCACGGCTCAGCAGCCGGTACCGGATCGCGAAGTCGTGGGTCTCGCCGCGCGCCAGCGGCTCGGCGGGCAGCAGGGTGAAGCCGGGGCGGTCGTGCGTGGCGGAGCGGTCCCGCAGCGTGCCGCCGTAGAGCAGGTGCACGTCCACGTCGCGCCTGCGCACGGGGAACACGGCGGCGAACTCCAGCTGGTCGACGCCGTCCTGGTCGACCACGACCTGGTAGCGCTCCAGCACCTCGGGCTGCCCCTGGTCGAGCGCCACGGCCACGGACAGCTCGGCGGTGTGCCACCCGCCGGTGGCACGGCGCGTGGTCGTGGCGGCCAGTTCGGCCAGCTGGTCGACGGCCTCGTCGACGCGGCGGCGCACGGTGCGGGAGTCGCGGTCGATCTCGGCGGCCACCCAGTTCACCCGTTCCTGGTAGAGCGGGTGGCGGACGTCGGGGATCAGGCCGAACGCCGCCCGTGCCGCGAGCTGCAGGTCGTCGGGGAGCTGCTCGACCAGCTCGGTCAGCCTCGTGACCAGCTTCTGCCTCGCGGCGGACTGGCCGTCGGCCCTGGTGATCCCGCACGCGGCGGCCAGGTCCGGTCCAACGCGGCCCACGATCCGTCCGTGCACACCCCTTCCCTTCCGGAGGGTCTTCAGCTCGTGGACCAGTCTGGCGTGCGTCGTCGTCATCTCCGCTCTCCTCCCCTTGCGTGCTCACGTGCGGCGGAGGCAGGTTGCGTCGGGCATGTGGACGAGAAGTGGACACGCCGTGGATCGGTCACACGTGGTCCGGACGCAGGGTCGTCCGGGCCACCGACGAGACGAGCGCGATGCCGACCCGGACGCCGTCACGACCGAGGAAGACGCGCGTGGTGCCGATGCGGTCCAGCGTCGCCGGATCGACGGCACCGAGCCCGAACGCGATCATCTCCGGGCCCGACGCCGTGGCGGTGAGCTGCGCCAACGCCGCGGGCCACGCGGGATCGGTCGCCCTGCCGTCGGAGATGAAGAACAGCACCGGCCGGCGCACCCGGATCCGCTGCGCTTTCAGGCTTCGCACGTCACGTTCGATGGTGACGCGCAGAAGAGTGAATGCGGAGCCGAAGTCGGAACCTGATTCCTGACGCGGTGTAATAGTTTCCGGCGGGTCGATCGCGGCCCGCAGCGGCTGCACCACCAGCGGGCTTTCCGCGAAAACCACCACGCAGAGCCGAATCTGCACGGCGGCCCGCCGATCGGCGTGCACCGCACCGCGGAACTCGCGCATTCCGGCGTTGACCTCGTCGATGTGGTTGGCCATCGAGAGCGATACGTCGCAGACCACGTAGCAGGGCAACACTTCGCGCACCATCCGTTTCCCCCTCACCACGACACGTGACAAGGAGAACGGTTACCGAATCGTGTTGATCGATCGTGGACAAAAAGCTGATTCGCTGACACGCCAAAGGGCCCTTGCGCGACATTCCTCCCAGACAGAAGCTCGAACACCGAGGAGGACGGCGTGGAGTTCCGAATGCTGGGTCCGCTGGAGGCGTGGCACGAGCACACCTCGGTTTCCTTGGGCGACCAGCAGCAACGCTTCATTCTCGTCGTGCTTCTCTTACACGCGAACAAACCCGTGTCACCCGAACGGATCACCGAGATCGTGTGGCCCGACCAGCCGGAGCGCAAGACGCTGGTGCGCAGCTACATCAAGAGGATCCGATCGGCGTTCGAGGCCACCGACGCGTTGATCGACACGACTCCCACCGGGTACGTGCTGCGCGTCGACGAGAACCAGATCGACACCGTGCGGTTCGACCGGTTGCGCGAGGAAGCCGCCCAGGCGTTGCGGGACAACGACCAGCGCGGAGCCATCGACCTGTTGCGGACGGCGGTGGCGTTGTGGCGCGGCCGGTTCCTGGAGGACATCGACATCGACCGGGTCGGCGGCGCCGAGGTGATCCTGCCGGACGAGAGCTACCACGACGCACTCGGTGACCTGGCCGAGCTGGAGCTGGCCGTCGGTGACCACCGGTCGGCCAGGGACCGGATGCGACGCGCCGTCCGCACCGCGCCCGACCACCAGAAGTACGCGGAGCTCCTGATGAGGGCGCTGATCGCGGGTGGTGACCGGGTCGGCGCCCTGAAGATCTTCGACGGCGCGACCACCGCACTCGCCGAGCTCGGCCTCGAACCCGGCACCGTGCTGCGCAACCTCGCGGAACGCGCGCGGCGGGGCGAGCCGGTCAGCTCGCTGCCGTCCCGTCCGGGCGGCTTCACCGGCCGGACCGGCGAGCTGGAGAAGATCGAGGCCGCCGCGGCGGGCACCGGCGAACGCCGCGCGGTGTGGATCAGCGGCGCGCCCGGCGTCGGCAAGACCGGCCTGGCCGTCGAGGCCGCGCACCGCCTGCGCCACCGCTTCCCGGACGGCCAGATCCTGCTGCGCCTCAACGGGTTCACACCGAACGTGGCACCGATGTCCGTGTCGGACGCGCTGACGCAGCTGCTCACCGAGCTGGGCGTGCCGGCCGAACAGATCCCGGACACCGTGGGGCGCAAGGTGACGGTCTACCAGTCCCAGCTGTACGGCACGAAAACCCTGGTGGTGCTGGACAACGCCGTCTCACCCGACCAGATCCGGCCGCTGTTGCCCGAAGCGCGCGACTGCTTCGCCGTCGTGACGAGCAGGCGGATGGGCGAGCCGGACATCAGCGAGCACGTGCGGCTGGGCCCGCTGCCGCCGAGCGACGCCACGGCGTTGTTCCGCAGGCTCACCGACCCGGTCCGGGGCGGCAGGCCGGCGGACGTGGCGGGACTGGTGAAGCGCTGCGGGTACCTGCCGATGCCGATCACGATCGCAGCGGCGGCCTTGCGCAGGCACGACAAGTGGTCGTTGAAGCACCTGCTCGACCTGATGGACGAGAACGTGCCGTGGCGGCAAGACGGTGCCGCCGCCGTGCACGCCTCCTACCGGCTGCTCGACGAACGGCAGCAGGAGGTCTTCCGGCTGTTCGGGCACCTGCCCGGCCCTCACGTCGATCTCGTCGGCGCGGCTGCACTCGCAGGTCGCGACGTCGCCGACACCCGCAAGCTGCTGGACGACCTGCACGAGGTCTGCCTGCTGGAGGAGATCGCGCCCGACCGCTACCAGATGCTCGACTCCGTCAAGGAGTTCGCGGCACTGGAACACGCACCGGCGGACGCTTTGGTGCGGCTGCTGGACTTCTACCTCGTCACGCTCGCGAACGCCGTGCGGGCCGCCTACCCGTTCGACCGGACCATCCAGCCCTCGGTGGACCGCGAGAGCCCGCTGGGCCTCACGTTCTCCAGCGAGGACAAGGCGTTGGCGTGGATCAACGCCGAGCGCGACAACCTGATGGCCGCGATCCGGCACGCCGGACCCGACCACGCGTGGCGGCTGGCGGCGCTGATCTGGCGGCACTTCAACACCGCGAACCGGTTCCAGGACTGGATCGAGGCCGTCGAGTCCGTGCACGCGGAGGACGACAACGGCCAGGCGCACGTGCTGCTGCACCTGTCCGCCTCCGTCAACCGGCTGGGCCGCCACACCGAGGCGCACGGGTTCGCCGAGCAGGCGCTGAGCAGGTGGTCCCGTCTCGGCAACGTGGCGGGTGAGGCCGCGGCTTTGTGCATGCTCGCGATGTCGTCGATGTCGCTCGGCGACCACGACGAGGCCATGCGGCACTTCGAGGCCGCGCTGGCGAAGTACGAGCAGTGCGGAGATCTGCGCGGCCGCGCGCACGCGTTGAGCATGCTCGGTTATCTCAACGAGCAGCACCGCCGGTACGAGGTCGCGTTGCGGCAGAACGAGGCCGCGGTGGAGATCCTGCGCAAGATCGGCCACCAGCAGGGTCTGGCGCACGCGTTGAACAACCTCGGCGCGAACCGGCAGCACCTCGGGTTCCTGGACGAGGCCATTCCCGACCACCTGGAGGCGCACGAGATCGCGGTCGAGCTCGGGGACGCCTGCGTGGCCGCGTACGCGCTGACCAACATCGCCGACGCCCACCGGCTCGCCGGCCGCCTGGGCGAAGCCCTGCACCACCACGAGCTGGCCGCCGCTGCCGCCGCCGACGTGGCCGACGCGGACCTGCGCGCGAGGCTGTTCTACGACCGTGCCGCCACCGCTCGCGACGGTGGCGACCTGACCGCGGCCCTGCGGCACTACCGGTCACTGCTCGACGTGGCCTCGGGCAACCGCATGCACCAGGCCCGCGGCGAAATCGGCGTCGCACGGGTGTTGCACGCCCTGCGCCGGCATTCCGAGGCCGTACCGCACTGGAACGCGGCCGAGGCGTTGTCGGCGCAGCTCGACCAGCGCGAGGCGGAGGAGGTTCGGGCCGAACGAGCGGAGCTGACCTGCGCGTGCGGTCAGCGGTGACCCAGAAGTCGTTTCAGGTCAGGGGAGATCTCCCGGACCGCGCCGTGGTTGTGCCACCTGCCCAGGGTCTTGGCCAGCTGCCGCAGATCCGTCCTGATGGTCGCCGAGTCGACGTGCGCCACGTCGTCGATCATGGCGGCGAACGTCCGGCAGCTCTCGTCGACCTCGCCCGACAACGCGTGGGCCAGCGCTCTTCGCGTGCCGTAGCGCGCCCTGGTACGTCGTGAGGTGACCGGCACTCGCGCGAGCTGGCGGTCCAGCACCGTTACGGCCTCAGTGTTGAGCCCGAGATCGCACAAGGCCCATCCCCTGGCCAATTCCAGCGGCTCGGGCGTGCTGGGACCCAACGCCGGGTACGGGCTGTCGGGCTGGGCGGCGGTCAGCAGCGTCCTGGCGCGGTCGAACGCGATCTCGGCGGCGTACCGGTCTCCCGCGAGCGCGTGGCCCTGCGCCTCCCGTCGTGCGGCCAGCGCCAGAACGCGTGCACCGGCCCGGCCGATCCACTGCGCCTGCTGGGCCAGGTTGATCGTCGCGGCCGCGTCCTGCCGGTAGAGCGCGAGCCCGGACTCCCGCACGAACGCGTAGCTCGCGATGTCCGGATCCCCTGCGGCGCGGGACAGTTCCGACGCGTGCCGCGTCCACCACAGCGCGCCCTGCTCGTCCCCGGCCTCCTGACTCATCCAGCCGGTGTACTCGGCGATGCGCGCGGCGAGCCGAAGCAACGTCGTCCCCACCGGTCCGGTGTTCTCGCGAGCGAGCCCGTGCACCGTGTGCTGCAAGGCTTTCAGCGGTTCGAGGACGACCATCGGGCTGGTGTGCAGGCCCAGTCCCCGCAGCTGTTCGAACGAGGTGCGCATCCCGGCGATCACCTGCTCGTCCGGCACCGGCCGCGGTCCACCGGCGAACTCACCGGAACCGAGCGCGGTTCCGGTGAGCAGCACCTGACCTCGGCCGAGCGCGGGAGAGGTGAGCGCCGCGGCCTCGATCAGCAGGCCACCGACGTCCAGCACGCCGTCGCAGAGGCGCGCCACCGTCGGCGTCGGCGGTTTGACGTCGTTCTCGATCTTGCTGAGATAACCCTTGCTGTAATGGATCAGCTTTGCCAGCTGCCCCATCGACAACCCCGCGGCAATGCGGTGTTCGCGCAGCAGCTCACCAAAAGTTCCGGCCACGACTGCCTCCCGCTCCGGCGTGCTCCGAGTACACCATCCCCGACCCGCTGACCGCAATCGCCCCGGCCTTTCTCCCGAATGACCGGGGCGAATTGCACTAACTCAGCCGTACCACGGGTTGCCGCCGCCGTCCGGGGTTTCGGTGGTGGTCGTGGGAGGTGGCGGCGCGTCGTCCGCGTTGGCCGCGACACCACCGGAAACGGAAGCGGCGACGGCGAGCGCGGTCACCAGCGTGCCGAGGCCGGCCACGAAAGTGGACACGATTTTGGACATGGCGAATCCTCCGAAGGAAATCGAGACTGATTTCGGAATTCCGCCCGCCGTGCTGCGGGCTACTTCGAGGATTCATCTGCGAAAACGGCCTAACCAGGTGTTTCCCGTTGCCCACCGAGGTGGTCAACGCGTCCACTCCTCATCCACTTCTGGTCAACACCCGACGTGGATGCTGCCCGCGCGACCGGCCACCGGCCGGTCTTCGAGGAGGAGGTTTCGAGTGATCGAGTCCGCGACCTACGACATCGCCGTGTCGTTCGCCGAGGAGGAGCGCGCGGTGGCCGGCGAGGTGGCCGAGGCGTGCCGGCAGCGCGGCCTGACCGTGCTGGAGGGCACCGACCTGCCGGAGGCTCAGGTGCGCTTCCTCGTCCCGTTCGTGTCCACTGTGGACGAACTGTTGGCGCAGAACGGTGACGAGCACGTGCTGCCGGTCCTGACCGGCGAGGTCCCGTCACCGCCGCACGTCACCTACCTGCGTGCCGACGAGGGACTGGTGGACGCCCTGGTGAGCAGGGTCGAGGCGGCGGAAACGGCGGGCAGGGACCGGGTGTCGGTCGCCGCCGTGGTGGCACCCGCGCCCACCGCCGCGCAACCGGAGACCCCGCTGCTGCGAGCACTGGCCGAACAGTTCGCCGCCGCGTCGCCCGAGCTCACCAAGCGCGGCCTGTCCGGCACCGTGCACCTGGGCGACACCACGGTCGCCGTGCGCGTCGAACGGTCGGGCGACACGGTCTACGCCCTGCAGGTCGAGGGCGACGGGACCGTGAACTTCGTCGTCCTCGGCGGCACCGCGGAGCTGTTCCCCACGCTGTGCCAACGCATCGAGGACATGCTGCGCTGACATGCGAAAGGGCGGTGCCCCCTCGGGGACACCGCCCTTGTCGTCACTGCTGCCGAGCCCGCTCGATCACTTCCTCCAGCCGCAACGGACTCGGCGGATGGTGGCTCAGGCACAGCGGCGCCCGCATCCGCCGGAACCCGAACGTGTCCCCGGTGACGTAGAACCGCCCGCGCTCCAACCGCGAGATGTCCGCGATCGAACTCCCCTTGGCCCGAGCCATGTCCACGGCCGCGGCGATCTGCGCCGGACTGTTGAGCCGCCCGAAGAACTGCGTCGTGGCGTTGCCGGTCACCTGGTTGTGCACACCCTTGGGCGCCTGCGTGGCCAGCAACAACCCCAACCCGTACTTGCGAGCCTGCGACGCCAGCAGAATCGTCGTCTGGGTGCTGGCCGTGGCCCCACCCGACGGCGCGATCGTCTGCGCCTCGTCCATCACCATCAGCCCGCCGAGCAGCCGATCCACCGCCGGGTTCCGCTTGATCCAGGCGAACACCTCCAGCTGCAACTGGCTGATGAACCCCTGCCGCTGCTCGTCCGACGGCAACCCGACGAAACTGATGACCGACACCCGCGCCCGCTTGCCCGGCGACGGCGTCAGCAACATCCCGGGATCGCTCGGTTCCCCTTGCCCACCGAGCAACGGGTCGTTGACCATCGCGGCCCGCAACGTCTCCGCGAGATCAGCCGCCGTCGCCGCCGCCGACTGCAGCTTGCTGACCCCGTCCGGCAACTCGGCCAGCAGCTCCACGAACCCGTTGAGGTCACGCCGATCCCCGAGCGCATACCGCTTGAGCGCCTCCTTGAGCACCGCCCGCGCCCTGACCGCGAACTTCGTCCCGCTCGCAATCCGCGCGTGCGGCACCAACCGCGCCACCGCGGCCTCCACCGCGGCAGCGAACTCGTCCTCGTCCCCACGCACCTCGGCGAAGTCCGGCAGCGGATGAAAACTCAACGGCCGCCCACTCGCCCGCCCCGGCGTCCACACGACGACCTCGGTCCCCGCGAGGTACTCGGCGGCCTTCACCTCGTCCCCCGGCCGCCACTCCCCCGGCACCTCGGGCCAGGCGTCACCCAACCGCGCCAGGTCGTTGTTGGGGTCCAGCACGATGGCCGAAACCCCTTGCAGCGCACACTCTTCGACGATCCGGCGCAACAGCACCGTCTTCCCGCTGCCGGACCCCGCGAACACGATCGCGTGCTTGCGCAACGACTCCAGCTCGATCCGGATCTCCCCGTCCATCCCGAGCACGATCTCGCCGGCGCGCTCAGGCTGCGACTCCGGCGGCGGACGCGTCTCCTGGTGACTCGCCGCGGTCCGCTCCTGGTCGGGCAGCACCGACCGCAGGAACGTGGTGCTGCTGGCGGGTTTGCGCGCCACCAGCCAGGAAAGCAGCTGATGCGTCTGCACCGCGCAGATCTCCTTGAGCGCGCTGAACGTTCGCAGGTCGTCGTCCGTGATGTCGACGCACCGCCCGCCCGCGCTCTCCAGCTCGGCGACGAGCCGCTGGGTCACCGCACCGGTCCAGCCCTTGGCGCCGTTGCGGATGATGATCAGATGCCGGCCGCGGCCACCGCGAGACCCCTCGGCCGCGGCACGGGCGTCGCGCAACTTGCGCAGCACCCGGTTGCCGTGACTGCTCGCGATGAACCGCAGTCCCCAGCGCTCCTGGGTGTCCAGCTCCTCGTTGACCGTGAGCCGCAAGCCGGCGTGCAGCCGCATGTCCTCCGAATGCGGCTCCGGGTGCCACTTCAGGTCGTCGTTGCCGACCTCGGTGATCCACGACTTCAACCCGGCCAGCAGCAACGCGGGCAGCACCTCGTCCTCGTTGTGCGGCCTGATCTCCGCGGCCGTGATCTCGGCGGTCTGCTTCAGGTGCGCGAACCTGGCGTCGAACTCGGCCATGTAGTCCGGTTCCGGCCCGGCGGGAACCGGCGTCGTCACCACCTCGACCGGCTGCGGCTCGTCGAACGAGCCCAGCTCCCCGATCTCGCCGTACAAACACGCTTCAGCGTGCTGGTGCACCCGCTTGAGCAGCTGGCGCGGCGTGCGGGCAGACCAGTTCGCCGGGTCGAACGCACTCGGCGCGACCGGCCACGTCGAGTGCGGCGGCACGATCCCGTTGCGCTGGTACATCACACCGAGCCACTTCTCGACGAGCTTCCTGCCGATCTCCGGATCGCCGATGGAGGCCAGGATCGGCGTCGTGGTGAACCGGTCCTCCACGGTGTCGCTCGCGATCGACTTCAGCATCCTCCACGTGTTGGGCAGGCACGCGACCACGGTGATCGTCCGCCGCGTCGTCTCGCGCAGCTGCATCAGACCGTCCGAGATGTCGGCGATCTCCTGCACCAGCTCGGGGTTCGTCACCACCTCGCCGGTCACGTCCTGTCCCTTGTTGACCAGCGTGTCCAGCTGGTCGACGGCGATGACGCACGGACCGGTCATGGCGAGGACGCGGGAGATGTCCCGCACGAGCGTCCTGGACGGGTTCGACTCGGCGGGCAGGCCCCAGCGCCTGCGTTCCTCACTCGACTCGTCCACGCCCTTCAGGTAGGACCTGCCGACGTCCGAGTGCTCCGAGGCGTACAGCACGAGCGCGCGGATCGTGTCACCGCACTCCACGGCGATCCGGCTGTCCACCGTGCGCAGTCCACTGAGGAACGTCCGCAGGTGCTCGGGCGTCAGCGGCGCCTCGCCCGCCACCGCCCGCGCGACCTCCGCGGGCACGTCGGCGCCCAGGCACAGCTGCCGCAGCAACACCGTGAGCTGGATGTCGCCCTCGTCGTTGGCCCGGCGCAGCTCACTGCGCATGGCGTCGGCGACGTCGTCCCAGAACGCCTTGCCCGACGTGACCTCGACGAGGAAGAAGTAGCCGCCCTGCCCCTGGACCATCCGGCGCACCGAACCCAGCAGGTGCGTCTTGCCGACGCCCTTCTCCCCCTGCAGCACCAGGCCACCGATGCTCGGCCCGACGCTGGCCCTGGCGTCGGCGATGCCCGCACGGAGGCGGTGCTCAGCCCTGGTGTGCAGACCCTCGATGTGGAAGGGCGAGGCGTGCCACACGTCGTCGGGGGTCTCGGCCGAGTTGAAGCGGACGACCGCGAGCGCCTCGCGCAGTTGCTCGGTCATGATTCCTCGATCGCCATGAGGTGCTTGTCCTCGCCGCCGATCCGGATCGCCGCCGCGTGGTCGGCCTCGGTCAGCACCTTGCGGTTCGAGTCGGGAACCAGGTGGGTGGTGCCGGCCTTGACCATCTTCAGCAGGGTTTCGTCAACCTCCTCGCGATCAGCGCCGTCGAGCCGCGGCCGGATCTTCGCCAGCCGCACCCAGTCCTGGTAGCCGTCGCCCAGCTCCAGGTAGACCTGCCGGATCAGCTCCTCCAGCCCGCGCGACCGGATCGCCTCGGCGAGCAGCCCGCGGTCGCGCAGGAACGGAACCATGCGCCGCAACAGCTCCTGGTTCACCCGCGCCTGCGGCCCGACCCGAGGAGGCAGCTCGCTCTCGACGAGGTGGGTCATGCACCAATCGATGCCGCGGTCGGTGATCCGGTGGATGAACCGCCGCCCCTCCTTCAGCGTCTCCAGGAGCTTGTCGCGGTTCAGCACGTCGCGGTCCTTCGGCAGCAGCGTGATCTTGTAGGTCTCCTTCAGCTCCGTGTTCGGCACCTCCCGGTTGGCCAGCATCATGACCATCAGTGCCGACTTGGCGCTGGTCGCGTACTTCTCCGGCATCACGCCGCCTTTCAGTCCGTGAACGCGTTGATTCGTCGCTCGATCCGGGCGAGCAGTGCGCTCACCTCGGTGCGCACCTGCTCGGGCACCGCCACCCCGGTCCCGTTGCGGTGCGGTTTGCTCAACAGCAGCAGGTCGGCCGACCGGTCGCGCAACAGGTCCATGTCGCCGTCTTCGAGCGCACCGGCGAGTCCCTGCACCGCTTCCTCGACGAGCGCGATCCTTGCGGGATAAGGCACCTGTGCCGGCACCTCGCGCAGCGCCGCCTCGGCGTCCCTCAACGCCTCGTGGTCCGGCTCGGTCTCCGGCGCCGGGGTCGCGCTGATCAGGTCGTACAGCTTCCTGGCCACCCGCACCGGCCGCAGCGACTGGTCGAACTCCAGGTGCTGGAGGTTGCGCAGGAACCCCGGCAGCAGGTCGCGGTTCGTGCCGCGGGCAACCAGGCAGAACATCTGCCGCTGCGCACCGTCCGGCCCGAGCGCACGACGTGCGAACCGTTCCGCCTCCGTGAGCTGCCACCGGCTCAACCCGCCGTCGATGACGAGACAGAGATGCTGCGCGGGGTCCCCCGGCTGGTCGAGAATCCCCGGATCACCGGAGACCGACCTGTCCACCTTCACCCCGAGCAGACGCAGCTCGGTGATCAGCTCGGTGCTCGTGCGCCACAACGTCCTCGGACTGGACACCATCAGGTCCAGGTCGAACTTCCGCCGCCGCGAGCGCGCGGCGGCCACGTAGGCGTCGCGGTTGTCCGCCAGCAGATCGGTCCGGTCGAACTCCTGCGCGATCACCGAGGCAACCGTCTCCAGCGCGAACGAGATCTGGTTCGGTGACGGGGACTGCTCCTCCAGCACGGGCAGCAGTTCGCCGAAACTCCAGTAGGAGACGTACGGCACCGTGAGATGTCGCAGCATCAGGTCGGGTTGCACGCTCTTGACCAACCAGTTGCGGAAGAGCGGGGCGACGACCTTCGCGGACTTCTTCTGCCACTCCGCGGCCCGTTTGTACTCGACCGTGCCGTCCAGCCTGGACAGCACGGGCATCACCTGGTGGCGTGGCCGGTCGTAGGGCAGCCGGTCCCGCGCGCTGTCCGCGAGACGGGCGATGTCCACCACGTCGTTGAGGTTCTGGTCGTTGGCGGTGAACACCACCACCAGCCGGTCCGGCAGCTGTGCGGTGCAGATGCTCGCGATGTCCGAGACGCCGGTACGGCTGTCGATCAGCACGAAGTCGTACTTGGCGATCCACTCGTCTCGGCGTTCCTCCAGGAACTCGGCGAACCCGTCCTCGTACAGGTCCTCCCAGTCGATGCCCTGCATCCGGGGCGCGTAGGAGGCGTCCATCCGGTGGTCGACGACTTTTCCCGCGGCGATCAGGTCGAGCACTCCGCCCTCGACGTTGACTCGAACGGTGTGCGAGCTCGGCATTTCCACTTTCTGGATGAACTCGTGTGCGAGATCGATCACACCACTCGGCGGCATCTGGGAAAGGTGCGGCCGGAAGTAGAGATGAAGGCCGGGCGCTTCCAGGTCCCAGTCCACCGCGAGCACCCGGTAACCCCAGCGCGCGAGCAGCACCGCCGTGTTGGCCAGGGTGAAGCTGCGCCCGACGCCGCCTTTGTAGGAGTAGAACGTGATCACGGTTCCGGACATCGCTTGAACCTCGGTAAGGGTGTGCGCGGGGTGACGATCGGGTCGGGGCGTTCGACAATCGGCCAGTTCGGCTGCCAATCGGGAGCTTGCTCCATCAGCTCGACGAGATCACCCGCCAGCTTCTTCACTTCTTTGTGGAAGTGGATGTAGTCGACCGTCTGCTGATAAACCGGGTCAGGATGCGCGTACTCCTTGAAGTCGTGCCATTTTCGCATCCGCTCTGTGATCGGGAAGTTCTCCGAGTCGGAGTAGAGGATGGGGTAGATCAGCCCCTGGGAGACCTCGGTACTGGCAAGCCCGAGCATCTTCTCCCGTGCCCGCATACTGTCCAGCTCCGACATGCACCAGCCGGACCTGAAGTAGTGCGGCGTCATCACCTGGATCATGATCTTGCTGTGGCGCAGCGAGGTCGCCAGGTTGTGCGACCACTCCACGGCGCGCGGCATGTGACGGTCCATGTACACCTTGGGCGCGGGCGCACACTCGTCGGCAAGGCACTCGACGAGTTTGTTGTAAAAGTGGTTCAGCAGCCATTTCTGCACACTGCCCTGACGGCTGTAGCTGATGAAGAAATCGAACTCATAGCCGGACACAGCGCACAACGGTAGAGGTGCGACCCCGGTCGATAAAAGACAAAAAAGTGGGCATTTTTGGCCCTTGCGACCAAAAATTGGACAAAAACTGGGCGATACCTGTCGGCCGCGAACAGCAAGAAGCCCTCGATCAGGTTCGATCGAGGGCTTCTGCAGGCGAGTGGACGATACTGGGATTGAACCAGTGACCCCTACCGTGTCAAGGTAGTGCTCTCCCGCTGAGCTAATCGTCCGAGCGGATGACGAGACTCGAACTCGCGACCCTCACCTTGGCAAGGTGATGCGCTACCAACTGCGCTACATCCGCGTTGCCCCTCGGTTTCCCGTGGTGCGAGAGGAACTTTATCCGACGGGCCCCGGAACTTCCAAATCGGCTGATCTTGAGCCTGGTGAGACCGCCGGCAAGGCCCTGGAACGGCAGTGGGGCCAGGCGCGTTGTGCACCTGGCCCCACTGTGATCCTCATGGACGATACTGGGATTGAACCAGTGACCCCTACCGTGTCAAGGTAGTGCTCTCCCGCTGAGCTAATCGTCCGAGGCGGAGACGGGAATCGAACCCGTGTACAGGGCTTTGCAGGCCCTTGCCTAAGCCACTCGGCCACTCCGCCAGGAGCATGAGTCCTCAGTAGATGCCCACAGGGGACTCACAGAGCGGATGACGAGACTCGAACTCGCGACCCTCACCTTGGCAAGGTGATGCGCTACCAACTGCGCTACATCCGCGTTCATCACTGACTTCGTGATGTTGAAACAAACCTTATACGAGGGGTTCAACCGGGTTTCACCGGGGGTACCCGCACCGCGTTCACGGGCCCCCTACCTCGGATTATTCAGCTCAGGTCGTTCGAGATGAGGTGCGTGAGCGCCTCATCGACGTTGACCCACAGGTGCTCGTTGCCCGGCACGACGACGTCGTAGGTCCGGTCGAGGAAGTCGGCGAGTTCCTGGGCGGACGCCTCGAACATGGCGTGGCCGGACGGCGAGCTCAGCTCGATCACGACGACCTCGGGGTCGTCGGCGGCGGGGCGGATCCGGACGTCGCCGTCACCGGCGTCGGCGATCAGGCCGTCGGCGAGCAGATCGCGGGCGAAAACCCACTCGACCCAACCGGCACGGCCGGTGCGGAACGCGGCCACGACCGCGTACGGGTCCTTCGTGTCGTATCGAAGCTCCACCTGGACCGGGACCGCGGGGGTCCTCGGCGCCAGCAGGTCGAAGACCGCTGTCGAGCGGAGCGTCACGTGGTCGTTGCGCATCGTCGTTACCCTCTTCTCCCTTCCCGGTCATGGAAACGACCGAGCACCTTAGTTGTGACGTGCATGTGGCGAGGAACGCTCGCCGATCGGACGCAGATCACCCCATCGGGTCAGCTTGACTGCGCACGGCGACCGTCTGCACGCGCTCCGTGTCCTCCTCGCTCGTCAGCCCGCGTTAAGCCAGTCCCATCTTGCTGGGTCTAACCTGAACCCGGTACCGGCTGTTGCGCGAATGTTGGACGTGAGGACATCTCTGGTGGCTGACTCGCCCGGCCCATCCGCCGCGTCACGCGACGGCCGGCCGTCCGATTTCGAGCTCGTGCAAAGGCTTGCACAGGGCGATCGGTCGGCGTTCGGTGAGCTGTACGACAGGTACGGCACGCCAGCATATTCGCTGGCCAGACGCATCTGCGTGGACCCGGAACTGGCCGAGGACGTCGTCCAGGAGGCCTTCCTCGCACTCTGGCGGCACCCCGCCAGGTTCGACCCCACGCGCGGAAGTTTCGGCACCTGGTTGATGACCCTCGTTCACCACCGCGCGGTGGATGCCGTACGCAAGGAGAACACGCAGCGTCGTCGAACTGTTCCCCTCACCGACGACGTCTCGCCACCGGCCGAGGGCTCCGACCACGAAGCGTTGGTGAGCGTGGTGAGCGCCGAGGTCAGAGCGGCTCTGCGCACGCTGCCGGAAGAGCAGCGCCAAGTCATCGCACTGGCCTATCTGGGCGGCTACACGCAGTGCGAGGTGGCGAAGCTGACAGGCGTGCCACTGGGGACTGTGAAATCGCGCACGTTCGCGGCGATCAGACGTCTCAGAGGCACGTTGGGGAACTTGTGGGCCGGCGAGACCGGCGAGACGACAGGAGCAAACCGGTGAACGGCGAGTTGTGCCCTCACGAGGAGCTCGCCGTCGGCTGGGCGATGCACTCCTTGGAGCCGGACGAGGAAGCGGTGGTCCGCGACCACCTGCCGACCTGCCCCACGTGCCAGCGCACGGTGCGGTCGACGCAGGAGGTCCTCGCGGGCATCGGCGGCGCCGTCCGCCAGGAGCAGCCACCACCCCGCCTGCGCGCGAAGCTGATGGAACAGATCGAACACATCCCGCAGGACGTGCCCACCCCGCACGGCCCGCGCCACGCGGCCCCGACCCCGCTGCGCCCGCAACACCGCCGCCGCACCGGCCGCGTCCTGCTGGCCGCGGCAGCAGCAGCCGCAGTCCTGGCAGGCGGCGGCTACCTGGGCCTGCGCGTGAACCAGCTGTCCACCGAGGTGACTGCCGCCCAGTCGCGCTCCGACCAGCTGAACAGGGCCCTCTCACTCGCCGCCGACCCCGCGACGAACAGGGCGGTCCTGCGCACCGGCTCCGGCGACGAGGTGGCCGTCGTCCTGTCGAGCCCCACCGCCGGCGCGGTGATGCCGATGAACCTCAAGCCCAACGACGCGAGTCACGTTTACGTGGTTTGGGGTGCAAGTACGAAAGCGCCGGTACCGTTGGCGGTGTTCGACGTGCGCGCAGGCTCGACCGACCCGCAACTCCTGACCTGGTCGGCCGACGCGCACAAGCACACGACGTTCGCGGTGTCGCTCGAACCGGGCCGCCAAGCCCCACCGAAGCCCTCGGAGGTGCTGGCAGGAGGCCAGGTTGCACCCGCCTGAGTCCCACCAGGATGATCGACACATGACCAAGCCCGACGTGAAGCCCGACGAACACAAGGGCTGGCGCCACTGGTTCCACCGCAACCCGGCGCTGAACCTGGCCTACCGCATCGGCGTCGGCGTGATCGGCAGCCTGGTGCTGATCACGGGCATCATCATGATCCCGTACCCCGGCCCGGGCTGGCTGGTGGTCTTCGCGGGCCTCGCCATCCTCGCCACGGAGTTCGAGTGGGCGGGCCGAGTCCTGAAGTTCGCCAAGCGCTACTACGACCGCTGGGTCGAGTGGCTCAAGCGCCAGCCCGTCTGGGTCCGCGCCCTCGTGATGGCCGGCGTCTGCGCCATCGTGCTGGCAACCCTGTACCTACTGAACGCGTTCGCGCTGGTCGGCGGCTGGTTCGGCATCGACTGGAGCTGGTTGCAGAGCCCGATTTTTGGTTCTCGTTGATGATGTTGTAAGCTATGGCCACACCGCGAGAGCGGGACAGCAAGACAACAGAACACGGGCGTTTAGCTCAGCGGGAGAGCGCTTCGTTCACACCGAAGAGGTCACTGGTTCGATCCCAGTATCGCCCACAGTATGTTTCACCAGGTCAAAGGGTCTGTCGATGAGGATCATCGACAGACCCTTTGCCTTACGTGGGAGCGAACTGGGAGCAGAACGCCTCCGCCAACTGGCAGAATCCGCGTGTCGCCTTGTCACCGAGATTCTTGAATTCGCAGGTCAGCAACCTGGCCACCCGCTGCGCCACTGGTGACCTCTTCGCCACCACCCAAGCGCTCACAGCATCCAGCCTCGCACGGCGAAATTGCCGCTGCATCAAGCAGATCCAGAGTCCTGCCCACTGACTGGAGCGACACGTTCAGGACGCACAGTTTCGCGGCACTGAACTGCACTGCAGGCCACCACCCCAAGCCAAGGCCGGGCACCGCGTCTGCCGGACAGAATGGCCTCGAGCAAGCAGGGCGTGCGGGGCGTTGACCCAGTGGATGAAGCAGCCGCACCTACTTTCAGTTCAGGATCAGGAGAGCGGTGTGAGCCGGTTGGACGTTTCAGCCGGCCAGCTCGACCAGATCCGACTCGGTCGAATCCGACGTAACCACGCGGTCGAAGCCGTAACCGTGGTCGCAGAAGATCGCATCGATGTCCGCCGCCACGAGCTTCCGGTACCGGATGGCGACCTCCGCCACCAGGTCGATGCCGCCCCTCAGTTGATCTTCCATCAGACCCGGCCTGCGGCGATCTACCACTCTTCCGCGGAGCGAATCAACCCGCAGACGCGGCAGCGGGTCATGGAGACCGGGAAGCGGTTTGGGGTGAGCGCCCAAGATCTGGCGCGCGAGCTGATGATGAACACCGCCGGCGACGCCGAACTCCAACACGAGGAGATCGGCCTGTTGCTGCAGCGCCAGGCCGAAAAATGACTCCGAGCCCGGTCAGCAGGAAGGCTGATCCGGGCTCGGAGTTCGGTGTGGGTTGCTACCGGTAGACGTTGAACTCTGCGATGGACCACCAGTTGCCGGCGCTGCCGGTGTTGACGACCTTGATGTACCGGGCCGTCTGCGCCGGGAAGGACGCCCCCTGGACCGGTTGGCCGTCGCCGACGACGGACGCGACTTTCGTCCAGCTGGTTCCATCCGAGGAAACGTAGATGTCTGCGTTGCGCGCGTAGTCATCCCTGCTGCTGCCGGAGTCCAGCTCGACCTTGCTGAAGGTCTGCGGCAGAGCCATGTCCACCTGGATCCACATGCCGTCGTACTGGCCTGTCCCGGAGCTGTACCGGGAGCTGGTGTCGCCGTCGAGGATGTGGCCGAGTGCGTCGTTGGGCCACGGGCTTTCATTGGATGCCGTTGCCGACCAGCTGTCCCGTACCAGCGGAGCACCCGGATCCGGGTCTGGATCCGGATCTGTCCTGTGGTATACGCCGATTTCCGCGATCGACCACCAGTTGCCGGAGCTGCCGGTGTTGACGACCTTGAGGTAGCGAGCCGTCTGCGTCGGGAAGGAGGCCAGCTCGATCTGTTGGCCGCTCGCCCTGACCGAAGCTACCTTCGTCCAGCCGGCCGCGTCGGAGGACACGTAGACGTCGGCGCTGCGCGCGTAGTCACCGGTGCTGCTGGCGGAGTCCAGTAGTCTGACGATCAGCCGTACTCCCGAGAGCCGGATCGCGCTCGCCCAGTAGCGGAATCCGATCCCGGCGCCGTTGTGCCTGTGGATACGGCTGTCGTTCACAATCACAAGCGTCCGCACTGGACGATCCCGTGATCATTCGTTCACATCGTCCTCCGAGGTTGACGGCTTCTGCGCACTTCAAGGACGCCAACCGGCTTTGCCATCACCCACTCCCGCTGTTCCGGTGGCGCATTCCAGACGGCTGCCCAGATCAGGTGCGAAGTGAAACGGGCTCTGCCAACAGCGGCGAGCGCTTGCGGGCAGAACCATCGTCTCGATCCTCAGGTCGTGGTGCCGCTGATGAGAGTCCACCTCGCGGGATCCGGCGCGGCACCGGCACCGCCGAGGCCGGCAGCGACCAGGAGGAGCACGGCGCAGGAACCGAACGTCAGAACCGAAACGAGGACCAGCGGCGCGAAGAGCGTCAGGCGCGGCGATTTTAGGCGCGGCCGGGACGGCCCGTCTCTCCCAAAGGGCAGCTGTCCGGGAAGCGCTGTGCAAGTCCGCACGAACAGGCCGTCTTCTCGACACCTTCATACGCGCTGTCTCGCCCATGAGGCGGTCACGCACTTGAATCGGACTTTGGTGCAACACGTTCCGACTCATGGAGATTGACCATGGCCTACGGATTGGGCGTCGACCTGGGCACGACGTACACCGCTGCCGCGGCGTCCGGCGCCACGGGCACACGTGTCATTCCACTCGGGCGCAACGTCACGGTGTCGTCGGTGGTCTACGCCGCCGAGAACGGCGTGCTGCTCACCGGAGACGAAGCCGAACGCGAGGCCACCGTGAACCCGTTGAGGGCTTCGCATGCCCACAAGCGCCGGCTCGCCGACCCGACGCCACGCCCACTCGGTGGTGTGGTCCGGTCACCGGCGTCGTTGATGGCGTCGCAGCTGCGCGACGTGATCAGCACGGCGAACGCGGTCAAAGGCTCTCCTCCAGGCGCAGTGGTGCTGACGTGTCCCGCTGTGTGGGGTCCCTACCGGCGCGAGCACTTCGAGGAGGTGCCCCGCCTCGCCGGTGTGCGCGATGTGCAGATCGTCACCGAACCCGAAGCCGCGGCGATGCACTACTCGGTCGAGCGCAGGCTCGGCGAAGGCGAGATCGTCGCCGTCTACGACCTCGGGGGCGGCACGTTCGACGCCACCATCCTGCGGGCGCGGCAGTACGGGATGGAGATCCTCGGCACGCCGGAAGGCATCGAGCATCTCGGAGGGATCGACTTCGACGAGTCGCTCCTGGCTCACCTCGATGATCGGCTCGATGGAGCGGTCTCCGCGCTCGACCCCGCCGACCCGGACCACACCCCTGTGCTCGCCGCTGTGCGGGAGGCGTGTCGGCAGGCCAAGGAAGAACTGTCCACGGAGCCGGACGCGGTCGTGCACCTGGAACTGCCGGACGGCCCGCGCGACGTGCTCGTGACGCGTCTTGAGTTCAACGACCTGATCAAGCCGCACCTCGAAGTCACCACGGACGCGCTGCTGCGCACGATCGCCTCCGCCGGCCTGCGCCCGGCTGAACTTGCCGGTGTCCTGCTCGCCGGAGGCTCGTCCCGCATTCCCCTCATCGGGCAAACCGTGTCGCAAACGTTCGGCAGACCCGTGCGTGTAAGTCTGCATCCCAAGCTCACGGTGGCTTTGGGTGCTGCGGCGATCGTCCGCGCACAAGCGACTCATACCCGCGCCGCAGCCGCCGCCCGCACGCAGGAGATCCGCACTCGTCCAGCACCCGTGACGTCAATGTCCGCCAGCGCTGCGGTGGCCACGCCCGCCCCACTCGGCGGCATCCCGGACCACGCACCCGTGGCGACACCGAGTTCGGGCATCAGTACGCCCATGCTTTTCAGGCCCGGCCTCCCGCCCGCGGGTCACCGCCACACGCCACCGCAGCAGGGCAAGGGAACCGCGATCGGACGCCGGAGACTGACGATCGCCGCGGTGGCCGCCGCTGTGCTGCTGCTCGGTGGTGTGGTCACCTCAGCGGCGATGAGTAGTGGTCTGGTGAACGCTCAGCCGCGTGGCACCACGCAGATCGGCAGAACAGCGCAGCAAAGCGAGTCGGGCACCAACGTGGAAGTCACGCCCCAGAGCTATCCCTGGGGGCTCGTCGCCCTCCGCGACGGTCAGGACGTCGCCCCGTTCCATAGCATGATCGGATCCGAGCTCGACTGGACGGGCACGTCGCTCAGCCCCGGAGGAACTGCCGCGCATCCCGCGTTGTCGGTGCAGCCGGGCGACGTGAACGGCAAAGCTGACGGCCGCCGGGTTGTCTGGACGGGCAACGGACCGGGGCAGTTCTACCTGCAGCATCCGCAGGGACGGCAGGACGCCCGCCCCTACCTCGAGTCGGGTGCGCTCGCCTTCGACGTGGTGGTCGTGACACCGCCCGCCGCCGAGGTCGACATCGCCATGCACTGCAGCTACCCGTGCGCAGCGACCCTGACCGCGACCTCCGTGCTGCGAAACGTGCCCTTGGGGCAGAAGACGACCATCAGGATCCCCTTGGCTTGTTTTGCCGCCGAGGGGAAGGGCCTTGACCCGGCCAACGTCGACATCCCGTTCCTCGTCTACACCAAGGGCACCTTCGACGCGACGTTCGCGCAGGTGCGCTGGGAGACCTCGGGGGCTGCTCAGGCCACTTCGGCCACACCGTGCACAGATCTGAGATGAGGCCACCGGTCGGGGCGGAGAACGCCCGCGCATCGTCACCGAGCACCGGCCGGGACGTGCGATCGACGATGTCCGCGGAAAGAGGCCGTCAGGCTCGCGAGCCTGCGCACCACCCACCTGCCATGCACCACGTGAACTCGGCGGCTGACCCTCCTCGCACATGGCCGAGAGCGGCGCGCACTCAACCACACCAGAATCGTCCTCGTCAGTTCGTCACGGCGAGCCCGCCCAGCAAGCCTTCAACCTGTGCCCCCTCGAACTCCGAGACCGGTACACCGGGCCGCCACAGGTGCGAAAGCAACGTCAGACCGGGCTGGACCAGTTTCAGACCCGAGAACATCCGCTGCACCGCAGCCCTGCTGCGGGGGTAGAGCGTCCGGTCCGGTCCCGCGATGAGTCTCGCCGCCTCGGCACGGTGTTCACCCCCGAACCGCGGTGTGAGGTGAGTGATCGCGGCGACGCTCCCGGGAGCGAACACCGAGCAGTACCGCGACACCAGCGCTTTTGGCCGACTCCGGGGAGGGATGAGGTGCAGGAGCCCGACCGCGAGAATTCCGACCGGTCTCCGAACGTCGATCGCACCGCTCTGCACGCAGGCGGAAACCACATGGGCGACGTCAGCGGCGTCAGCCTGCAGGTAGAGGTTGTCCGAACGACGGCTCAAGAGCATGCTGCCATGCGCCACCGCCGCTGGATCGCTGTCGATGTGCACGAAGCGCACCTGATCGTCCTGTCCGTGAAACGGAGCGAGATCGTTCTCGCCGTCGTGCACGGGCAGTCCGGCGCCCAGGTCGAGGAACTGCCGAATGCCGCGATCGAGCATGAAGCAGACCGCCCTGGTCCAGAACACCCGTTCCGTCCGCAGGAGCCTGCGCACCCTGGGCTGGACAGCGGCGAACGAATCCGCGTAGCGGCGGTCGGCACTGAAGCTGTTCGAGCCGCGCAGAAGGTAGTCGTGCACTCGCGCGGAGCACACGGGTACCGAGTAGAACTCCCTCGCCACTCGACTCGACCTCACCGCCACAAACCTTTCTTCACGCCCAGCCAGAAGCTTGCCACCAAGGTCCACGAAAAGTCGCCACAACACATATAGGGGCAAAGATTCATGTCTGAACGGGCAACAAGCCCTCGCCGGCCGACAAACCGGTCATTTTCACCGTGCCGGCATCCTGACAACTGCACGGGCCGATGAACGAAGTGGTGCTCCACAACAGCGCATTGGCGCATCCCGCCATTCCCTGCCGGACGCGGTGTCCCACCAGGCTTCGTGAAGGCCGACGTTGTCAACAGACCATGCCGCCCTTTGCTTGAACGACACTCACGAGACCGCGAGGTCCGTACGCGCTCCACGCCCCGCACAACTCCGGGCGGCCGTGGTCGATGGTGGTCACCGCACGGGGCGCCGTGCGACGAGATGCCGGCCGGCTCTCTCTGCCCGGCGGAACGCGAACGTTTCGTGCAAAATTTCTGCCCTCACGGGCCGAATACTCGGACAACGGCTGCAGACGTCCGATAGAACGCACAAACTAGCTTCACGGAAGCATGGCGCGCCAGTTGCCCGAGGGAGATTCGATGATCAGTTGGGACCGTTGCGGCGATTCCACCTACATCGGCATTCTGAGCGGATACGAGATCGACGTATTGCGCAGTTACGTCGATGGACTGGCCAAGTTGATCGACCACCACCTCAGCTCTTTCATCACAGCACCGGACGGAACGTTGTGGCCATCCCCGGAACTCCGCCAGGATCTCAGGATCGACACGATCCTGAGATTCGAGTTGGGACAGCACGAACCCGACTGGGTGCTCAGCTTCTCCGCGGGCTCCTGCCTGAGCGACATTTCCCGGCAGGTGCAGCTGATGGCATCCGCGCTTCCTGCCTCCGGTGGAGTCGTCCAGCTGAACTCACGTGATGAGGCGGACGCTTGGTTGCGGTGCATCAGCCTCGTCGTGGCCACGATCGCGACTGTGGCGGACGAACGAGGTGAGGTGCGGGGCAAGCCTTGCGAGCCAACCGTCGCCTGGCTGACCGAGGTGTGGGCCGGGCTTCACGCGACACTCGGCTCCTGTACGACCTCGGCCCCCGCCGGGTGAGGATCTTCACGAGTAGCGGGAACTGCGATGTTCTGACCGAAGTCGTGGACGTGCGTTCCGGCGTGCTGCTGGGTGATCGTCGTGGCTTCGAGGGCCTGCGCGGCCCTGGATCGGCGGTGCGTCGTTCGCGATCAGCACTGGGCACAGAGCTTGCGTGGTCCGCACAGCGTGTCGGCGTGTCGGCGAAACGGCGCCTGTCCCACCCCTTCTCCTCCAGCCGGGCGTCGTAGAGATCGTTGCCGGTGACAGGACTCTCCGACCACCGCCACGAACCGTCGGTGATGGTCGTCGTCCGGCCGCCGTCGGTGGACGTCAGGGCAGTGGACAGCGTCGACTGGCTCGGTCCAGCCCGTTCGGCCAGGAGCACGAGCAGGTTCAGGTCAAGGTTGCGCAGGCGCATGACGTGCTCCTTGGAGGGAACGAAGACCCTGACATCGGCAGCTCTAAAGTCGATCTTCGTTGATTCGGAATGCTGAAGGTCGATGCGGCTCGCTGTGAGTTGCGAAAGCCTCCGATGCCCAGCAGCACGACAGAAAAGTGCGGTCAGAGCGACCTCGAGGCCCCAGTCTGGTCATCGCCCTGTGCCTGGCGGCGTTGAAGGCCAGCACCGATCTGAGGAAGGTCGAGCGCTTGGCGAACGTGGGGGCCGGTGGCGCTGGTTGACCTCTACGCCGACCCGAGGGGCTGGTGCGGCATTGGTGCTGGAAGGGCCGATCGGATGTGGCAAGACCGCCCTGCTGGAAGTGGCCTTCGTGACGGCACGCGGACACGGGCTTCTGATCGGCTGGGCTGCCGCGTCGCCGCTGGAGCGCGAGATGCCGTTTGCCCTCGTGCAACGACTCTTCGAGTACCTGCGCCCACAGATGTGCTCCGAGGCGGCGGGGCGGGGCCACGACGTCATCGCCGGGACCTCGTTCGAGAAGATGGATCACGGCGATGATGCCGATGCCCAGCAGACGATCCGTCACCAAAGCGCGAGACCATCACACACCTCGGAACGCTGAATTTCGTCGCGGGCGAAGAGAACGTGGTGCTCCTCGGTCCGCCCGGAACCGGCAAGACCCACCTGTCCACCGAGACGCGTCGGCCGCAAGGTGCTCATCCGCACTGACGCCGCCAACGGCACTCACAGTTCATGAAATGGCTACGCAGAAGGAAACTTGGCTACTCGCTCGGGTTCACGCCGTTGCACGCCTCGCCCGCATCCCCGCGCACGCGTGGACCGCGGCCTACGATGACGGACGCGCCACGCCCGGCAACCCATCTCCGGCTTGCCTCCCACGCGCCCTGAGATGATCCGGCCCTGACCGCTCACCAGCGCCTCGTGACCTACCGCGACTGGCCTGACCAACCACAACCCCATCCCCACGAGCGACAACGGGCCGCCGCAACGATCCCGAGCACCGAAAGGCGGACCCACAACACCCACCGATCACACCCTCAAGCCAGGCCGCCACCCGCACGAAAGATCCGGGCCAGAGCCGCGGTGCGATCGCGTATGACGTCAACATTCCGACTACACCTGACCTGGCATCCATCAGCTACTTCGTAGTAGTCTCTCAGGCGTTCCGTTTGACACACGGGGTCGTTGCCGGACCATGCTCTTCGGCCTGCGTACGATTGAACTCACGGTGTTGCGAACCGGCTTGTGCGAGGGACCATGGACTCTGGCTCGGCCATCCCGATTGCGCCTCGATCGCTTCCCCTCGTCGGTCATGCGCCAGCGCTTCTGCGAAATCCGCTGGGGTTTCTCTCGTCGTTGCCCAGTCACGGCGATCTGGTGAGGGTTCGGATCGGCTCCAACGCCTTTCTGGTCGTGTGCAGCGCCCAACTGACCAGCGAAGTCCTGCGTGATGACGCGACGTTCGATCGCGGCGGTCCCATCTTCGCCAGGATCGCCGAGATGACGGCGAACGGCCTGGCGGCCTGTCCCCACTCGGAGCACCGTCGGCAGCGCCGCATGCTGCAGCCCGCGTTCACCAGGGCTCGATTGCGGGGTTACGCCCAGGTGGCAAGTGAGCAGATCGTCCAGCACATCGACGACTGGCGTGACGGGCAGCGACTGGACGTGGTTGACGAGATGCTGAAGTTCGCGGGGAAAGCGTTGATCGCCAGCGTCTTCACCGGTGCGTCGCCGACGTTGAACACCGCTCTCCGGGACGCCTTGGCCGACCTCTCGGTGCTGGGAGACGACGTGCTCTTCGAAGCATTCGCACCGCCGCTCCTCAAGAGGGTGCCGAACGGCATCAAGCGGCGGAGTGCGCGGGTGTTGGCCGGGTTCGGCGCACTGGTCGCACAGGTCATCGAGCAGTACCGGAGGGACGAGATCGACCACCGGGACCTGCTGTCCATGCTCATCCTCGGTGACGGGCAGGACCGACGGACGTCGGACGAGGAGATCATCGGCCAGATCCTGACCTTCTTCTTCGCCGGCACCGAAACCATCGCCAATGCCCTCGCCTGGTCGCTTTACCAGCTGTCCCTGGACGCCGATCTTCACCATCGGCTGTGTCGTGAGGTCGATGCCATCGCCCGAGATGACCGCACGCTGGGCTTGGAGGAGGCGCAGCAACTGGAACTCACCGGCCGCGTCCTCACCGAGGCGCTGCGACTGCACCCGCCGGGCTGGCTCTTCACTCGCAAGACAAGCCGCGACACGATCTTGGGCGGGTATCAGGTCCCCGCTGGCACGGACATCATCTACAGCCCGTATGTGATCCACCACCGGCCAGACCTGTACCCCGCCCCTGATCGGTTCGACCCCGGCCGGTGGGAGCCGGACCGCTCACACGCAGGTCGCTCGGCGCTCATTCCGTTCGGAGGCGGCGCACGACGGTGCATCGGCGACAACTACGCCATGGCGGAAGGAGTGATCGCGCTGGCGACGATCACCGCGCGCTGGCACCTCGAACCATCACGAACACGGATACGGCCGTCCCTCAGCCTCGTCATGAGTCCGAGGAACCTGGTCATGACCGCACGTGCGAGGACCTGACCAACCAGCAACTCACCCGTGTTCCAGCGTCGATGTGGAGGGAGGCCCACATGAGTTCGCATCTCGACATTCCCCTGCCGTTCGTAGCTCACACGAACCCATATGCAACGCTGGTGGAGGACCGCAACCTGCAGTGGGCGCGCCGGATGGGGCTGATCCCGACCCCGGCGGCCGCAGAACGCCTCAGCCTGGCCCGCATCGGCGAGGGCTGCACGTTCGTGTACCCCTTTGCTGCTCTGTCCGACCTGATCGTCTGTGCGGGGTGGATCACCTGGCTGGTGTCCATGGACGACCAGGCGGGTGAGGGCCACTACGACACCCCAGAGGAGTGGGCGAACGCCAGAGCGCGACTCGAGCGCATCGTTGACGGCAAGGGAGTCCTCTCCGATGCCGACGCGGACATACCGGCCTGCCGTGCGCTGGCCGACCTGTGCCGCCGCACCTTCCCGCACATGTCGGGCGCCTGGCACACGCGGTTCGTCGCGGCGGTCAGGGACAACTTCGACGGCTACCACCTCGAGTCCGTGCAGCGGATGGCCGGTGTACCGGCGGCTCCCGATGTCTACGTGGCCATCCGGCGCCAGTCGGGATCAGTGCCGTACGTCGTCGCGCTCAGCGAGTTCGCCGCCCGCAGTGAGGTCCCCGACCTGATCTACCACGCTCCGGTGTTTCAGAGTCTGCTGCTTGCCGCCAACGACGTCATCTGCTGGAGCAACGACGTGTTCTCCGCAGCCAAAGAACGCGCCCGCGGCGACGTCAGCAACTACCTCGCCGTGCTCATCCACCACGAGGGGCTCACCTCGCAGGAAGCCGAGGACACGGTCATCGACCGCATCAGAGCGCGGGCGAACGACTTCCTCGCCCAGGAATCCGAACTCGACCGGCTGCTCGCCGATCTGGACATCGCGCCGGAACAACGCGAGGCCGTGTGGGCGAACATCGACGGCATGAGGGACTGGATGTCCGGCGTGATCGCTTGGATGAAGATCAGCGACCGATTCCGCACCTTCGAGGAGCTCTCCGCCGTCGGCCCATCCGCTCCGTCCTACGTCCCCGACCTCCTTTCACCCGGTGGGAGAACAGGAGTGAGCCGACAGGACGACATTCCGTCCTGAGCGGGTTGACGGCCGACATCGTGCAACCGGCGCCGCCACCCACGGCCCCGGTCGGTCTCGATCAGGACTCGGACGTCCAGGACAAGAGAGTGCTCAGCCGCCGACCGGCTGTCACCAGGAGTGTGCCGGATGGCCACTCGAACTGACCGGAAACCACTGGCGTGCGGTGGCGTCGAGCACGTCCTGCAGCGGGCCGGACGATCAGTCGTTCCCACGAGCAGCTGACGAACGCCTCCACCGCGGCGGGAGCAAGCCCAGTTCCCTGGTCAGCTGCGCGGCGAGCACTTCCGGAGGATCTCCGCCCTCAAGCAGTCCGTGGTCTTGCTGATAACAGCGATAAGCCACCAACCGGACGACCTTGCCGTAGTCGACATCCGTCTTCGTCCCGACCCCGGCCGCCGGCGGGTTCCGCACGTGCCTCGCCACCACCTGCTCCGCCCGCTCGATGAGAGCGGTGGCTTCACTTTCAGGTAGCTTCTCCCACGCCCTGCCGATCATTTCAACCTCGTCGAGCTGGGAGAGCAGGTGCGTTCCCGCTTCCCGCGTGCGAGGTGCTGAGACCGAGTCTCGAGGTGCTGCCGCGGTCAGGCCGAACTGAGAGGCGGCAGTGCCCGGCACGTCCAGTCCGTAGGCACCACCCGTCTGTCGCCCATCGGGCCAGTGCCGGCGCCAGCGGTCCCCGTCGGACCGGCTGACGGGGACACGGAGCCTCGAAGCGAGTTCGGTCGCGAGGGTTCCGGAATCACCTGTGCCCGTGAAGAGCCGCACCTCCTCGTCAGGCTCCCAGCCCGCGGCACGCAAAACCGCTTCGACATCCTTCGGGCCGAGCACGCCGGCCTGGTCGAGAACGACACCGAACACCCCGTTCTCAGCGGGCAGGTAGCGTGCCGCGTTCGAGATCACGCTGTCCAGATCCGCACCGATGAACACACCCGCGTCAATCCGAGCCGCGGTGTGGCCGTCCAGATCGAGACTCAGCTTGTCGTGCGGCTCAGAGGCCAGGTCACCGGCGAACAGCGACCCCGCTGCGGTCCAGCTCTTCCTTCGTGCCATCGTGCTGAACTGCGGGAGTGAAACCAGATCCTGAGCTGACCGGCGGGGATCGCCGACCGCGATCACGTCCCGACCGGCGACCCGCACGGCTCGGATGTGGACGGCATCGCCCGCGGTCTGCAGAACCTGCCCGGCCCCCGCCGCGAGCCACGACCAGAAGTCGTACTGGGATTGGGCTGTCGTCAACCAGCTGGACAGCTGTTCCTGGAGGCTCTCGGCGTCAGCGCGATACTCGCTGCCCCAGCGCGATCCATCTGGGTCAGGTGCGAGCACGGTACCGAGCGCGGCCAGGTAGGCGGTCACGTCCGCGCGTGCGTGGCGGCGCCACGGGTGGTCGACGTCCCTCGGTGTGGTGACGATCGCACTGAGGTGTGGATGGCCGGGTACGGCTTCCGGTGTGAGCACGGGCAGCAGGGGACCGGTGAGGTCGGTCGCCGCCAGCTTCTGCATCGTGCGCGACCACCGGCTGGTCAGCTCGTTCCAGGAGGCCGGATCCTGGTGCGCCTGCGAGACGATCGTCTCGGCTTGCTCCCTGATGGCGGCGAACTCCTGCCGTGCGGCGATGACCCGGTCTTGCACTCTCTGTCCTTGGGTACGTCCCAGCACCCTGTCGATTTGGGTGCGGAACGCGATCGAAGTACCGGCCAGTCCGTCCTCGACAGCCTTCACCACGGCCTCCCCCGCGTGCAGCATCGGAACGATGGTCGGTGTCTGGACCCGTAGCGCCATGTTGATCGCGGCCGGGAGACTGGTGGTCCGGAAGTGCCTGGGCTCGTGTCCTGCCGAGGCGAAGAGCGCCTCCGTGACCGACGCGGGGTTCGCGAGCACTCTGGCGAACAGCGGATCACGGAGCACCTTCTGGCGGACCGCGTCGTCGAGGTTCACCGTCGCGAGCACGGCCAGCCGGGCCGGCAGCGAGGAGCCGGGCTGGTAGCTGATGCCGTGCACGAGCGAACCAGCGGTGGTGAAGGGGTTCTCCTCTCGTCCGAAGTGCTCGGTGAGATCGCTCAGCAGTTGCGCAAGCCGGTCAGGGCTGATCGGCCGCACGGCTCGATGACCGCCGCTCGACGCCTTGGCCTGCCCCCCATCACGGACAGGTGCCAGCGTGGCCGCGAGCACGGCGTCGTTGACCAGAGTGCGCAACCGATCGCGGAGATCGGGGTCCTGCTCGGCCCGCAGGACACCATCGACCTGTCGCAGGAGGTCTGACGTGCCTGGGAGCAGATCGAACTGCTCCAGCGCGCTCGACGACATCGCGACCACGTCACCGACCCATGACGTCAGCTCCTCCCGTGACAACGCCAGGCGGTCGAGGCCCCTCGTCGCACCGATGTACGTCGACGCCAGCCTGGCGACATGCCGCACGGGCTCGGCGAACAGACCCGCACCGGTTTCGGCCGTGCTCGCACCTGCACCGGCGTCCGGCTCCGCACTGGGCACCGTCAGGCCGAGTGCTCGCGCACCCGCTTCGTCCACCTGCAGCCACACGAACCCGTCACTGCCATCAGGGGCGGGCTTGAACGGCTCAGAGATCTTGCCGTCGCGATGAGCGAGCACGACCGTCGGGAGCAGTTCCGCCCTGACGAGATAAGCCTTACCCGGTTGCGCCTTCGCGACCACCGGTTCACCCTCCGGAGGCTTGTGGCGCTTGTCGACGAGCGTCTTCTCGACGATCCCCTTGCCAAGAGGCCCGCCGAACAAACCGGCATCAGCGCTCAGCTTCTGACCGTCCAGCCTGTGAGTGCTGTTCGTCGTGGACGTTCCTTTGTTGATTTTCGCGTTCGGGATCTCGCGCAGGAGTTCCCGCTTGCCCAGGTCGAAGGAGATCTTCGCGGTGGCGACGGATCTGCTGCCGACATCGACGACATACCCGTCAGGGGACAAGCCCGCGGTGAAGTGGTTGGTGAGCTGGGTCGAGGTCGTCGAGGCGAGCAGCGTGTAAGCGCGGCGGGCGTTGAGGCCGGGAACCAGTTCGATCAGGTACTGGTGGAGCTGTTGGGCCTGGAAAGGCAACGCCTGGATCGTGGCGTCTTCAGGAAGCTCAGCGCCCTTCGTCGACTCGCTCAGCGGAGTGTCCACCGAGGCCAGCGGAGCCTGGTGTGGCCCCAGAACGGACGGTACCGACGTCTGGATCGCCGAGGGCAACGCGAACCCGGCAAGGTCATGCACGTCGTGCACAGGGTCCTGGCGCAGCCCGGGAACGTGCTTGCGATACATACCGGAGCGTGCCCAAGGACGCGCCTGCACGTCGATCATCAGTCCGTTGCTGTGCCGCGCGGCCTCACCGGACCATTCGTAGGTCACCATGTGCTCCGACACCGACCTGCTCTCCGTCCCGCGGATCACCTCGCCCGACAGCGCGACCTTGGGGGTGAGCTTGTCGTCGGTCAGCTTGGAGCCGATCCATTCGGGCATCGTGGGTGGCAGAGCGACACCGGCTGCCTTGCTCCAGTTCGAACGGCTGCCGCGGTTCTTCTTCCTGATCGTCGTGACCTCGGATTTGATCCCGAACTCGCGGAGCCGGCTCAGGCGTCCGCTGTCGGTGCGCGTGGCGCGCACCACGATCATCTGCTCGAGCTTGCCCGATTCACCCAACCGTTCACCGAACAGAGGAACGCCGCCGTTGAGCATGTTGGTCAGCGTCGTGGGTCCGTTGAGCTCCAGTCGCGTACCGAAGGCCTGCACCATCTCGTCGTGCAGCCTCGCGTACTGGCCGCGGATCCCGGCATCCTTGATCGTCTGCTCGTACTCGCGCAGCTGCGCCCGCATTTCCTCCATGATCTTGAGCGTCATGTCCGGTCGCAGCGGCTCCGGTATCCCCAGCGCGAGGTCCAGGTCCGCGATCCGGTCCGCCGAATGATCCGCAGTCGGCTGGTCCGCGACGGTGGCCTGGCCGGCGGTCTCGGACACCTCCACAGGCTCAGGCTGTTCGGTGTTCTGAGCTCTGTAAGCCTCGCGATCCTCCGGCCGCAGGTTGTGGTCCAGGTCGTGCGAACTGAGCACCCCGATCGTCGGGATCTCGCTGGCGGGAACCCACAGTTTCACGGCCTGCGGCACGTGCTTGCGTCTGCTCTTCTCCACCACAGGTTCGTCGTGGTGTCCACCGAAAGGGTCTGTCCAGCTGTGATGAGCCGACGTCGACAAGAGGTGCTGCGCGTCGAACTCGATCAGATAGCTGTGTTCGACCCAGCTGACCGTCAACCGCGTGACGACCGTGGAGGTCTCGATGGTCTTCGACTCGGTTTGGTACGCGAGGACCGCCTTGCTCTGCGCCTTGGCCACGTCGCCCAGCCCGGCGCCCGCGCTGAAGGTCGCGGTGGGCGACGTCTGGCGTTCCTCGCCTGACTCGAGAGTCGTGTGGGTCACCACGGTGCGGCTGAATTTGTGTGCGGGATCGATGCGAAGAATCCGAGCGTTGCCGTAGGTGGTGGAGAGCTTCGCCGTGCCGGTGATCCTCCGGCTGCCGAGCTCGAACTTCGCCACGCGGCCGCCGTCGTTGTAGTTCTCCAGCGTCAGCTCGTCACCGGGCCCTTCAGCCAGCCCCAGACGTCCCTGCCTCGACTGCCAGCTGGTCCAGTGCTCCAGTGCTTTCCGCGAGGCGTCCTGGTCACCGTAGTCCGCGCTTGTTCCGCCGAGCGGTACCGGGGCCTTGCCCAGCACCGGCATTTTCGCGAGCTCCATCAGCCTGTTCTGCAGGTCGTTCGATTCGGGAACGAGGAGCATGTTCGCCGTCTCCGAGCCCATGTCCGCGATCGTGACCACCGAGTCGACTTCGAACCTCTTCGGCAGGTCGGCCGGCCGCCGGAAGCGCGGAATGAGTGTCGTCGGAGCGTCCGCGTCGATCCAGGGGGTCTCGGCCTCGGCGTCGTGCGGACCGATCTCCGCCTCCTTCCCTGGACGCTGCCGAACCGCGATCTCCACCTTGGCCGCGATGGTCGGCCTCAAGCCGGCGGACTGCGACTCCTGGGTGTCCGACGACTGTTCCCTCCACTCGATCGGCTCGTCGAGGTGAGCCCAGTCCGTACCGGTCCTCACCTCGATCTCCGCTGGGAACTCGTAGAGGTGCACCGGAACACCCCCGGTCCACGCTTGCTCTTCCTCCACCGCTTCTATCAGCTGGCCGCGCTGCTGGTAGGTGCGTGTCGTCTCGATTTCCCCGCTGAGGTCGGCGATTCCGGCCTCGCCTTCGACAGCGATCTTGAAGCCTCCTGAACGTCGGCGGTCATGCGCGATCGTCATCTTCTTGCTGGCCGAGACAAAGCCGGCCAGGTCCCTGCGCGGCGCCACTCCCTTGTATCTGCCGAGACTCTTGTCGACCGTGCCGCGGAAGAACAGGTCCTTGTCCATACCGCGCAACGGAAAACGCTTCGGGTCGCCGCCGAAGACCGCCTTCGGGTCTTTGAGGAAGCCGCGCAGCCGTTGCTGGACGAGACGAGCGTCATCCGCGCTGGACACGAGTTCTCGTGCATAGAGTTCCTGCACGACCCGATCGATGATTCCTTCGCGGATCAGCTCGGGGAACCGCCCTTGGCCGTACGAGTAGTCAGGTACCTCTTCGACCTTCAGCCCGGAAGAATCCCCTTCTTCCCTGACGGGCGCGTCGTCGGCGGCCTCAGGAGCCAGCAACAGCAACGCCGCACCGTCGATGTGCAACGCCGCGGTCAGCGGACTGGGTCTGCGGCGGTGGAGCCGGATCGGGAGCTCCCTGCCGGTGTCCGGTGGAGCGAGGTGGCTCTGGCCGCCCACCTCCTCCGTCGTCACCACGAACGGGAACACGATGGGCACCTGGATGAACTCGCCGGTGACGCTCTCGGTGAGCTCGTGCCGGAGCCCGGACATCTGTTCCGCGAGGTTCTCGTTCGACCTGCCGTAGGACAGACCGGCTTCGAGCTTCGCACCCAGCATTTCCGCGACGGCCTCACCGAAGCTCACGCCGAGGTCGTAGGCGGCCTCTTGAGTACCGCTCTGCGCGACCGAGTGCTCCTGGCTGAGCGATCGGACGTGCTCCACCGACCGCTTCGAGGTTTGTGCCGAGCCGGAGGAACTGTGCCTTCTGTGGTGCTCAGGCAGCTTTTCCCGTCCGATCATGATCTTGATCGGTTTCCGGTGGTTGCTGAAGTTGAACGTGGCGGAGACGATTCCACCGGTGACGAGGCTGGTTCCGTGCTTGACACCGAGGCTGTCCAGCCAGCCTTTGAGCGCCTCAACCGCAGGATCCGACGGGCTCAGATCGAGCCTCGCCTTGATCCCGCTGAACACGGCGTCGATGCCTGCGAACCGGACGTGCGTGAGTGCCTTTAGCACGCTCTCGAACCTGGCGTGGGCAATCGCCCTCGCCCTCGCGTCGGTCTCGACCGTGAAGTCAGGATATGCCAACGTGTCCGGTGATCCCACCGGTGTCAGCGGAGTACTCGGCCGACTGCTCTCCGAAGCCACGCTGACAGCGGTGTCATCAAGCGTCGGCCACGACAACGTCATCTTGACCAACTTCGACCACTCCACCGGTTCCGACGGTTTAGGCGGCTTGATCGTCAATCGGTAGCGGACGTCGTGCCGCGATTCGGTCACCTGGGCGTCCTTTTGGCTGACCCCGACCGACTCCAGCGCTGTCTCCTTCGTCGCTGTACGCCGTTCCGACGCGCTGCCGATGGCCCCGCGGATGGCGAACGAGATGTTCACCGGTCCGGCGGGAATGGTGCCCTGCAACGGGTTCAGCGGTGTGGACGTGATCTGGTCGGCCGAAACGTCCTTGTCCTCTTCGACCTTCTCCGTGTTCTTGAGGTCGGCGCTGCGGTCGACGGCGTCCAGCGGTGGACCGATGCCGGTCGTCTTGACCCCGATCTCGAAGTCATCCCTGAACTCGAGGACACCGTCGAGAGAACGGCCGAGCTGCTTGAGCTTCGCATCGGAGAACGTGGTGTCGATCCACGCCTCCCACTTCTTCACATCCTCTTTCAAAGCCTTGATCTGGTCTTTCAGCGACGTGCGCAGACCGGAGAAGTCCGGGTCGCCGACCATCTCAGGCTGATAACGCCGTGCGCGCTCCATGCGGATCGTGTCTGCCGGATCCACCCACGGAGCTGTCCAGGATGGAAGTCGTCGGCCTGATGAAGGAGTCAGGCGGCCACTCGAAGCCGGGGAACCCCGGCGCAGCTGTTCTGAACCGGACCGGCGTTCTGAGCCGGACCGGCTGTGCGCGCTTGCGGAGCGCCGGGGGCTGGGGGTGCGCGGAACCCTGAGCGGTGACCCGCCGGTCCGGGGCGCTGAGGATGCTGCGCTCGACCCGTCTCTCACGACCGCCGACCCCGCCGACCGCGACGACTCACCCACCACCTCCGCCCCCGCCACACCCCCACCAGAACTCCCAGGCCCAGCACCCCCCTTCACCCCCCCGCGCCGCTCCTCCAACAACGCCATCCCCACCAGTTCTCGAGCCATACCATCCCAATACGCCTCACCGAAAGTCTCATGCCCATCCCGCACCATCCACTTCGCGACCACATCCACCACAAACTCGTAACCCTCCCTCTGCCGCCTGTCCTTCGCAGTCTCAGACTCCACCAACGCCGGATAGTGCGCGTACTTGCCCACATACCCACTCGCCTGCTTCCGCCACTTCCTCACCCCCTCATCAGACAACTTCTCCCACCCCGCCCCCTCCGGATACCGCTTCAACGCCTCCTCACGCCACCCACCCACATCCCCACCAGAACCCGCGCTGGAACCGGCACCGGCATCAATGTCCTGCTGACCAGCCACCGCCATCTCCACCAGCTCTTGAGCCACACCATCCCAATCCACCCCGGCAGAAACCCCCTGCGCATTCGCCTGCGCCCTCCACCCCGCGACCACATCCACCACAAACTCGAAATCCCCCCTCTGCAGCCCGCTCTCCTCGGTCTCAACCCCACCCGGCACCGGATAAACCGCGAACTTGCGCACAAGCTCACTCGCCTCGTTCCGCCAAACAGCCTTCTCCTCCTCAGGCAACTTCACCCATCCCGGCCCCGCCGGATAACGCTCCGACACCTCCGCACACCACATCAGACGGTTTACCCGTTCCGTCAATCGCTTTTCTTCACCCCTGAGCCCTACCGCGCGAAGCGCCTGGACAACGCTCCACGCGGAGGTCTCATCCGGATTATTTCTAAGGTACTTCCGGGCCTCTTCGTCGATCTTCTCATTGGACGACGCCGGCGGCTTTCGGTTATAAGGCCTTTGTTGAGTCCCTTTGGCCTTATGGACCAGGGGGCGCATCTTCTTGTCATCGCCCGTACCACCGCGCCTGCGAATGACAGCGAAAACCTGTCTCACATCGGCGTCGGGATGGGCGGCGTAGTAAGCGGTACTGAGCGCGATGATCTGCTGGTCAGTCAACCGCGAACCGTCTCCGGCTCCCGACACCTTCCAGTCAGCCTCAGAACTCACAACCGCATACTCGCCGGAACCGCTGTCAAACAGATAAAAAGCCTGACCGGAAGACACAGCTCGACCGTCAGCGACGAACCCTTGGACGACCCCGTCAAGGCCAACAACACGCAGATCAACATCCAGCACCGACGACACCCGCGACGGAACAACATCACCAGCACCATCCCCCCACCAACCACGAGTGCGAATCCCCTCCGCCATCTCCGGCGACACACCCGCCTCGTCCGACTCCTCAACAGCACCAGCCACCGCCTCACGCAACCCCAGCACACTAGGCTCAAACCCCAGCCCATCCAGCCGGGCACCCCACACCCGCCACGGAACCGCCACCACCACAGCATTGAAAAAACCATCCCCACCACCACCAACCCCCACCACCTCCACCCCCAACTCCCGCACCACCCGCACCTGCTCGCCCGACAACCACTCCGCCGGCCTCAGCACCGACAACCTCGGCCTCTTCGCCCTCGGCGCAGCCACCACCTCCGACCCACCACCCACAACCCCCGAACCCGTCACACGCCCACCAGAACCATCAGGCCCAGCACCACCGGCAAGCTCCTCCCGCACCAGCGGCAACGGCGCCATCTTCACCAGCTCTTCAGCCACACCATCCCAATCCACATCGTCAAAAGACCCCTGCGCATCCTGCCGCGCCCTCCACTCCGCGACCACATCCACCACAAACTCGAAATTCCCCCTCTGCCGCTCGCTCTCCTCGGTCTCAACCCCACCCGACACCGGATAAACCGCGAACTTGCGCACAAGCTCACTCGCCTCGTTCCGCCAAACAGCCTTCTCATACTCAGGCAACCCTCTCCACCCCGGCCCCGCCGGATAACGCTTCGACACCTTCGCACACCACATCAGACCGTTTACCCATTCCGTCAATCGCTTTTCTCCACCCCTGAGCCCCACCGCGCGAAGCGCGCGGACAACGCTCCGCACGGAGGTCTCATCCGGATTATTCCTAAGGTACTTCCGGGCCTCTTCGTCGATCTTCGCATTGGACGACGCCAACTTTCGGTTACAAGACCTTTGTTGAGTCCCTTTGGCCTTATGGACCAGGGTGAGTATCTTCTTGTCATCGCCTATACCACCGCGCGCGCGAATGACCTCTACAACCTGTTTCACATCGGCGTCGGGACGGGCGGCGCAGTAAGCGGTACTGAGCGCGATGATCTCCTGGTCAGTCAACCGCCGACCGTCTCCGGCTCCCGACACCTTCCAGTCAGCCTCAGAACTCACAACCGCATACTGGCCGGAACCGCTGTCAAACAGATAAAAAGCCTGACCGGAAGACACAGCTCGACCGTCAGCGACAAACTCGTGGACGACCCCGTCAAGGCCAACAA
>NZ_JBEXJN010000043.1:0-14586 GCF_040609115.1 Lentzea sp. NPDC004782
GCCGTAGCGCCGCGACTCCGAGCGCTCGTCGTGGTCGATGAAGGGCGCCTTCATCCACCTGAGGTGGATGAAGGCGCCCTTCATCCACCTCGGTTGACTGTGCGGTTCGGCCCGGACTTACCGCCCCTTAGGCACACCGGGCCACCCTCAGAGCCATGATCAGAGCACTCGCGCTGGCCCTGCTGGCCGTCGTGGCGGCCGCCCCGGCCGCCCACGCCGCCAGTCCTCTCAGCCTGACCGACGGCTTCTACGTCGACCCGGACTCCAACCCCGCCGTGTGGGTGCGCGACCACGCGACCGACGGCCGTCAGCCCGCGATCAAGGCGAGCATCTCCTCCAAGCCGATGGCCCGCTGGTTCGGCAACTGGAGCGGCGACATCAAGGCGTCCGTGAGCGGCTACGTGGGCAAGACCGGCTCCAAGCTGCCGGTCCTGGTGGCCTACAACATCCCCGGCCGCGACGCGTGCGGCGGCCACTCCGGCGGTGGCGCGGGCACCCCGGAGGCCTACCGGGCGTGGATCTCGAAGTTCGCCGAGGGCATCGGCACGCGTCCGGCCGTCGTGATCGTCGAACCGGACTCGCTGGCGGACTTCAACTGCCTCGACGACGCCAAGATCGCCGAACGCACCGCGATGATCCGGTACGCCACCGAGCAGCTCAAGGCCAAGGCGCCCAACACGTGGGCCTACCTCGACGCGGGCAACGCGCAGTGGATCCCCGCGAACACCATGGCGACCCGCCTGGACAACGCCGGCGTGCGCAACGTCCGCGGCTTCTCGCTGAACGTGTCGAACTACCACACCACGACCGCCTCGACGACCTACGGCGACAACGTGAACGCGAGCTTCGCGGGCTTCACCAAGCCGTTCGTGATCGACACCAGCCGCAACGGCAACGGCCACAACGGTGAGTGGTGCAACCCCGGCGGCCGCAAGCTCGGCACCCCGGCCCGCACCGGTGGTGGCGCGGAGATGCTGCTGTGGGTCAAGGTGCCCGGCGACTCCGACGGCAAGTGCGGCAAGGCGCCGAACACCGAGGCGGGCAAGTTCGACCCGCAGCTCGCCTACGACCTCGTCTACGGCTACTGAAGCGCCCCCGTCCAAAGACACGCCTTCATCGAGCACCCGGCACGACGCGCCGGAGGGCTTGATCACGGCGCTATGGTGAGGAAGCAGGCCGCCGCCTGACGAAGGGACATTCGTGATGAGGCGGCCCCTGCTTCCCGCTCTCCTCGCAGCCGTGCTGGCCCTGTGCGGCCTGACGGCACTCGACCCCGCCCCGGCCGCGGCGCAGCAGTCGCCGCGGTCGGCGGTCTACGGCGGTGGCCCGTTCTACGCCGACGGCCAGGCGGTGATGAACACCCTGCGCGCCTCCGGGTTCACCACCGTGATCCTCTGGAGCATCCACGTCCACCCCAACGGCGACCTCTACTACAACGACGTCCTGATCGTGCAGAACGGCCGCTACGTCGGCGACGCCGGCTGGCCCGCACGGCTGCGGACGCTCAAGCAGGCACCCACGTCGGTCAACCGGATCGAGGTGTCGATCGGCGCCTGGGCGGTGCCGGACTGGGAGAACATCGCCGCACTGGTCAACTCCCAGGGCACCGGCTCGTCCAGCATCCTGCACCGCAACTTCCAGGCGCTGAAGACCGCCACCGGCGCCGACGCGATCAACAACGACGACGAGTCGTTCTACCAGGTCGCGCCGACCGCGGCGTTCGCACGCATGGCCGTCGGGCTCGGGTACGCGAAGTTCACGTTCGCCCCGTACACCAACCAGTCGTTCTGGGCGAGCCTGAAGAACAACCTCGGCAGCGCCGTGGTCGACCGCGTGTACCTGCAGGGCTACGCGGGCGGCTCGGGCAACGACCCGGCCGGCTGGAACCAGGCGCTCGGCCTGAAGGTGGACCCCGGCCTGTGGAGCAGGCACGGTTCAGGCTGCTCGGCCGGCGACTCGCCGGCCACCGTCGAGAGCAGGATGAGGTCGTGGCACAGCTCGGCCGGCATCGTCGGCGGCTTCATGTGGCTGTACGACGACATGAAGGCGTGCTCGGCGCAGGGGACCGCGGCCGCGTATGCGCGCGCGATCCGCAACGGCGTCAGCTAACCGAGGTGGATGACCGTCACCCGCTCGCCGTCGGTGACGGCGAACCTCCGGCCCGCCTCGTCGACGGCGACCCTGGCCGGGCCTGAGAAGGTCTTGTCCCACACGATGGAGGTGCCCGACCTGCCGGTGGCCAGGTCGGGCCACTCCGCGAGCAGTTCGCCGTCCTCACCTGAGTAGAGGCGCGGGAACTCGTGCACGGACAGGATGTCGCCGGCGATCGGCAGGAGGTCACCGGCCGTGCGGTCGAGCTGCCTGCGCCAGCGGAAGCCGCCGTCGGCCAGCGACAGCCGCATCAGCTCCTCGTCCTCGTCCTCGGACGAGGTGCTCACCACCAGGTCGTCGCCGGCGAAACACGCGCCGCTCACCTCGGTGGACGAGAGGTCCGTCAGGTCGAACGAGCCGCGCCAGGAGTCCAGGACCGACCGATCGGTCAACGCCTCTTGCAGGTCGTAGACCACGACGACGTCCCACGGGTGCCACACCCACCCGGCACTCAGGAGATAGCGGCCGCTCGCCGGCACCATCAGCCGCGAGTGGAAGATGTCAGCCTGTTCAGGGCTTTCACCGGTGGTCAGCAGCTGTCCGGTGAGCGCGTCCTCGACGTCGAGCCGGTTGTACCCGGACGGGCAGTGAACCAGCCCGGTACGGCCGTCTTCCATCGTGCAGAGCGTCAGCGGATACCGGTACGCCTCAGCGTGGTAGTAGCTGCGGTTGATCTCGCGCCGGACGGTGCCGTCCGGTCCGAGGACGAGAGCCTTCGTGCCCGCGGTCGCCATCAGCACGGCGACGTCGCCGAGCGGTGAGATCGTCGCGGCGTCGAACTGGGGACCGTACGGGCCGAACCTGCTCGGCGCCGTCGAGCCGTCCAAGGGGATCGGGCGCCAGCCGGCGGAGACGTCGACCAGCTCCCCGCCCGCCCAGATCAACGACTTCGCGTCGGCCACCTGGACCTGCGCGCGGTGAATCTCTCGCACACGACCAGTGTCACGGCCGTGTCACGCGAGTTTCGTGATCAGTCGAGCAGCTTGCGCAGTTCGGCGTCGAAGTCGACGTAGTCGTTCTCGTGTCCGGGAGCGACCACGTCGTAGGTGGAGTTGAGGAACTCCTGCAGCTCGGACGAGCGCACGTGGAAGACCGCGCGCGAGACGTCGGACTGCAGTTCGAGAACGGCGGTCGTGGAGTTGTGCGGACGCAGCCGCACGTCACCGGCGCCGCTGGTGGTGAGCAGGCCGTCGGCGAGCAGGTCGCGGCTGACCAGCCACACCGTCTCCTGGCGTCCCATGCGGAACGTCATGCTCACGGCGTGCGGGTCGTCGGCGCGGTAGCCGAGCTCGACCTCGACCGGCATGGGGCGCCCGGACGGGGCGATGAAGGCGAAGACGGACTCGGCGCCCACTCGTGTCACGTTCGTCATGCCCCCTTAGACGCGTGGCAACCTCCGTGGATGCCTCGCTCAGGAAAAGCGATCGGAACGTGATTTTCAACAGTCCTGGAGTATGACTTTTGACAACAGTCACGCCGGGTTGCCGCGCGGACGCAGACGGCCACCGGGAAGGGGTGGCGCGGGCAGCCGGACGCCGTCGTAGCCCTCCACTCGGCCGAACCTGTCGGTCTCCGCCTGCCATTCGTCTCGATAGGCGACGATCTCGTCGTGGGTGCGTCCTACGAAGTTCCACCACATGACGATCTCTTCGCCGAACGGCACGCCGCCGAGCAGCACAACCCTTGCGCCGTCGCGGGTTGAGAGCGTCAACGTGGTGCGGCCGGTGCCCGCGTAACCCAGTGCGCCGGGTGTGAGAGCGGTTTCCTGGAGTGTCACGTCGCCGGTGTCGAGCAGGACTCCGTGTTCGAAGTCGGGGCGGACGGAGAGCTCGACGGTTGCCCCTGCGGGCAGCACGAGCTCGGCGCCGAGCAGGGGAGTGAACGTCGTCACAGGAGAGGTCGAGCCGGCCAGCGAGCCGAGGAAGACGCGGACCTCCGCGCCGTCGACGTGGACGGTCGGCGGGACGTGGTGCTGGAAGTCGCGCGGGGCGTCTCGGTGGGCGTCGGGCAGCGCGAGCCACAGCTGCACGCCGTGCAGGACGGTGGACGACGCGGTTGACACCTCGGAGTGCGCGATGCCGCGGCCGCCTGTCATCAGGTTCAGCTCGCCCGGCCGCACGTACGCGTGCACGCCGTGGCTGTCGCGGTGCTCGATCTCTCCGGTGAACAGCCAACTGACCGTCTGCAACCCCGTGTGTGGGTGCGGGGCGACGTCCATGCGCACGTTGTCCGGGCCGTAGTGGTCGCAGAAGCACCACGCGCCGATGAACGACCGTTGCTTCTGCGGCAACGTCCGGCGCACCGACATCGCGCGCGGACCGCCGAGCGGGACGTCCCGCGGTTGCAGGACCTCCACGGTTCCCGGCGCGGACGTGCAGGTCACCTCTGCGGGCTCGGCCTCGACGTTGCTCACGCCGGTGATCGTAAGCGCGCTTCAGCTGACTCACAGCTGACTCTTGCGTTGTCTTCAGCCTGGCTGCCGAGGATGGGGACCGTGTTGGCCATGACCGCACCGGTGGTGCGAAGACAACCTTCCGGCGCCGGACTGCGGTTGGGTGCCGCGGTGGCGATGTGGGCCGGGCTGCTGCTGGTCACGTACTGGTGGGCGGCCGGTGGCGGGATCACCGGCCTGGGCGGCGCGGAGACGGCGCTGGACTCGCTCGGCCGGCTCACCGGCCTGGTGGGGGCCGACCTGCTGCTCGTCCAGGTCCTGCTGATGGCACGGCTGCCGGTGCTGGAACGGGCGTTCGGGCAGGACCGCCTGGTCGCCGTGCACCGGGTGGTCGGCTTCACGTCGTTCAACCTCGTGCTCGCCCACCTGGTGCTGATCACGTGGGGCTACGCGGCGGGCGACCTCACCGCGACGCCCGCCGAGTTCTGGGACCTCGTCACCGACTACCCGGCGATGCTGCTCGCGCTCGCCGGCACCGCGTGTCTCATCCTCACCGTCGTCACCAGTGTCAGGGCCGCACGCGCGCGACTGCGGTACGAGTCGTGGCACCTGCTGCACCTCTACGGCTACCTCGGCGTCGGGCTCGCGCTGCCGCACCAGCTGTGGACCGGCCAGGAGTTCCTCGCCTCACCCGCCGCCACCGTCTACTGGTGGAGCCTGTGGGCGGCCGCGGCGGTGGCGGTCCTGGTGTGGCGGATCGGGCTGCCGTTGTGGCGCAACGCCCGGCACCGGCTGCGGGTCGCCTCGGTGGTGCCGGAGGGCGACGGCGTCGTCTCGGTCTACCTGACCGGGCGGCACCTCGACCGGCTGCCGGTGCGGGCGGGGCAGTTCTTCGGCTGGCGGTTCCTGGGCCGGCCCGGCTGGACCCGCGGCAACCCGTACTCGCTGTCCGCCGCGCCCGACGGCCGCGGCCTGCGGATCACCGTGAAGACGCTCGGCGACGGCAGCGCCGCCGTGCGCGGGTTGCGCGCCGGCACCCCGGTGCTGTTCGAGGGCCCGTTCGGCCGCCTCACCGACCAGGCACGCACCCGGCGCGGGATCGCGTTGATCGGGGCCGGGGTGGGCGTGACGCCGCTGCGCGCACTCGCGGAAGGGCTCGACTACGCGCCCGGCGAGGCGGTGCTGCTGCACCGCTTCACCACCCGCCCGCTGTTCGCCGCCGAACTCGGAGTGCTGGCCCGGCAACGCGGCCTGCGCGTCGTCGACCTGCCCGGTCGACGCCGCTCGTCCGCCTCGTGGCTGGGCGAAGGCGTGCCGGTGGACGACGTGACCGCGCTGCGCCACCTGGTGCCCGACATCGCCGAGCGCGACGTCTACGTCTGCGGGCCGTCGCCGTGGGCGGAGTCGGTGCGCCGTGCCGCGACCGCGGCGGGCGTGCCGGCCGAACGGATCCACGTCGAGGAGTTCAGGTGGTGACCCGGTGAAGCGCATTCTCGTGTGGCTGGCGGGCACGGCGACCGCGCTGGTGCTGCTGTTCGGGTACCGCACGTCGTTGTCCGGCCCGATGACCACCGCCACCACCGCTCAGCCGACCAGGGCCCCGTCGAGCGGTTCCGGAAAGGTGACCGGGCCGGCGGTGGACACGCGCTGGGGGCCGGTGCAGGTCGAGATCACCCTGGACAGCGGGAAGATCACCGCGGTGACCGTGCCGCGGTATCCGGACGGCAACCGCAGGGACCAGCAGATCAACGACCGCGCACTGCCGATCCTGGTGCGGGAGACGCTGGACGCGCAGAGCGCCGACATCGACACCGTCAGCGGCGCCACCGTGACGAGTGAGGGATATCTCCGGTCCCTGCAGGCCGCATTGGACCAGGCGGGCAAGTGATCTTCGTAGACTGGCGCGGATGGATCTTCGCGCCAGTCTGCTCACCCGCGTGTCGAGCAGCGGATACGACCTGGACGCCGGGCAGCTGCGGGCGATCGACCGGCTGGCCGAGCTGGGGGAGCGGCGCCGGGGCGTCTACCTGCACGGCCCGGTCGGCCGGGGCAAGAGCTTCCTCGCGGACGTGTTCTTCGACGTGCTGCCGGTGCGCAGGAAACGGCGCGTGCACTTCCACTCCTTCTTCCACGAGCTGCACGCGCGCATCTCGTCACGGTTGCACGAACGCGGCGCGGTGAAGAAGGCCGTCGACGAGCTGATCGGCCGTTGTGACGTGCTGGCGTTCGACGAGTTCCACCTGCACGACGTCGGCGACGCGATGCTGATGACCCGCCTGCTGGAAACGCTGAAGGCGCGCGGCGTGATGATCGTCGCCACGTCCAACTACCCACCGGACGGCCTGCTGCCCAACCCGCTCCACCACGACCACTTCCTGCCCGGCATCGCGCTGGTCAAGGAGCTGATGGACACCGTGGAGCTCAACGGCCCCAACGACTACCGGCACCTGCGCGGCCGTCCGCGCTCCCGCTTCGAGACCGGTGCGATCGTCACCCACGCCGAACCACCGGCGGCACCGGTCACGCTCAGCGTGAACGGCCGCGATCTCACCGCGCTCGGGATCGACGACCGCATCTGGTTCGACTTCGGCGACCTGTGCGAGAAGCCGACGTCCACACCGGACTACCTCGTGCTCGCCGAGCGCCACGACGACTGGGTGATCACGGCGGTGCCGCGGCTGGAGACCTGCGATCGCGAGGCGCAGCAACGGTTCGCGAACGTGGTGGACGTGCTGGTCGACCGCGACGTCCGGCTGACCCTCGTGAGCGAGCACCCGCTGCGCGAGATCGTCGGTGGCCAGGCGCTCGACCTCGCCCGCACCGCCAGCCGCCTGGAGCTGATCAACTCGTCCGGGTGATCAGCCCGGCGCGCGGCCGGCCGATAGTGCCCTTGTCCCCCCGGCGAGGAGTGAGGCATGACGTTGCGCGTCCGCATCGGTGAGGCCGTCGAGAGCACGCGGTTCCAGTGGATGATCATCTGCGTGATCGTCGTCAACGCGATCACGCTGGGAGCCGAGACGTCGGCGTCGATGGTCGCGCGGAACGGTGATCTGCTCAGCGCCGTCGACCACCTCGCGCTCGCGATCTTCGTCGCCGAGCTGGCCGCCCGGCTGTACGCGTTCGGCCGGCGGTTCTTCCGCGACCCGTGGAACGTCTTCGACTTCGTCATCGTCGCGGTGGCCCTGCTGCCGGCGGCCGGTCCGCTGTCGGTGCTGCGGTCCATGCGGATCCTGCGGGCGCTGCGGCTCGTGGCGATGGTGCCGAGCATGCGCAGGGTGGTGACGGCGCTGGTGAAGTCCGTGCCGGGACTGATCTCGCTCACCGGGCTGCTGACGTTGCTGCTCTACGTCGGCGGGGTGATCGCGAGCAACCTGTTCGGCGACTCCGGCGACCCGCGGTTCGCCGACCTGGGCTCGACGTTGCTGACGCTGTTCCAGATCACGACCGGCGACGGGTGGTCGGACGTGATGCGCGACCTGATGGTGCACCAGCCGCTCGCGTGGATCTTCTTCCTCTGCTACCTGATGGTCGGCACGTTCACCATGCTCAACCTGTTCATCGCCGTCGTGTGCAGCGCGATGGAGCAGGACGTGCAGCCGGTGCCGGCGCCGCGCGCCGCGACGCACGACGACCTGCTGCTGCAGGAGGTTCGCGCGTTGCGGGACGAGGTGCGCGCGCTGCGCCAGGTCGCGTGAGGTCCCGACCGGCGACGCCGCCGTGCACCGATCGGGACCCCTGCAACCCCGTGGTCACGGGGTGACCGGGACGTTCGTCAGGCCCTTCTGCGCACGGGTGACCGTGTTGGAGGCGTGGACGACGTTCGGTTTGGCCGTGCACTTCGACACCGACGTGATGTAGATGGCGTACTCGCCGACGCCGCCGAGGTCGGAGGTGTTGTCGCGCCAGGTGTTGCCGCAGCCGTTGTCGAACGACGGCGTGGTGCTGGGGTTGTGCGTCTCGTAGCCGTTCTTGAACGTGCCGGGTGAGGCGAACGTGCCGGTGTTGCCCTCGATCAGGTAGCCGGTGCCCTTCACGTCGACCCACGAGTCCGCGGAGTTCGCACCGCTGATCCCGGTGCCGTTGAACGTGTTGCCGCGGATGACACCGCCCTGCGTGCCTTCCTTGACGTCGATGTGCTCGGCGGCGACGTTCGGGCCGATCCTGTTGGCGAGCACCTGGACGCGGTCGGACCGGTCGACGCCGCCGGTGTTGCCGTGGCACGTCCAGTTGGAGTTCGCGGACCCCAGGTAGACGCCCTCGCCGTAGTCCCTCGTGACGACGCCGGTGTCGGTGATCGTCGAGTTCTTCAGCACGCCGTCGGCGGAGGAGCGCCGGAAGTGCACGCCTTCCTCGTCGATCTTGCGCACGGTCACGCCGTCGATGGTGACGTGGTGGGAGTTGTCGAGGACGATGCCCTTCTTGGACTCCGCGACGGTGATCCCCTTGATGTTCCAGTACGGCGCGTTGTACAGCCACAGGCCGTAGCCGGGGTCCCAGCCCGCGGTCGGCACCGGGCAGGTCGGTGGTTCGCCGGACGGCCCGTCGTTGATCAGCACCGCGGTCGACGGCCCGGTCAGCGTGATCGGGCTGCTGGAGGTGCCGGCCTTCTGCGTGATGAACGAACCGCGGTAGGTGCCGGACGCGAGCTGGATGGTGTCACCTGGCCTCGCGTTGGCCAGCGCGGTCCTCAGCTGGTCCGAAGTGGACACCGGCACCTCCGTGCCGAGTCCGGCCGGGATGTTCTTGAGGAACAACGACTTCGCCGAGTCGGTCCTGGTGGCGTCCACGCCGTGGCCGCCGGTGTAGTCGCGTTGCTCGTTCCCCGCCCAGTCCGCGATGGGCGTGCCGCCGACGTCGAGGTGCCGGTAGGCGGTGCCGTTCCAGCCGAACTGGTAGATCCGCTGCCGGTCGTCGTAGTACGGCTGGTACGGGCCGTCTGTGGCGAGCTGCTTCGTCATGTCGTTGTGGAAGAAGACGTTGCGCGGCCCGGAGGCACCCGACCACTTGATCGCCTTCTGGCCCGCCGCCCACCAGATCGGGAACCAGTTCGAGTCGTCGGGCCCGCCCCCGCCCTCCTCACCGCAGTTCGCGCGGCAGTTGCCGGAGCGGTGCGCGTAGGAGACGTGCACCGTGTTGTTCTCGAAGAGGTTGTTGCGCTCCCAGCCGCCGTGCAGGTTCAGGTCGGAGTCGAAGTCGTTGCCCACCACGACGTTGCCCGACGCGGACCACTGGAAGGTGAAGTGCCGCAGGTTGCGCGAGGTGTTGCCGGCGTACAGCGAGTCCCACACGCGTGAGCCGCGGAAATAGCCGTTGCCGCCCTTGCCCTTGTTCCACGAACCGTCGAGGTAGTTGTCGACGATCTGCAGGTTCTTGGCCTCCTCGGTGACGATCGGGTGCGACCCGGTCATCTCCGCGCGGATGCCCCGCACCCAGGAGTTGGCCGCCCACTTGAAGACGATGCCGTGCATCTCCGCGTCGGGCGCCATGTTGCCGTAGTTGTCGACGGCCTCGGCGGGGTCGAGGTTCGGCATCGCCTGCGTGAAGCCGAAGTTCTCGAAGCCCACGCCGACGACCGGGTCCACCAGCGGCGACACCTTGGAGTCGTAGGTCGCCCCGTCCATCGCCGGTGAACCGTCCGAGGTGGAGTTGACGGGGACGTCGAACTCCAGCGGTTTGTCGAGCGTGACCGTCGTGCCCGAGACCGCGGCGACGGTGAAGATCTGCTGCCGCATGTGCATGTTCAGCAACGGCCACTCGGTGCCCGTGGCGAACTGCTGCTCGTAGAACTTGACCGAGTTCGCGGCGCGGACGTTGACGAACGTCCCCGGCTTGATGTTGGTCGTGGACTGCACCTGGATGGTCCGGTCACCGGCTTTCGCGGCCGTCTTGACCTTCGCGCCCGCCTTCCAGTGCACGTTGACCGTGCCCTCGAAGATGTCCTTGCGGTTGGCGGGAGCGGACGCGTAGTCGCTCGCGTAGCTGGAGTGCACGCCGCGCGACTGGACCCGGAACAGGCCGCGGCCGGGCCACAGCCAGCCGCCCTTGCCCTGCCCGTAGGTCATGCCGTCCTCGTCCCAGTCGGAACCGTCCGGGGTGAGGGCGTCGTAGCGGGTGTCGGCGTCGGGCGTGTAGACGATCTTCGTCGCGGTCGCGCCGGCACCCCTGATGATCAGGTAGTCGGCGTCGACGTGCAGCTCCCCGGACACCTTCAGCTCACCGGCCGGCAGCGTGATGAGGCTCAGCCTGGAATAGCCCGCGGTCGGCGAGCACCGGGTGCGGATGGCGTCGATGGCGGCCTGCAGCCCGGCCGTGTCGTCGGCCGAGTCATTCGGGTGGACGTTGAACCGGGAGGCGAGTTCGGCAGCGGTGATCTGACAGGTCGCGTCCGGGTTGACGTCATTGTTTCCCGGCAGCACGCCATTGCCCCGATAACCCGCCTTCGACCAGTCGTAGAGGCCGGAAATGGGGGAACGTCGATTGCCTGACGAGACGTCCAGGCCGGTCAATGCGGGTGCGGTCGTCGCCGTGGTGACGGGTGCGGCGAGTGAACCGATTAAGAGCAGGCTCAGCAGGGGTAGGCAGGTTGGCGTCATCGAAAACCCTCTTCGGCAGGGCGGGGTCTTTTCTTTGTAATCGATGGCCGCACCGGTGTCAAATATTCACATTCCTGAAATAGGTGATCCTGAAATGCTTTTCAATGACACTTCTCCGGAGGCCGGCATCCCGGGGCATCTGTCCGGCCGACGTGGAATCTTGTCCTCCTCGTCATCCGGACGGACGTACGAAATCCACGGAAGTGGGGATGTCGCAGGGGTTGCGCGCGTGAAGATGCCCACCGCGGTGCGTCGTCCGACGACCCATTCGTGGCCGAACCAATCCCTGAACGGCGGATCGCCGAGTAGGCCGAAAGCTGCAAATGTCAGTTGCTGTTCGGCAGCGAGCGTTCCAACGAACAGGAGCACCACTGGTCATGGCGAGCCCCACTGTGAAGCCGGTTCTGCGCACCGACTACCAGCGTTCCGTCGCGGACTACTGGAACAGGGAGAAGGACCCGGTCAACATCAAGCTCGGCGAGGTCGACGGCCTGTACCACCACCACTACGGGCTGGGGGCGTACGACCCGGCGGTGCTGGAGGCTCCCGCCGAGGTCCGCGACGAGGCCATCATCGCCGAGATGCACAGGCTGGAGACCGCGCAGGCCGAGGTGCTGCTCGACCAGTTCGGCGACATCCCGCTCGGCGGCAGGCTGATGGACGGCGGCTCCGGCCGCGGTGGCACGAGCTTCATGGCCAACGCCCGGTTCGGCTGCCAGGTCGACGGCGTCAGCATCTCCGAGCAGCAGGTGGCGTTCGCGAACGACCAGGCCGTCGAACGCGGTGTCTCCGACCAGGTGCGGTTCCACTTCAAGAACATGCTCGACACCGGCTTCGAGACCGGTGCGTTCAACGGCATCTGGACCAACGAGACCACGATGTACGTGGACCTGCAGCAGCTGTACGGCGAGTTCGCGCGGCTGATCGCGCCCGGTGGCCGGTACGTCTGCATCACCGGCTGCTACAACGACCTGACCGGCGGGCGTTCGCGGGCGGTCAGCCAGATCGACCAGCACTACATCTGCAACGTCCACGCCCGCAGCGAGTACTTCAAGGCGTTGGCGGACAACGGTTTCGTGCCGATCAGCGTGGTCGACCTGACGTCCGAGACCATTCCGTACTGGGAGCTGCGGGCGAAGTCGTCGGTCGCGACCGGCATCGAGGACCCGTTCCTCACCGCCTACGGGGAAGGCAGCTTCCACTACCTGCTGATCGCGGCGGACCGGGTGTGATGAGGGATCTGCTGAACGGGCCGTCCGGGCTGGGCACCTCCGCTGCCCGGCTCGGGCGGCCCGAGGCCGTCGGGCTGCCGCCGGAACCCGGTTACGCGGAACGCCCGTGGGGTGACGGCACGGCGCCGCCGCTGTACGTGCCGGTCCTCGAACGCGAGGACGCCCTGCTGGCCGCGGCCGTGGACGCGCGGCTCGTCGCGTGGGCGCAGGACTGCGGTTTCGAGGCGCCGGAACGATTCCTGGGCGGCCAGTTCGGACGGCTCGCGGTGCTGACCCACGTGGACACCGACGACGTCGAGCAGCTGCTGATCGCGGCACGGCTCAACGCGGCCTGGTGGGCGGCGGACGACCTGTACGCCGACAGCACCGAGCTGGGCGCGGTGCCCGCCGAGCTGCCCCCGCGGCTGGCGCTCGCGATGGCCGCGATGGACCCGGTCGCACCGGCGGCCGAGTTCACCGAGGAACTGGAGGAGGTGCTGGCGGCCGACCCGGTGCTCGTGGGCCTGCGGTCCGGTATCGCGCACCTTTCGGCGCGCAGCACACCCACTGTGGTGCAACGGGTCTGCTACTCGACGTTCGCGATGTTCGTGTCGTGGAGCGCCTACGCGGCGTGGCGGCACACCGGCAACTATCCGCCGGCGTGGCAGTACCTCGCGACACGGCAGCACGACACCTTCTACACGTCGATGACTCTGATCGACGCGGTCGGCGGCTACGAGCTGCCCGCGCCGCTGTACTACGACCCGCGCGTGCGGCAGCTGCTCACCGCCGCGGGCACTGCGTCGGTGATCGTGAACGACCTGGTGTCTGTGGAGAAGGACGCCGCCGACGAGAAACCGGTCTGCAACATGGTGCTGCAGATCGCGGCCGACCGGCAGTGCCCGATCGCCGAGGCCGTGGAGAGGACGGTGGAGCTGCACAACCAGCTGGTGCGCGACTTCGAGGCCGGGTGCAGGGAGCTGCTGGCCGTGCCGTCGGTGGAGCTGCACCGGTTCCTGAAGGGCACCAAGGTCTGGATGGGCGGCGGCTTCGAATGGCACACCACGCACCCGCGCTACCAGTAGGCCACGTGCGGTTGGCGTGGCCGGGTGCGGGTATGCGCGAGGCATGCGACTTGGTGTGCTGGACATCGGATCGAACTCCGCGCAGCTGCAGATCGTCGACGTGCGGCCGGGTGCGCCGCCGTTGCCCGCCCACGCGGTGAAGGAACCGACCCTGCTCGGGGAGGAGATCCTGCCGGACGGGTCGCTCAGCGACGACGGCGTCGAGCGGGTGGTCAGAGCCGTGGCGGACGCGGTCACCGCCGCGACCCGGCACGGCGTGGACCAGCTGTACCCGTTCGCGACCTCCGCCGTGCGCGATGCCACGAACCGCGACGACGTCGTCGGCCGCATCCAGCAGGCCGTCGGCATCCGGCCGCAGTTCCTCGACGGTGAGCAGGAGGCGAGGCTGACGTACCTGGCGGCGCACCGCTGGTACGGCTGGTCCGCCGGCCGGTTGCTGCTGCTCGACATCGGCGGCGGCTCGATGGAGATCGCGCTCGGCCGGGACGCCGACCCGGACCTGGCCCTGTCCCTTCCGTTGGGCGCGGGGCGGTTGACGCGGGCGATGCTGCCGCACGACCCGCCGAAGCGTTCGGAGGTCAAGGAGCTGCGCGGGTACGTGCGCGAGACGCTGAGCGAGGTGGTCGACCGGTTGCGGTGGGAAAGCGTGCCGCGCAACGTGGTCGCGACCTCGAAGACGTTCAAGCAGCTCGCCCGGCTGGCCGGTGCGCCGCCGCAGCGCGAGGGTCCTTTCGTGCGGCGGACGTTGACGTTGAAGGACGTCCACGACTGGATCCCGCGCCTGGCCCGGATGTCGGCGGCGCAACGGGCCCGGCTGCGGGGCGTGTCGCAGCCGCGGGCGCGGCAGATCCTGGCCGGAGCGGTCGTCGCGCACGCCACCATGACCGCGCTCGGGGTCGACCGGTTGCGGGTGTGCCCGTGGGCGTTGCGCGAGGGGATCATGTTGCGGCACTTGGAAGCTCACGCTCACGGGAGTGTCGATCTGCCGCTGCAGCCGCTCGTGCGGCTGGACGGATCGGTGACCTCGCTGCGCCACTGAGGAAGCCCAGTCCGAGCCTTCGCGTTGTCGATGAAGGGCGCCTTCATCCACCTGAGGTCGATGAAGGGGCCCGAAAAAGACCCCGAAGACGGGTGCACCGAAAGTGTGTGCACAT
>NZ_JBEXJN010000043.1:14596-48440 GCF_040609115.1 Lentzea sp. NPDC004782
CCGGGCCCACTCAACCCCCTTCCGCTCTTGTCGGCCCCCCACCACCCACCGCGACGAGGGGTGCACCGAACGTGAGTCCACTTAGGACAATCGCATCACCCTTATGTTGCAACGGTACAGCGCATGTCCGCGCTGCTCACGGGGTATTCGTTGATCCCTGACCCCGGCATTCGCCGCTCACACGCGAGGGAGTGGTTGTGATGGCACACGTGCGTCGTCTGGTCGACGTTCACACCGGTGACGAGTTCGATCAACCGGTTCCCTTCGGGCTCGTGTACCCGGTGTGCACAGCGGACGGCGAGGCCCCTCCCAGCCAGCGCGGCCGGACGTGGGAGCACCTGATCGCGAGCGACCGGGAGCTGCGGCCGGTCGTCTGAACTTCGGGTGGTTTCAGCCCGCCTCGCGTGGGTACTCGGCCCGGCAGGCGTCAAGCAGTCGGCGCGGAGACTCGGCTGTGGAGGCGGGCGATGACACTCGACGACATGTCGCGGCAGCAGCTGCGCGTGACCGCGTTGGAGAAACTGGACAACGCGGTCTGCACGGCACTCACGAACATCGAGGCGGACGAGGCCCGCAAGGTCCTGAGCGCGGCCGTCGCCGACTGCGCCGCGACCGACGCGGTGGCTCCGCCGCAGGTCATGGCCTGTGTGGAGGCCGCGGACGAGCACCTCGGGTACGGCGAGCGGATGGAGGCGCGGACCCTGCTGACGGTCGCCCACCGGCTGCTCGCGCGGGGGCCGCGGCCGATGGTGGTGCCCAGTCCGGCTCGGCCCGGTGACGTGACGCTGGAGGCGAGGACGGGCCGCGGCCGCTGACGGTGGCGGTCCGTCCAGGCTCGGCGGCGTGACACCGCGGGCGAGGCTTCACGTGGCCTTGCCCGCGGCGCGTGCACTCACCACCCGCACGCTCTTCAGGTCCGGATCGGCCGGGTCCGGCAGCTCCATCCCGGCCGCGAGCCCGCTGCGCACGTAGTCCAGCACCTCCTGGGTGATCACCTCGCCGGGCAGCACCGCGGGCGCACCCGGCGGGTACGGCGTGATCATCTCGGCCGAGATCCGGCCCGCCGCCTGCTCGGCCGGCACCTGTTCCACCTCGGCGAAGAACGCGTCGCGCGGCAGCATCGCCGTCTCCAGCTGCAGGTCGGACGGCGAGGGCAGGTCGACCGGCTTGGGGGTGGGCAGGTCGGCCCGCGTCAGCGCGCGCAACGCCTCGATCAGCACGTGGGCCGTGCGGTGGTCGTCGGCGTGGGTGAACTGGGCGACGACGCGCCGGTGGTCGGACAGGCCGAGGGTGACGCGCCGGTGCTCGCGCAGCCAGTCGGTGGCCTGGTAGCCGCTGATGTCCAGCCCGGACACGTCGATCACCATCTTCAGCGGGTCGACGGAGTGCACCAGGTCGCCGAACTCCATGACGTGCAGGCCCGGCAGCTCGTCGATGGCGGCGCGGGTCGACTCGGCCAGTGCCAGCGCGGCGGTCAGCATGGGCTCGCCCTGCTCCACCATGTGCCGGCGCCAGCCGTCGAGGGTCGCGTACACGAGCGAGGTGGGGCTGGTCGTGCCGAGCAGGTCCTCGCGCGCCTTGAGCACCAACGGGTCGACCAGGTCGCCCTGCAGGTGGAACACGGAACTCTGCTCGACCGCGGCACCGGACTTGTGCACGCTCGTCACGACCACGTCGGCGCCCGCGTCCATGCCCCACGGCGGCAGGTCGGGGTGGAACGGCAGGTGCGCGCCCCACGCCTCGTCGACGATCAACGGCTTGCCGAACGAGTGGCACACCTCGGCGATCGCGGCGATGTCACCGCACGTGCCGTAGTCGGTCGGCGTCACCAGCAGCATGCCCTTGGCCTCGGGTTCGGCCTCGAACAGCTCGCGGACCTCCTCCGGCGACGGCGGGTGCGAGAGGTGGCGTTCGGCGTCCCACCGCGGACTGATCCAGACCGGACGGACACCGCTCAGGATCAGGCCGGACACCACGGACTTGTGCGCGTGCCGCGGCACGATCAGCTTCTCGTGCGGACCGGCCACCGACAGCATGGCGCTCTTGACCGACAGCGAGCTGCCGCACGTGGAGAAGAACGCGTGCTCGGCGTTGACCGCGTCCGCCATCAGCTCCTGCGCGTGCTCGACGACGCCGCCGCGCATCAGCCGGTCGTCGAGGCCGTTGAGCGCGAGGACGTCGGCCTCGAACACCTCCTTGCCGAGCACGTCGAGAACGCGGGGGTCGACGCCCCTGCCCTGACGGTGTCCCGGCGGGGTGAACGGCACGTAGCCGCGCTCGCGGAACTGCTGCAACGCTTCCAGCACTGGTGCCCTGCTGTGGTCCATGACGGTGGAGTTGCCAGAACGGCGGCGTCTCGAACATCACCGCAGCAGAGGTCGCACGAGGTCGTGGATGTGCGCGGACGGTTCCAGGCCCAGCTCGGCGCGCAGCCGCGTGCGGTAGCTCTGGTACTGGCGCACGGCCTGCGCCGGGTTGCCGTCGGCCAGGTGCAGCTCGACCAACGTCCGGTGCGCGCTCTCCCGCAGCGGGTCGGTCTGCACGGCGGCGAGCGCGGCCTGGTGGGCGTGGTGGTGGTCGCCGCACGACCGGAACCTGTCGCTGAGCGTCTCCAACGCGCGCAGCCGGGCCTGCCGCCACCAGTCGCGCTCGACCTGCACCCACGGCTGCCACCAGCCGGGCAGCAGGTCCGCCTTGAGCATCCCGACGGCGTCCGGACTGGCACCCGGCGACGCCGCGAACGCGCACGCCTGCCGGAAGTCGACCTCGACGTCGGAACCGAGCGTGAGCGTGTCCTCGCTGACCACGACCAGCGGTTCCGGCGGTTTGACCAGCCGCCACAGCGACGACCGCAGGCACGCGCCGGCCCGCCGGGAGGTCGCGTCCGGCCACAGCAGCGTGGCGGCGACCGGGCGCGGCACCGGGGTGTCGCGCAGCGCCAGCAGCGCGAGCAGCCGGCGTGCGCCGGGCACGACGTGGACAGGTGTCCGGTCGCAGTCCAACCGGAAGCCGTCGAGCAGCTGGAGGTGCAACCGCGTCATGGCGGGCGAGTGCCCGGTCGTTGCGCACTCACACACCTCGCCGACGAAATTGCTCCGTCCTGACCAGCGGCGGTGACGCGGGGGTGGCGCCCGCGTGCCGGAGCCGAGCCGTTCGGGTCACGTCGGCTGCCTAGCTTCGCGGTGAACCCCCGAGCAAGGGAGAGCGAGATGTTCCTGCACACCAGCAGGTTGCAGTTCGAGGCGAAGCCGGACCGGCCGGACGCGCACTACGCGCGCAAGCTCCAGGAGCTGATCGGCGGCGCCTTCGGTGAGATGACCGTGACCATGCAGTACCTCATGCAGGGCTGGAACTGCCGGATGGAGGGCAAGTACAAGGACCTGATCATGGACGTGGCCACCGAGGAGATCGGCCACGTCGAGATGCTCGCGACGATGGTCGCGCGGCTGCTGGAAGGCGCGCCGTCCGAGGTGACCGCGCAGGCGGTGGACGACGACCCGGTGGTCGCCGCGGTGATCGGCGGCATGGACCCGCAGCAGGCGATCGTCAGCGGCGGCGGGCCGACGTTGTCCGACAGCAACGGGGTGCCGTGGAACGGCCGGTACGTCGTCGCGAGCGGCAACCTCATGGCCGACTTCCGCGCCAACGTCGCGGCGGAGGCGCAGGGCAGGCTGCAGACCGCGCGGCTCTACAACATGACCGACGACAGCGGCGTGCGCGACATGCTCAAGTTCAACCTCGCCCGCGACACCCTGCACCAGAACCTGTGGCTCGCGGCGATCGAGGAGCTGCAGGAGGACGGCCTCGAAGGCCCGATCGCGCCGAGCGCGCTGTTCGACGAGGAGTACGCCGAGCACGCGAGCGCCATCTGGCACAACTCCGACGGGCCCGCAGGTGTCGAGGGCGGCTGGGCGTCGGGCACCGCACCGGACGGCGTGCACGAGTTCACCTACAACATGAAGGCGGAACCGTTGGGGGACAAGGCGTCCGCGCCGAAACCCGATCCGCTGCTGTACGCGACCAGCCCGGCGAACCTCGGGCTGATCGAGAAGGCCATCCGCAAGCTCACCTGAGGAGGACCGGCAGATGGTCGGCATCACGGTGCCAGCTCGCGTCCGGTCGGCCGCGGTGGTCATGGGTCCCGCGTTCGTCGTCGCGGTCGCGTACGTGGACCCCGGCAACTTCGCGACGAACATGGCGGGCGGCGCGGCGCACGGATACCTGTTGTTGTGGGTGATCGTCAGCGCGAGCCTGCTGGCGATGTTCGTCCAGTACCAGTCGGCGAAGCTCGGCATCGTGACCGGCCGCAACCTGGCGGAGCTCTGCCGCGAGCACTACCCGCGGCCGGTGACCGGACTGCTGTGGGTGCAGGCGGAGCTGGTGGCCGTGGCCACCGACCTGGCGGAGTTCGTGGGCGCGGCGGTGGCGCTGAACCTGTTGTTCGGCGTGCCGCTGCTGCCCGCGGCCGGCATCACCGCCCTGGTGTCGTTCGGCATCCTCGCGCTGGCACCGCTGCGGCGGCGCCGGTTCGAGTCGGTGATCATCGGCCTGCTCGCGATCGTGCTCGGCGGGTTTCTCTACCAGACGCTGAGCCTGGGCCCGTTGACCGGCGCGGCGGCCGGGCTGGTGCCGGGGTTCGCCGGGGTGGACAGCGTGTTGCTGGCCACCGGCATGCTCGGCGCCACCGTCATGCCGCACGTGATCTACCTGCACTCGGCGCTGACCCAGCGGCACCACCGGCCCGGCGACGTCCGGGACGTGCTGCGCGCGAGCCGCACCGACATCGCCGTCGCGCTGGGCATCGCGGCGGTGGTGAACGTGAGCATGCTCGTGGTCGCCGCCGGTGCGTTCCACCAGGCCGGTGCGCCGCGGGAGTCGTTGGAGGACGTGCACTCCGGGCTCGGCCAGCTGCTCGGGCCGGGTGCGGCGCTGGCGTTCGCGCTGGCGCTGCTCGCGTCCGGGCTCGCCGCGTCCAGCGTCGGGACCTACTCCGGTCAGGTCGTGATGGAGGGGTTCCTGCGCCGCCGGATTCCGTTGTGGCTGCGGCGGTTCGTGACGATGGCACCCGCGCTGGCGGTGCTCGCGTTCGGCGTCGACCCGACGAAGGCGTTGGTGCTGAGCCAGGTCGTGCTGTCGTTCGGCATCCCGTTCGCGTTGGTGCCGGTGGTGCTGCTGGCGCGGCGGCGGGACGTGATGGGCGCGTCGGCGAACCGGCGCGGGGTCACGGCGGCCGGTGCGGTGGCCGCGTTGGTGATCTCGTCGCTGAACCTGTTCCTGCTCGTGCGGACGGTGGTGGGCTGATGGTCGCGGCGGTGGTGCTGGGCATCGGGATCGGGGGTTTCCTCGACGGCATCGTGATCCACCAGCTGCTGGGCTGGCACCACATGTTGTCCGGCTGGTATCCGGCGGAGGACATGCGGCTGATGATGGTGGGGGACGGGCTCTTCCACCTGCTGTGCCTGGTCTTCGTGCTCATCGGGGTGGCGCTGCTGAACCGGCGGGCGCCGTTGCGGGAGAGGGTGCTGCTGGGCGGGGTCCTCGCCGGGTGGGGCGTGTTCAACCTGGTCGAAGGCGTGGTCGACCATCAGGTCCTCGGTGTTCACCACGTCCGTCCAGGGCCGGACCAGCTGGCCTACGACCTGGCGTTTCTGGCGTCGGGATTGGTGTTGCTGGTGTTGGGCGCGGTGTTCGCGGGTAGTCGTGCGATGTGGAAATCGAGCACGAGGTGACCAGACGAGAGTCCAGCCTGCTGGCGAGCTTCTCCGACTACCTGGAGGCGCAGCGGCTGGTGGACCGGATGTCCGACGACGGGTTCCCGGTGGAGAGCGTGCGGATCATCGGTGACGGTGTCCGCACGGTCGAGCAGGTGACCGGACGCATGACGCGCGGCAGGGCGGCGGCCGCCGGCGCGGCGAGCGGTGCGTGGTTCGGTGTCTTCATCGGACTGCTGTTCGGGCTGTTCACCGCCGGGGCCGCCTGGGTGCCGCTGCTGCTCGTCAGCCTGGTGATCGGCGCCTTCTGGGGCGCGGTCTTCGGGTTCGTGGCGCACTGGAGCACGCGCGGGCAACGGGACTTCTCCAGCGTCATGACGTTGCAGGCGCAGCGGTACGAGGTGCACGTCGACCAGGCGATGGCCGCTCGGGCGGCTCGCTACGTCCTCTGAGGCCCATGCAGACCTTCCTCCCCTACCCGGACTTCGCCGCCACGGCCCGAATCCTGGACCGTCGGCGGCTCGGGAAGCAACGGGTCGAGACGCTGCAGGTCCACCGCGCGCTGGTGGTGCCGGGGCACGGGTGGCGGCACCACCCGGCGGTGCGGATGTGGGCGGGGTACGAGGAAGCCCTGGTGCGGTACGGACTTGAGATCTGCGCGGTGTGGCGTGCCGCGGGCTTCCTCGACACCTGCGAGGCGACCATGCGGTCGGATCTCGCGCGCGCCAAGGACGTCCTGGTGGTGCGCACCCAGGACGAGCTCGCCGCCGCGGGCGAGCTGCCGCACTGGCTGGGCGACGAGGAGTTGCACCGCAGTCACCAGTCGGCGTTGGTGCGCAAGGATCCTGAGCACTACCAGCGGTTCTTCCCGGACGTGCCGGACGATCTTGGCTACGTGTGGCCGCCGACGCTCACCCGCACCGTGAACCCGTCCTCGTCGCGGCCCATCGACACGTAGTCGCAGGTGCGGTGCAGGATCCACAGCCCGAGCCCGGCCGAGCGGGTGGCCGTCGTCGGCATGAGCCCGGCCAGCGGGTCCGCCGGGCCCGAGCCCCGGTCGGTCACCGTCACCACCACGCGCGAGTCGTCCGTCCACAACCGGAACCGCACCGGCGCGACGCCGTGGCTCAGCCCGTTGGTGACGATCTCGCTGGCCGCGTAGACGACGTCGTGCGCGCCGTCCTCGCTGAGCCGCACACCCGCGATCGCCGCGCTGACCGCCTCGCGGACGGCCGCGGGCGTCGGGTCGACCAGGCAGACCTGCGGCGGCGCCTGCTCCAGCACGTCCGGGACCGGTGCGCTGAGCGGCAGGCCGTCGCCGAACTCGGGGCTGGGCAGGTGCTCGCCGGACGCCGTCGCGATGTACTCGTGCGTCCGGACGACGTCGGTGAGCACCTCCGGCGGGGTGATCCTGGTGTCGTACGGGCACAGACCCCACAGCGGGAACTCGGCGTACGCCTGGTTGACGGCGTTCTCGTAGCGGCCCCACCAGTCCCACGGCACGCCGAAGCCGGGGTGCGGCACGTCACCGATCGCGTGGATCCGGGTCGCGCCCGCCTCGGCGTGCTCGCCGAAGATCGCGCGGTAGCTCGCGATCGCCTCGGCCGGCCGGGCGTACTGGTCGGCACCGGGCAGATACGTCACGGCGTCGTCACTGAGCGCATCGCGCAGCAGAGCGGTGTTCTTCTCGGCGCACGCCACCAGCGTCGGCTGGCCCGCGCGCAGGCCGCCCTCGACGAACGGCACCGCGATCGCCAGGAAGTCGTCGTCCGAGCCGTAGAACGCGGTTTCGTGGAAGAAGCCCGTCATCGGGCCTGCTCCCCGACGATGGCGTCGATGACACCGGAGGTGCACATGACGCCCGATCCTACGCTCGTCGTCATTGGTCCATCCGGGCGAACCTGCGGGCAAGCCCGCGGTTCGGGACGCGCCAGTCCGCAGGCACACGGGAACTGCGCTACGGTCTGGGCGGGTTGAGCAGGCAGCCCGTCCGACGGGTCGTGCCGACCCCGCAGGGAGGCTGCCCAGTGCACATCGACTCCGTTCCTTTCGTCACCAGCAGCGAGAGCGTGGGCGCCGCCGTCGTCGTGCGCGTGGCCGGTGAGCTGGACTGCACGACCGCCGACGAGCTGTCCGGCTGCCTGGACGGGGCGGTGGACTCGATCGCGCCGCCGGCACCCGTGGTGGTGGACCTGACCGAACTGCGGTTCCTCGGTGCACAGGGCATCGGGATGTTGCTCGACCATCAGGACACGTGCCTGCGCAGGGGGAGTGCGCTCGTGGTCGTCGCGAACACGGCGGCGGTGCTGCGGCCGTTGGAGGTGCTGGAGCTGACGGAGGTGCTGGGCGTGCGGCCGTGCGTCTCGGCAGTGCTGACACCGGAGGGGTCCGGGCTCGCCTGACCCGTCCACAGAGGACTCGGAGGAGTGGTGCCCACCGACGACCCGTCGTTCGTCATGCTCGCGGACCTGCTCGAGGCCAGCCATCTCATCACCCTGGAGCAGGTTCCCGGGCTGGTCGAGCGATGTGCCGCCACGGCGGGGTTCTCCGAGGTGCTGATCCTGCTCGCGGACCTGCGGGAGGAGAAGCTGGTCGCGCTGCACCCCGACGGGGTGCGGTCGCTCCCGGTGGACGCGAGCCTCGCCGGCCGGTCGTTCCGCGACGTCACGCTCATCGTGAGCCAGCGGGGCGAGGCTCGGCACTTCTGGATCCCGCTGCTGGACGGTACCGAACGCATCGGTGTTCTCGGCGTCACCGCGCCGGACGAGGAGAAGCCCACCGTGCGCCGGTTGCGGGCGCTGGCGTCGCTGGTCGCGCTGACCCTGGTGAGCAAACGCCCGCACAGCGACACCTACCAGCGGCTCGTGCGCACCCGGCCGATGACGGTCGCCTCCGAGGTCGTGTGGCCGTTGATGCCCCCGCTGACGTTCGCCACGGACAACCTGGTGCTCACCGCCGTGCTGGAACCCGCGTACGAGATCGGTGGCGACGCCGTCGACTACGCGATCTCCGGTGACGTCGTGCACCTCTCCATGTTCGACGCGATGGGCCACGACCAGTCCGCGGGCCTGACGGTCGCGCTCGCGACGGGCGCGTGCCGCAACCACCGCCGTCGCGGCTACGGCCTGGTCGACACCAGCGTCGCGGTGGACGAGGTGATCGGCGAGCAGTTCGGCGGCCTGCGGTTCGCCACCGGGGTGCTCGCCGACCTCGACTACCGCACCGGCCGCCTGAGCTGGGTGAACCGCGGCCACCCGCCGCCGCTGCTGATCCGCCAGAGCCGCTGGCTGCGTCAGCTGCGGTGCCGTCCGGCGCCTCCGATGGGCTTCCGGCTGCCCGGCACGCCGGTGTTGTGCCACGAACAGCTGGAGCCCGGCGACCGCCTGCTCTTCTACACCGACGGCATCGTCGAGGCCCGCGACCCGCAGGGCCGGGAGTTCGGCCTGCGTCGGTTCGCGGACTTCGTGATCCGCCGCGAGGCCGACGGCTGCCCGGCGCCCGAGACCCTGCGCCGCCTGATGCGGACCGTGATGGAGCATCAGCGCGGACGGCTGCAGGACGACGCGAGCGCTCTCCTCGTCGAGTGGCAGCACGATCGCGAGCAGTCGGTGGTGGCCCATCACAGCATCGGCGGCATGGACCGGTAGCTCTCGGAGTAGTAGTCACCCGTGCGGCGCCGGTAGTCCTCGGGGTCGGCGTCCGCGTCGTACTCGGGCGCGTTCTTGATCTGTTCCTTCGTGCGGTCGACGTAGACCTTGCGTTCCTCGCGGTCCACGCGCTGCACGGTGCCGACCGGAAGCACGACGGTGCGACCGAAGATCCACGGGCCGGTGGAGATCATCAGGCAGTCGTCGGGCACTTTCGCGTTGTTCTCGTCGATCTTGCCGATCTCGCCGTCGGTGGCCTCGACGTGGTAGCCGATCAGGCCGGTGTCGGGGCGTCGCGCGAGCTCGTCGCGGTCGGGTCCTTCCGTCCAGGACGGGTCCCTCCACACCCACGGGACGAACGGGACCGGTTGCATCACCATCACAAGCCTCCCTGGGAATCCGGACGTTCAGCGGTCGGTCCGCGTCACGTCGTCGAGCACCAGCGACAGGCCGATGCCGAGCATCCACACGTCCTTGGCGAGCGTGATGCCCTGCTCGGTCGGCCAGATGCTGCCTTCGCGCCGCATTCCCGGCGTCTTCGCGTACAGGCCGAGCAACGCTCCGGCGAACCCGGTGAGCGCGAGGCCGGCGACGGCCGCGGGCACGAACGGCAGCAGCAGCGCGGCACCGGTCGCCATCTCGCCGGCGGCCAGCAGCGCGGTGAACCGCTTCGCGTCGATCTTGCGCAGCACCGGGTAGGTGCTCGCGGCCCAGCCGTGCAGGCGTTCGGCCGTCTCCTGGTCGGCGGCGCGCTTGCCGAGCCCGGAGTGCAACACGAACGCCCCGGCCGCGGCGCGCGCGGGCAGCTGCCGCAGGAGCGAGCGGCTGATCATGTCCTGACCTCCTCGGTGACGGTGCACACCGGGTACCCGAAGAAGAGGCTCCGAACACCGGTGTCCTGCCGCGCACGGGACGGCGGCGCGATCATTAGGCTTCAGTCATGTCCCGCCCGAGACCTGACGACGCGCACGCTCTCGGCGAGCTCATCGCCGAGTTGCGCGCGCTCAAGGTGTGGGCGGGCAACCCCTCGTTGCGGCAGATGGAGAAGCTGTCCGGGCTGGCCCGCAGCACCCTGGCCGACGCGCTCAGCCCGCGCCGGAAGACCGCGCCGGCGCTGGAGGTGTACCTCGGACTGCTGCGGGCGTTCGGCGTGCGGGAGGACGAGACCGGACCGTGGCTCGCCGCGTGGCGCCGGGTCCAGGCCGAGCCGGCGCCGCGCGGCCAGTCCGGTTCCGGTGTGGTGCCGCGTCAGCTGCCCGCGGTGGTGCCGGGTTTCACCGGGCGCGCCAAGGCGTTCAAGGAGCTGACCGCGCTGCTGGAAGGCGGCAGCAGGCTCGCGGTCGTGTGCGGGATTCCGGGCGTGGGCAAGACGGCGCTGGCCGTGCAGTGGGCGCACCAGGTGGCGGCCAGGTTCCCGGACGGGCAGGTCTACCTGGACCTGCGCGGGTACTCGTCCGGCCCGCCGGTCACCGGAGACCAGGCGCTCGCGCTCGCGATCCGGGCGTTCGGCGTGCCCGGTGAGGACATCCCGTTGCAGCAGGACGCGATGGTCGGCATGTACCGGTCGATGACGTCCGAGAAGCGCGTGCTGGTCGTGGTGGACAACGCGCCCAGCGCCGCACACGTCCGTCCGCTCGTGCCGGGCGGACCGGGTTGCATGACGGTCGTGACGAGCCGTGACCGCCTGGCCGGGCTCGTGGCCAGGGAGGGCGCGCACCGGCTGGAGCTCGGCGTGCTCACGCCGGAGGAGGCACCGGCGGTGGTGATCAGCGTGCTGGGCGCGGAACGGGCGCTGCGCGAGGAAGCCGCCGTCGACGAGCTCGTGCGGCTCTGCGGTTACCTGCCGCTGGCGTTGCGGATCACGGCCGCGAACCTCGCCGACCGTCCACATCAGACGATCGCCGAGCTGATGGCCGAGCTGACCGCGGGCGACCGGCTCACCGCGCTGGAGATCGAGGGCGACGCCGACGCCGCGGTGCGCACGACGTTCGACCACTCCTACGCGACGCTCGACCCGGTGGCGCGGACGTTGTTCCGCCGCATGGGGATGGCGCCGGGGCCGGAGCTGCCCACGCGAGCGGCGGCGGCGTTGCTCGGCCGCCCGGACGCCGACGCCGCTCTGCGCACGCTGGTCGCCGCGCACCTGGTCGAGGTCAGGGCCGCCGGGCGGTACGGACTGCACGACCTGCTGCGGCTCTACGCCCGTGAGCGTTACGCAGCAGAGGAAAGCGCGGACGAGTCGATCGAGCGCCTTTACGCGCAGTACCTCGACATGGCTGTTGCCGCGGCACGCGCGGTGCGTCCGGACTTCTCGGTGCTCGCGTCGGTCAGCCCACAACACACGTTCGCGAACGCCACCGAAGCGCTGCAGTGGTTCGACACCGAGCGCGCGACCCTGGTGTCCCTGATCGAACAGGCGGGCGCGCCGATGGCGTGGCTGCTCACCGACGCGTTGCGCGGCTGCTACTGGTTGCGCCGCCACACCGCGGAATGGCTGGCCGTCGCCCACGTGGGCCTGGCCGCCGCCGAGGGCGACCCGAGCGCGTCCGCCGCGATGCACCTGTCGCTCGGCACCGCGCACTGGGGTGCGGGCGACCACCACGCGGCCGCGCGGCACTTCGAGCAGGCGGTCGCGTTCAGCCGGGCCGCGGGCGACCGGTTCCGCGAGTTCAGCACGCTCGGCAACCTCGGCGGTGTGCACGCCGAGCTCGGGTCGCTGGAGGAGGCGGCCGACTGCTTCCGCCGCGAGCTGGCCTTCTACGCCGAGATCGGCGACACGGCCCGGCGCGCGCGTGCGCTCGGCAATCTCGGTCTGACCGAGATGCGGCTGGGGCACCTGGTCGAGGCCGCGGCGAACCTGCGGCTGGCCGTGGAGCTGCGCGAGCGGATCGGCGAGACCCGGTCCGCCGCGAACTCGCTGGGCGCGCTCGGTGTCGTGCACCGCTACCTCGGCGAGCTCGACCAGGCCGCGCACTTCCTGCGACGGGCCCAGCAGCTCAACCACGACCACGAGGACCGGGTGAGCGAAGCCGCCGCGCTCGACGACCTCGCCCGCGTCCACCGCGACGCCGGCCGGCCGCAGGAGGCGTTGCGGTGCGCGGAAGAGGCGCTCTCCCTCGCCGCGGGCTCCGGCCGGGTCGAGATCGACGCGCTGATCACGCTCTCCGCTCTGCGCGGCCGCCGCGACGACCTGCGGCGGGCGTGGCGGATGGCGGTGGCGATCGGGTACGGGCCCGGCGTGGCGGACGCGCTGGTCGAGCTGGCCTGGCTGGACCTCGCGAGCGGCGACGCCGAGGCCGCGGTGAGCAACGCGACAGAGGCGTACGAACGTGCGTCCGCGACCGGTCAGAGCATTCTCGCCGGCCTTGCGCTCGTTGCCCTGACCAGCGCACATGAGGCTCGCGGCGACACCTCCGCGGCGGCGGACGCACGGGTGCGTGCGGCAGAGGTGCTGCAGAGCGCCGGATATCGAGGCGTCCGGGATCGTCCGAACGGCTTGTGAGCGGCCACGGCGCTTGATACATCCGTGGTCGAAGGGGGACTCATGAAGAAGATGACTGCGTCGGTGACGGCTGCCCTCGTTCTGGGCGTGCTCGTCGCACCGACGGCCGAGGCCACCACGGATCCGGTGTACGACCCGGGTTCGTCGGTTCCCAGCAGGTTCAGGTTCGGGCCGTCGAAGGCCGGCGTCGGCGAGGCACTGGCCTCCGGCTGGTTCGTCGAGTACAGCGTGTCGCTCGGCGGGAATTCCTACGTCAAGGACCTCGCGGACGACGGCATGGACACCAACCTGTGGGTGCAGTACGGCAAGACGCAGAGCTACACCTACACCGAGCGGGTCGCGACCGCGTCGGGTGCCGGCGTGAGCACCCCGGTCACGTGGAGCTCGCCGGCGGACCTGCACGTCGACTTCATCCGGGTTCGGGTGTGCTTCGGTGCCGGTGAGGTCGACTGCTCCCAATGGGCGGGCTGACCGGGCTGTCCGGATCCGTCCGGGCCTGTCCGAGCGTCTTCCCCGTTCAGAGGCCTGAGATCACGCTCGGGGAGTGCTGAATCCGCTGAAGCGCGGCCGGTCCGGCCTGGGGGTCTGGACCGGCGGCGGCACCACCGTTGCCCGACCGGCGATCGTGAGTCTGCCCAGGAGCAGCTGACCGCGATGAGTTTCGCCCGCCCACTCGGTCCACCTCTCGAAAGGGGTGGGCCGAGTGGATCTGCACAGCGTGATGTGCGTGAGTGACCTCGCCAGGTCGTTGGGGTGGTACGAGGTCTTCTTCGGACGGGAGGCGGACGAGGTCATCGGCCAGGAACACCTCTGGCGGGTGGGGGAGAACGCCCACGTCGTGATCGACGCCCGTGACGTGCGGGCGGCGCGGGTGGGCGGCTCCACGATCACGTTCGGGGTGAGCGGGGCCGAGCTGTCGCGGGCGCTCGCCCGGTTCACCGAGCACGGCATCGCCTGCGGACCGGTGGAGACCTACGCCAACGGTGTCCGGCACGTCGAGGTCCTCGATCCGGACGGCAACAGCCTGTCGCTGGCCGCCCTGCCGTGATGCGCACCTCCCGGTGTTTGCACGTAGAGTCCGGGAGGTGACCGACGAAAACGTGCTGGGCCGCATCAACGAGCTGGTCGAGGAGGAGCACCGCCTGCGCGAACGCGTGGTGGCCGGCGAGATCTCCAGCGCCGAGGAACACGACCGCCTGCGTGCCCTGGAAGAGGCGCTCGACCAGTGCTGGGACCTGCTGCGCCGGCGTCGCGCCGCCCGCGCCCAGGGCGAGGACGCGGACGACGTCCCCGCGCGCTCGGTCGGCGAGGTCGAGGGCTACCTGCAGTGAGCTCGCGCCCCTCAAGCCCCCGGCGCGTTCGCTGTCGATGAAGGGCGCCTTCATCGACCTGAGGTGGAGTAAGGCGCCCTTCATCGAGCACCAGGAGACTTGGTGTCGCGGAAGATGATCCAGCGCATCACGCTGTACATGAACGCGGCCTCGCACGCGCCGGCGACGACGCGGGACAGCAGGTACTGCACGCCGATCGCGGTGAGCGCGCTGCCGACACCCAGGATGAACGCCAGGTAGTTGATCAGAATCGCCACCGCGTACAGACCTGCCTGCGGGCCGACCGGGGCGTGCGAGCGGAAGTTCAGGGCGCGGTTGAGCACGAAGCTCAGACCGAACGCCAGGACGTACGCGACCGTGAACGCGATCGGCACCGGCAGGCCGAGGCCGCCGCGGAACAGGGCGAGCAGCAGCAGGTCGAGGCCGAACGTGCACCCGTTGATCAGCGCGAAGCCCAGGAAGCTCGGCGCGACGACGCGGGACAGTCCGAACGGCAGCCACCTCACGACGACTTCCATCAGCGCGTGGAACCGCTGTCCGAGGTCCTTTTCGTTGTCGCTCAAGGTGGTGTGCTCTCCGCCGGTCATGGCGCGACAGTGTCACAACGGCGTAGGCGGAAACCCGCGAACAGGCCACCGTCCGCAGGTGTTCGGTTGTTGTTCACCGCAACGGCCTCTGGGATCAGCGGTTCACCGCGCGCCACCGCGTCGGGCTCATCCCGTGCACCTTGCCGAACGTCCTGGCGAAGTAGCCCGCGTCCGGGAACCCCACCTGCCGCCCGATGTCGCTCACCGGCAGCTCGGTGACGGCCAGCAGCCGTCGTGCCTGCACCATCCGCCGTTCGGTGATCCACTCCTGCACGGTCCGGCCGGTCCGCCTGCGCACGGTCGAGGTGAGGTGGCCGGGGGAGATGCGCACCGCGGCCGCGACTTCGCGCAGTGACAACGGTTCGGGGTAACGCCGCTCGATCACGTCGAACACCTCGGCGAGCAGCGGTTCGGCGTTCTCGCGCAGGTCGCCGACCACGTCCGCGGCCAGCCGGGACACGCCGACCAGCAGCAGGACCAGGTGCGCGGACACGGCCTCGCGGAAGCCCTCGCGGCGGTGCGTGAGTTCGTCTTGCAGCGCGTGGATCCTGGTGATCCAGTCGTCCCGGTCGGGCACGGGCACCTTGAGCCGCAACGCGTTTCTGGCTCCGCCGTGGACGAACGGGAACAGCAGCGGGTGCGTGCGCCACGCGAGGTGCGCGCCGGGCGTCTCGGGTCCGAGCGCGTCGGCGGTGAAGAACACGCCCCAGCCCCGGGCGTCCACGAGGTCGTCGCTGTCGGCCTTGCCCGTGACGTCGCCGGGAGCGATCACGAACAGGTCGCCCGCCTCGACGTGGCGGACCTGCTTGCCGACGCGCATGATGCCGCCGTCGGCCGCGAAGTAGGCGACGCCGGGGAAGTCGTGCGAGTGGGCCTCGTGGGCGCCGTCGATGTCGGCGTCGTGCCCCAGTGACAGGACCTTCACGGCCAGCTCGCCCGGCGACGGCAGCCACCGGTAGGTCGGCGGCTGGTCCCCGCTCAACGGCGTTCGTCGAATCTGCACCGTCAGATCGTCCCATTCAAACCACGGATCGGCGCAGAAACCTTGCTGCCAGCGCATTCAGAATGGGGGCATGACCGAAACATCGTCCCAGGAACGGGACTACCTGCCGGGCATGGGCAAGCACCACCTGTTGCCGTTCTACGACCTGCTGCACCGGGTGTCCGGGCTCAGTGCCGTTCAGCGGGAGATGATCGCCTTGGCCCGGCTGCATGGCGGCCGGCGGGTGCTGGACGTGGGCTGCGGAACCGGGAACCTGTTGCGCGCCACCGGGAAAAGGCACCCCGACGTCGAGCTCGTCGGCGTGGACCCGGACCTGAAGATGCTCGCCAGGGCGGAGAGCAAGACGCGCAGGGCGGGCGTGAAGGTGCGGCTGGACCGCGGGTTCGCACAGGAGCTGGCGTTTCCCGACGACTCTTTCGACGTCGTGTTCTCCAGCCTGATGCTGCACCACCTGGACCAGGCGTCCAAGGACGAGATGCTGGCCGAGGTGCGCCGGGTGTTGCGCCCGGACGGGGTGCTCGTGCTCGCCGACATCCGTCACGAGGCGGCGGGTGAGCGGATCGCGGCGGCCGGGTTCACCGTCGAGCCGGCGCGGGTGCGGAAGCTGCGGATGTTCCCCGCGGTCGGCATCGAGGTCGCGAGAGTCCACTAGCGACAGGTCCATTGTCGACCGATTGAAGGTGCACGATGTTGCTTGTGCGCCAACAGTTCCGGTAATTCGCGAACTTGCCGAACGGGGTTGGGTTCTGCTCTACGCTGCCCGCCGTGACAGATGCGACGGGAAGCCTGGTGGCGCATCGCTACCGGCTCGTTCAGGTGATCGGCACCGGCGGCATGGGCCGGGTCTGGCTCGGTCGTGACGAGGTCATCGGCCGTGAGGTGGCCATCAAGGAGCTGCTGCTGCCCGCCGGTCTGGACGAGCAGCAGCGGGCGTTGCTGTGCCGGCGCGCCATGCGGGAGGCGCAGCTCGCCGGGCAGCTGAACCACCCCGGCATCGTCACCGTGCACGACGTCGTCGAGTACCACGGCACGCCGATGATCGTGATGGAGTTCGTGCGCGGCGGCTCGCTGTCCGACGCGATCAAGGCCAGGGGTGCGCTGCCGGTCGACCAGGTCGCCCACGTCGCGAACGCGATGCTGAGCGCGTTGCGGGTGGCGCACCAGGCCGGGATCGTGCACCGCGATCTCAAGCCCGCCAACGTGTTGCTCTCCGGCGACCGGGTCGTGATCACCGACTTCGGCATCGCGCGGCTCACCGGCGACGTCCCGCTGACCACCGACGGCTCGATCGTCGGCACACCAGCGTACATGGCGCCCGAACAGGGCACCGGCGCGCCCATCACGCCCGCGACCGACATGTGGTCGCTCGGCGCGACCCTGTACGCCGCCGTGGAGGGCAGGCCGCCCTACCAGGGCCAGGACTTCATGACGACGCTGTCGACGCTGCTCACCCAGGAGCCGCCGCCTCCGGTGCGCGCCGGGCGCCTGTCGTCGTTGCTGGGCGGCCTGCTGCGCAAGAACCCGGCCGAACGCGCGTCGGTCGACCAGGCCCTGGCGTTGCTGGCGGGAGCACCGGTCGTGCTGCCGGCACAGGAATCCGGTGTCAGCAGACGCACGTTGCTGCTCGCGGGCGGCGGCGCTCTCGCGATGGCCGGCGGCGGCACCGCGTGGTGGCTCAGCTCGCGCAGGACCGCCGGAAACGGGGCGGAACTGCCGTCCTCGAACGAGACGAAGCTCGCCAACTCCGAAGTCGGTTCCGAGAAGCCGACGACGTCATCGGCCGGGAAACCGGAGGACATCACCGAGCACGTCCAGCTGTCCGACCACAAGGCGACCGTCACGTCGATCGCGTGGAGCCCGGACGGCAAGGTGCTCGTCAGCGGCGACGACGGCCTCGACGGCGCCGTGGTCCGCATCTGGGACACCGCGACCGGCAAGCTGATCGGCACCGTCCAGAACCCGGACGGCCCCGGCGGTGCCTCGTCGTGCGCGGTGGCGATCAGCCCGGACGGCAAGATCCTCGCGGCGGGCGGCAACCGCACCGGCGACAGCACCACGTACCTGTGGAACCTCGCCGACCGCACGCAGATCGGCACGCTGGAGGACGCCAGGGCGATCATGCAGGCCCTGCGCTTCCACCCGGACGGCAAGACCGTCGTCGGCCTGACCCACACCGGCGGCCTCAAGGTGTGGGACGTCGCCACGCGCAAGGTCAAGATCGGCCTGACCGACGCCCACGGCGGCGACGACCTCACGTTCAGCCCGGACGGCAAGCTCCTGGCCTACGGCGGCACGAAGTACCAGGAGATCAAGCTCGTCGACCCGGCGACCGGCAAGACGGTCAGGACCATCAACGACTCGTCCGCGAGCGGTGTGTCGTTCTCCCCGGACGGCAAGACCCTCGCGGTCCCGGACGACGACGGCACCAACAGCCTGCAGCTCTGGGACGTGGCGACCGGTCAGAGCAAGGCGGTCTTCGACCGGACCGAGGGCGACGACATCATCACGAAGACCCTCTACCACCCGGACGGCAGGACGCTCGCGACCTGGGGCCACGGCAACTCCGTGCAGCTGTGGGACGTGGCGACCAAGTCGGTGCGCGCCAACGTCATCGGCGCCGGCGGGAAGATCGAGACGGTGGCGTTCGACCCCAAGGGCGAGCGGATCGCCTGCGCCGGTGAGGACAAGTCGATCCGGATCTGGAAGCTGGGCGCTCGATGAAGGGCTCCTTGCTCCACCTGGTGTGGATGAAGGGCGCCTTCATCCACGTCGCCGCGAGCCTGCCCGCGAAGGTCGGCGCAACGCGTCGCCGCTTGAGTTCCTGGCATTGCACCGGGGGTCGATGAAGGAGCCCGATCGACGGCGAGTGGTGGCAGGGCGTTGACTGAGCGTCACACACCCGTCACAGATGCGGTGATCAGGGGCAACCCGGGGTTCCTAGCGTCAGGCGCCATGACGGTTGATGACGTGGCGGAGCGGGCGCCGGCGCTCGAAGCGTCCAAGGAGACGCTGGAGGACTACACCCTGCGGTTCGCGCCGCGCACGTACCGGCGCTGGACGCCCGCGGTGGTCGGGGCGTCGGCGCTGGGCGGGATCGCCTACATGGCGGACTTCTCGATCGGCGCCGGCATCGGGCTGACGCACGGGACCGGGAACGCGCTGCTGGCCATCGGGTTCGCGGCGGTCGTGATCTTCGTGACCGGGTTCCCGCTGGCCTACTACGCGGCGCGGTACAACATCGACCTCGACCTGATCACCCGCGGGTCCGGGTTCGGCTACTACGGGTCGGTGCTCACGAGCGTCATCTTCGCGAGCTTCACGTTCATCTTCTTCGCGCTCGAAGGCTCGATCATGGCCCAGGGCCTGCGGTACGCGCTCGGGCTGCCGTTGTGGCTGGGGTACCTGACCTCGACGCTGATCATCATCCCGCTGGTGATCTACGGGATGAAGGTGCTGGCGAAGCTGCAGAGCTGGACGAACCCGTTGTGGCTGCTGCTGATGGTGGCGCCGCTGGTCTTCCTGATCGTGCAGGAGCCGGACTCGGTGCGGCGGTGGCTCTCCTACGGCGACAACGGTGTGAGCACGGCGGCGGTCATGCTGGGCGCCGGGGTGTGCCTGTCGTTGATGGGGCAGATCGGCGAGCAGATCGACTACCTGCGGTTCATGCCACCGCGCACGGCCGAGAACAAGAAGGCCTGGTGGACCGCGACCGTCCTGGCGGGGCCCGGCTGGGTCGTGTTCGGGGCGTTCAAGCAGGCGATCGGCGTGTTCATGGCCGTCTACGTGCTCGACGCGGTGGGCGCGGTCGCCGCCGTGGAGCCGATCGAGCAGTTCACCGGGGTGTTCAAGCAGTTCATGCCGCCGTGGCTGGTGGTGCCGCTGGCGCTGGTGCTGGTCGTGCTGAGCCAGGTGAAGATCAACGTCACCAACGCCTACTCAGGTTCGCTGGCCTGGACGAACTCGTTCACCCGCGTCACCAAGCGGTATCCGGGACGTCTGGTGTTCGTACTGGTGAACCTCGCGATCGCGCTGGTGCTCATGGAAGCCGACATGTTCAGCTTCCTGAACAAGCTGCTGAGCTTCTACTCCAACTGCGCGATGGCCTGGGTCGTCACGGTCGCCACCGACATCGCGATCAACAAGTACGTGCTGAAGCTGTCGCCGAAGCAGCCGGAGTTCCGGCGCGGCATGCTGTACGCGGTCAACCCGGTCGGCGTCGGGTCGTTCCTGGCGTCGTCGATCCTGTCGATCTCGGTCTACTTCGGACTCTTCGGGGCCGCGATCCAGCCGTACTCACCGCTGGTGGCGGTCGGCATCCCGATCGTGCTGACGCCGCTGCTGGCCGTCGTCACGAAGGGTCGCTTCTACCTGCGGCGCACGGACGACGGCATCGTCGAGCCGGTGCTGGACGAGACCGGCAACCCGAGCGGCACGCGCTACGACTGCGTGGTGTGCGGGGAGTCCTACGAGCGGCCGGACATGACGGCGAGCGCCGCGGGCGGCACGATCTGCTCGCTGTGCCTGAGCACGGACCGGGAGGGTCTGCACGTGCTGCCCTGATCGGGCAAGATCGGGCGCCATGCAGGAACTGGCGTTGCTCGCCGTCGCGGGCGTGCTGATCATCGTCGCGGTGTCGTACTTCGCCCCGAAGCTGGGGGTGGCGGCGCCGGTGCTGCTGGTGCTGGTCGGGATGGGGTGCAGCCGGCTGCCCGGCGCTCCGCACGTCTTCGTCGAGCCCGCGGTGATCCTGACGGTCGTGCTGCCGCCGATCCTGTACTCGGCGGCGGTGAACGTGCCGGTCGTGGACTTCCGGCGCAACTTCGCCAGCATCGGGGCGCTGTCGGTCGTGCTGGTGGCCCTGTCCGCGTTCGGCACCGGGCTGCTGCTCTGGTGGCTGGTGCCGGACCTCGGGTTCGCGGCCGCGCTCGCACTGGGCGCGGTGGTCAGCCCGCCGGACGCGGTCGCGGCCACCTCGATCGGCAAGAAGCTCGGCCTGCCGCCCCGGCTCGTGACGATCCTCGAAGGCGAAGGGCTGGTCAACGACGCGACGGCGCTCGTGCTGCTGCGCACCGCCATCGTCGCGATCACGGCCAGCGTCTCGTTCGCCGGCGCCCTGGGCGACTTCGCGTTCGCTGTGTCGGTGGGCGTGGTGATCGGGGCGGTGGCCGGCATCGCCACGGTGTGGGTGCGCTCGCGGATTCACGGACAGCCGGTCCTGACCACCGCGATCTCGTACGTGGTGCCGTTCCTGGCGTTCATCCCGGCCGAGGAGGTGCACGCGTCCGGCGTGCTCGCCGTCGTGGTCGCCGGCCTGATCACCGGGCACCTGAGCGCGCGCAAGTTCGCCGCCCACGACCGCGTCTCCGAACGGACGAACTGGCGCACGATCCAGCTGTTGCTGGAGAACGGCGTCTTCCTGCTGATGGGCTTCGAGCTCACGTCGGTGGTCAGCGACGTGGCGAAGGAGGGCCTGGCGCGCACGCTCGTGCTCGGCCTGCTGGTGACGCTCGCCCTGATCGTGCTGCGCGGCGTCTTCGTGATCCCGTTGATCGCGCTGCTGCGCCATCGGCAACGCCGTTCGGAAGCGCTCGCCGACAAGATCGAGTCCTTTCTGGAGCGCGTCCTCGCACGAGGACCTCGTCCCGGCCGCGAGAAGCGGTACGACCTGGGAGTTCGCGCGCTGCAACGCAGACAGGCCGATGTGGCGTTCCACACCAACGAGGGACTGAGCTGGCGCGGCGGCGCGGTGCTGGCGTGGTCGGGCATGCGCGGTGTCGTGACGCTGGCAGCAGCCCAGACGTTGCCCACCGACCTGCCGTACCGGCCGGAGCTGATCCTGATCGCCTTCACGGTCGCGATCGTCACGCTGGTCGTGCAGGGCGGCTCGTTGCCGCTGGTGATCCGGTGGCTCGGCATCCGCGGCAACGACGACGAGCACGAACGCCGCGAGTACGCGCGCCTGGCGGGCGAGTTGATGGCGGCGACCCACAGCTTCCTGGGCAACCCGGACCTGTGCCGCGAGAACGGCCGCGAGTTCGACCCCGGGCTGCTGGAACAGACGAGGGCACGCACGCTCGCCATGAGCGAGGGCGTCGAGAAGATGTTCGTCGAGCAGGACCAGGACAGCACGCTGCACCAACGCCGTGAGCTGCAACGGATGATGACGGAGGCCCAGCAGAACGCCCTGCTGGAGGCGCGTGCGGGCGGCACCTACGCCTCGCGCACGCTGGAGCGCGCCCAGAGCTTCATCGACGGTCAGGCGACCCGCTTCTTCTGACTCCGGCGGCTCAGCCCAGCAGTTTGTCCAGCGTGATCGGCAGGTCGCGGACCCGGACACCGGTGGCGTGGTGGACGGCGTTCGCGATCGCGCCCGCCACGCCGACGATGCCGAGCTCGCCGATGCCCCTGGCGCCGAGCCCGCTGATCACCGGGTCCGGGTGGTTAAGGAACCTGACGTCGATGCGCGGGACGTCGGCGTGCACCGGCACCAGGTACGAGGCGAGGTTGGCGTTGGTGAACCGGGCGCTCGCGTCGACCTCGGTGGCCTCCAGCAACGCCTGGCCGATGCCCATCACGACGGCGCCCTGGATCTGGCTGCGGGCCGCCTTGGCGTTGACGATCGTGCCCGCGTCGCACACCGACAGCCAGCGCGTCACGCGTGGTTCGCCGGTGAGCCGGTGGACCTTGACTTCGCAGAAGTGCGCGCCGAACGAGCGGAAGCCGTGCTCCGGGTCGACGAGTTTCGGGGACGTGCCGACCGCTTCGACGCCGCCGACGTCGCACGTCGTGAGCAACGTGCCGAAGCTCGTGGTCAGGCCACCGGACGACACGCTGCCGTCTTTGTAGACGACCGACGCCGGGTCCTTGCCGTGGAAGGGAGAACGCGGGTTGGTCACCGCGAGGTTGATCAGCTCGGTCTGCACGGCCTTCGCGGCCACCTGGACGGCCGGACCGTTGGTGCCCGTCGAGGTCGACCCACCCGCGTTGGCCGCGGCGGGGGAGGTGGAGTCGCCGAGCTCCGGCCTGACGCGCGCGACCGGGATGCCCAGCTCGTCGGCGGCCAGGATCGCGAACACGGTGTACTGACCGGTGCCCAGGTCGGCGGCGGTGCCGGAGACCGACGCGGTGCCGTCCGGGTGGAGCCGGACCTTGATCGACGCTTGACCACGGCCCGAGCCGTAGGTCGCGGTCGCCATGCCGGTGCCGACGAGCCAGTCGCCGTCGAGGGTCGCGCGGACCTCCTTGGGGCGCCGGGCCCAGCCGAACTCCTCGGCGCCGAGGCGGTAGCACTCGTCGAGGTGCTTGCCGGACCACGGTTTCCCGGTGTTCGGCACGAGCGTCGCGTAGTTGCGCAGCCTCAGTTCCAGCGGGTCGAGGCCGAGCTGTTCGGCGAGCTCGTCCATCGCGCTCTCCAGCGCGAACGAGCCGTTGGCTTCGCCCGGCGCGCGCATCACGGTCGCCGCGCCGAGGTTGAGCGGAACGATCGTCTTGGTGACTCGGATGTTCGGGCTGGCGTAAGTGGTCAGCGTCCAGTTCGCGACGGACTCCGACCAGTTGCCGCCCAAGCCCCTGCTGGTCACGCCGTCGTTGACGATCGACGTCAGCTTGCCGTCGGCGGTGCACGTCATCGAGATGGTCTGCTTGGTCTTCGGCCGGTGTCCCGCCATCGTGAACACCTGTTCACGCGTCAGCGCCGCCTTGACCGGCCTGTTCAGCGCCCTCGACGCCGCGCACGCCAGCGGGACCTGGGCCCAGTTGCCCCACTTGCCGCCGAACCCGCCGCCGACGTGCGGGCTGAGCACGTGGATCTTGGCCGCGTCCACGCCGAGCGTCTCGGACAGCCTGCGCTGCACCAGAAGCGCGCCCTGCGACACCGTGTAGACGGTCAGGTGGTCGCCGTTCCAGGTCGCCACGGTCGCATGCGGTTCCATCGCGCAGTGGTGCTGGAACGGCGTGGTGTAGCTGGCGGTGAAGGTGATGTCGCCCAAGGCCCGGGTGCCGACGACTTCCTCGACCTCTTCCGCCTTTCGGACGGTCGGACCGGGGAAGTCGGTGACCGGCGGCTGTGGCTCGTACGTCGCGGTGACCAGCCCGGCGGCGTCACGGGCCTGCTCCCACGTCTCGGCGACGACGAACCCGATGGCCTGGCCGAAGAAGCGCACCTCGTTGTCCTGCAACGGGTGGAAGCGCTCGTCGTTCTGCTCCTGGACGTACGCGAAGAGCTTCAACGGGTTGAACGGCGTGTACACGGCCAGCACGCCGGGGGAGGCCAGCGCCGCGCTCGTGTCCATCGCGGTGATCCGGCCGCGGCCGATGGTGCTCGTGACCAGGTAGCCGTAGGCGACGCCGGGGATCTTGGTGTCGGCGGCGTACGGTGCCGCGCCGGTGACCTTGATGCGGCCGTCGACCCGGTCGACGGGCTGCCCGATCACCGCACACCCGCCGCGTCGAGCAGGGCGCGGACGATCGTGCGCTTCAACAGACTGGTTTTGAACGCGTTGTGCGCCAACGGTCGTGCTCCGTCCACAGCGGACTCGGCAGCGTCCGCGAACGTCCGTTCCATCGCCACGCCGCCCTTCAGGCGCTCTTCGACGGCTCGCAGCCGCCACGGTTTCGTGCCCACACCGCCCGCCGCGAGCCGGACGTCCTGGACGACACCGCGCCTGAGGTGCACCGCCGCCGCGACCGACGTGAGCGCGAACTCGTAGGACTGCCGGTCGCGGATCTTGAGATACGTGGAGTTCCTGGCCCACGGCAGCATCGGCACGGCGACCTCGGCGATCAGCTCGCCCGGTCCGAGCACGTTCTCCTGTTCCGGCGTGCTGCCGGGCAGCCGGTAGAAGTCCTCCAGCGGCACGGTCCGGTCGCCGTCCCGGCTTCTGAGCACGACCCGGGCTTCGAGCGCGACGAACGCGACGGCGACATCGCTGGCGTGCGTCGCGGCGCACGCGTCGCTGGTGCCGAGGATGGCGTGACCGCGGTTGATCCCGGTCAGCGCCGGGCACCCGCTGCCCGGCAGCCTCTTGTTGCACGCCGACGTGACGTCGCGGAAGTAGTCGCACCGGGTGCGCTGCATCAGGTTCCCGCCGATGCTCGCCATGTTCCGCAGCTGCCCGGACGCGCTGAGCAGCAACGCGCGGGAGATCATCGGATGGGTCGCGGTGACGACCGGATGCGCGGCGACGTCGCTCATCCGCTCCAGCGCCCCGATCCGCACCGCGCCCGCGTGCAGCCGGATCCCCTTGAGCGGAAGGCCGTTGACGTCGATGACCCGGTCCGGCGTCACGACGTCGAGCTTCATCAGGTCGACCAGCGTGGTGCCGCCGGCGAGGAACGCCGACCCGGGCCGGGCGAGCTCGAGCGCGCCGGGGACGGTCGACGGCGAGGCGTAGTCGAACGCGTGCATCAGCGGCCTCCACCCTTGACCTGCTTGATCGCTTCGAGGATGTTCGGGTAGGCGCCGCAACGGCAGAGGTTGCCGGACATGGCTTCCCGGATCTGGTCGTCGGTGCGGACCTCGCAGTCCTCGACGACCTTCAGCGCGGACATGATCTGCCCGGACGTGCAGAACCCGCACTGGAAGCCGTCGTGGTCGATGAACGCCTGCTGCACCGGATGCAGCTCGTCGCCGTCCGCGATGCCCTCGATCGTCGTGACCTCCTTGCCCCGCAACGTCGCCGCCAGCGTGAGGCACGACAGCACCCGCCGGCCGTCGACGTGGACCGTGCACGCGCCGCACTGCCCGCGGTCGCAGCCCTTCTTCGTGCCGGTCAGCTGAAGCCGTTCTCTGAGCGTGTCCAGCAACGTCACCCGCGGGTCGATGCTGAGCTTCCGGCGCTCGCCGTTGACCTTGAACGCCACCTCGACGAGCCCCGTGGCCTCGGGCGCGGCCGACGCGATCGCCTCGATCGCCGGTGAGGCCATCGCCACTCCGGCCGAGACCGCCGCCGCCTGACCGAAGAACTGCCGCCTGCTGGTTGTCATGTGTGACCCCCTGTGCTCGGGGCCACACAAGCAGTATCGATCCGATGGGTCAATGCGCCAAGGCGCCGAATCTCGCCGGTAACGTCAGTTTCGGCACCAAGAGATCCGATGAATCACGGCGTTTTGCCTGGATTAGGCCTGCTTGGGCGTTCACCGGGCTGAATCAGCTCGCGGTGATCGTCGTGCAGGTGACCTTCCGGCCCGGCGCGGCCGTCGCGCTCGCCAGCACCTTTTCGCCGTCCAGCAGGATGCGGCACGTCAGCACCTCGTTGCCGATGGGCGTCGCGATGATCTCCGCCTTCTCCCCGGCGTTGATGACCGCCTCCAGCCTGAACGGGATGATCGCGGCCCTGGAGAGGGCCTGCGGTGCCTGCTTCTTGTAGCGGTCGGGGTTGACCAGGTACTCGATCTGCACCGGTCCGGCGACGGCCGGCTCGGTCGTCACCTCGTAGGTGATCGCCCAGGCCTTGCCGACCAGCATGTTCCAGCCGCCGAACTGCTGCACCAGGACAACCGTGCCGCCGCCGATCACGGCCAGCACGCCGAGCACCACCACGAACGTCTTCACAGGACAGAACGATATTCCGGCCCACGATGCGCCTGCGTCATTCACGGGAGTGACCCGCGGGTCGTCCCGGAGGACGACAATGTCGGTCATGCGCGCGGTCTTCCTGACCTTCACCGGTGTGCCCGGCCGGATTCAGAACGCCTACGAGATGTGGTGGTTCGGCGGCGGTGAGGTGCTGGAGGGCGTGCTGCGCGGCTGGTTCGCGAACGGCGGCGGTCCGGCTGAGGTAGTGCGTCTGAACGGCGTGGACGACCTGCCCAGGGCGCTGGAGGCGATGCCCGACGCCGACGTGGTGTGCTTCCCCGGCCTGGCCGACCTGGGGATGACCGAGAACGCGCGGTTGTGGGTGGACGCCCAACGGCAGGTCGTCGCGGCGTGCGAGAGCCGCGGCAGCATCGCTGTGCTCGACAGTCCTCCCGGCCTGTACCCCCTCGACGTGCGGGACTGGCTGTCGTACGAGCTGATGTCCGCCAGTCCGAACGCCGTCCTGTACTACCCGTGGATCCTGGCGGGTGACCAGTGGGTTCCGCCGTGCGGTCACGTCGCTGGTGCGTGGGCACGGGTGACGCGCGACGAGGGCGTCATGGCCTCGGTGGGCGGAATCGAGCTGCTCGACGTCGTGGACGTCGCCACCGATGTCACCCCGGGCGAGCAGTTGGTGCTGCACCAGTACGGGGTCAGCGTGCTGCGGGCGTTGCCCGGCTGGGGCATCCGCACCTGCGGTGCGCGCACCCTGTCCGGTGAACCGTGGCTGTTCCGCGTGCCGACCGTGCGACTGCTGGCTGCGCTGGCACCAGTGGTGACTCGGCTCTGCGACACGGTCGACCGCACGGAGCCGTACTCGATGACTTTGGCCGTCACCAACGCGATCGTGTCGTTGTCCGGCCGGCCCCGTGACGCGGTCTCGGTGCGGAGCGAACCGCTGGAGCCGGACGGCTGGCGGGTCCGGATCGACCTCGGCGAGCCGATCACGGCGGGGGATCCGCTGTCCCTGGTGCTGGAGCATCCGGCGGGAACGTGGTCGGTGACCGGAACAGAACCTCAGCAGGATGACCAACTGCCAGATCGCTGAGGATGAGCTGCTCGAACCTGTCCAGGTCCTCGCGTGACCATGTGGTGGCGATCGGGCCATGCACCACCACGGTGATCCGCCGGCGGTGACTGCCGTGTGTGGGCGGGCCGATCGAGGTGCTGCCGGGATCCACGACCTGCACCGCGGTGACGTCGGCTCCTCCCAGCACTTCGGCCAGCCGTTGGAGGCCGCGTGCGGTGCCGCGGTAGGTGAGCAGTTCCCCGGCATCGCGCAGGAGCCGCCGGCCGGCATCGGCCGACGGCCAGTCCGCGAGGTCCCAGCCGAGCCAGGAGCACAGCCAGCCGACCATCGCGTCCGGTGCCAGCGCGGGATGGGTGAGCAGCGCGAGGTCGTCCACCTGCGTGGCGACGCCGTCGAGGAGCTCGTCGAAGATCGCGGTGAGCTTGACCAGCAGCGGGTCCTCGAGCATGCCTCGGGGAACGAGCGAGGTGACGCGTCGCGGCGTGGTCATCGGAACCTGATCTCCGGGGGACCGGGCCACAGCAGGGCGTCCGGCGGCAGGTCGATCCGGTCGGCTTCGCGATCGCGGTTGCCGGTGATCGGATCCCACCCGGACAGCCGCACCTCGTCGACCAGCCCCACACCGGCGACGTCCAGCAGCACACCGAAGAGCTCACCCGCGACGAGCGACCTGCCGAACGGCCAGCCGCGGCCGTCTCGGCCACCCGCGACCGGGTGCAGGTAGGTGCGCACCGCTTCGGCCGCACGGGACCGCAGGCGGTCGACCGGGTCGTGCCCCGCCCTCGTCACGGTCGCCGACACGATGACGCCTCGGTACGACGGCGGTTCGAGGACCAGCCGCGCGCCGGCGGTCCGGCGGTCTTCGAGGTACGAGCCGACTGCCTCGAACACGGGGTTGGCGATCAGCAGGTCGGTGAAGTCGTCCTCGACCCGCACCGACGGCACGACCAGGACTCGCGCGTCGCCGCGGTCGTCGGTGAGGCAGCGAGCGCGGGCGACCACCGGGGTGGCCTCCAGCGCGAGCCGTTCGAAGTCGGCCGCCGACACGGCGCGCCAGCCGGACCGCAGCAACGCGGGCGCCTTGGCGCGCACCTCCTCGACCGGTTCCGGGTCGATGCCGCCGAGTGCGGGAAAGCGATTGGTCACCTGGGTCACGAAGGGCACCGCCGTGTTCAGCACGGCGATCGTTCCGGCGGCTACGTTGCCGGCCGTGCCGCCGCCCGCCACGTAGTCGATCGTGATCTGCTCGCCGGGCGCGGGCACAGCGCCGTGCGTGCCGTCGCCGAACAGGACCTCACCGGTGTTGCGGTCGATCTCGTAGTGCCGGTCGTCACCGAACGAGTCCACCAGCGAGTCCACCGCGACCCATTCGGCACCGCTGACGCGGACGCGGTGCTCGCCGGGCACCAGCGGCGCCCGGCGGGTGCGCAGGCGTTGCCGGGGACGGCCCGTTCCGGTGCCGAGTTCCTCCCCGATCACGCTTGTGCCGTGCTCGGCCAGGACGGACACGCCGACACAGTGCGCTTCCCGCACCTGCGGGACGTCCCCGCTCACCGCGCGGAACCTGAGCTGCCGCCCGTCCCAGCCCGGTCCCGTGTGGACGAGCGACTCCCGTGTCCCGGCGGCCGACCAGCCGTCCGGCGTGGAGAACTCCCAGTCGAGCTCGGCGTCCGGGTTGTCCGCGAACTTGACCAGGACGACCGCGTTCGGTCCACCGCCGGTGAACGGCAGATGGCTCCACTCTCCGGTGCGTGTGACGTCGGCGGCAAGGCGTCCCACTGGCGCGACCCCGGTCGCGACGGTCCGGAACTCAACGGCCGCGGCGTCGCCGGTGCGGACGGTGGCGACGCACGTGCCGGCCGGGATGTGCAACGGTTGCTCGTTCGGTGCCGCGAGCACGAAGTCGATCGTGGTGCTCGCGAGACCAGCCGGCCTGCCGCGCACGCCGACCATGTTCAAGAACGTCGAGTAGAGCCGGTCGGGCACCTGGTTGAGCCGGTAGATCAGCTGGTCGGTGAGGAAGGCGAAGATCTCGATCAGCGCGACGCCGGGATCACCCGGCTCCGTGCTCGTCCACTCGGGACAGAGCTGCGCCCGCAGCCGCATCGCCTGGTCGACGAGGTCGGAGTAGCGCCGGTCGTCCAGTGACGGAACGGGTAGCCGCCCGTCGGCGTTCAGCGCGCCCACTCGAACCTCCCCTCGAACAGGCCGCGTTCGCCGGTGGCCTTCACGACGTACTCCACCCGCACCGCCGCCCACCCGAGCCGCGGCGTGCCCCACCGCTGGGCGAGGTCGCCGAGCTCCAGCCCGGCCACGTCGATCCGCGGCTCGTGTGCGGCGATCAGCTCCCGCATCCGGTCGGGCAGCTCCTGCTCGGTCCAGTCCGGCCGCACCCCGAAGTCCGGCCGCATGACCCGTTCACCCGCCACCGTGCCGAACAGGACGGCCAGCGACGACTCGATCGCGGCGCCACCGGCGACGACGGTCATCCGGCCGCGCGCGTCCAGCCGCAGCGGAAAACCCAGGCCCGCCACCGTCATCGCCTCCTGATCGCCACGAGCGTGCCGGGCACGAGCGCCGACACGTCGAGACCGGGATTGTCGTCGGCGATCAGCCGCCAGTCCTGCGACGCGCCGAGATACCGGTGCGCCAGCAGGTCGATCCGGTCGCCGCGCCGCACCCGGTGGTAGATCACCGGCTCGCTGCGCACCGCGGCCGGCATCCGCCGCAGCACCCTGATCAACGCGTCGAACCCCTGCTCGTAGGGGCCGGTGAAGTCCACCCCCTGCGTCACCCGCAGCCACAACGGCAGCTCGACCCCGGTCACCAGCAACGGCACCAGCACCACGAGCCCGTCGATCTGCAGCATCTCCGCGATCTGCAGCTCCTGCTGGACCGCCCTGGACTGGAACGCCCGCTCCGAGGCCAGCACCGCCACGTGCGTGCACGACTGCAGCCCTGCCTCGATCGCCTGCGGCCACGTCACGCCGGGGTCGATGTCGCGCGGCGCGATCCAGGTCGCGACGCCGTGCCGCTCCAGGTCGGTGGACAACCGCTGGGCGAGCGGGCCTTCGCTCTCGGTCCGATGGCTGAGGAACACGCGCACGTCCGAGATCATGACGCGCGCCCGGCCGAGCTGTCACGATGCGCGCGTGCCGACGTACCTGCGTCCCGGCGTCTACATCGAGGGATCGCGCAACCTCGCGAAGAAGTCCTGGACCCGGTCGTACTGCCGCTGCTCCTCCGCCCGGTGCGGGTCGGAGAGGCTGATCAGCACCTCGGACGTGCGCCGGTGCAGCAGCACCTGGCCGCCGCCGCTGACACCGCCCTCGAACTCCCGCTCCGTGCCGGAGGCGTAGGGCTGCCGTCCGGGCGCGAGTACTCGGGAGGCGGCAACGGCGTGCCCATCCGCGCCCAGAAGACGACCACGACGACGTCGCAGTCGCGCGGCCTCGGCAGGCCGACGGCGATGGACGCCTGGGGGGTGGCGGTCGCGAGGACCGGCGCGCCGGCACCGGGTTCGTCCCAGGCGACGACCTCGATCGCCACCCGGCCGCGCAACGCCGGTTCGTACGCCAGGCGGTCCAGCACCTCGAGCGCGACGGCCCGCTCGTCGGCGACGTCGCCCGGCGACGACCGGAACACCCGGATGCGTTGCACCCGCTCAGGGCAGGGCGCCTGCTACTTCAGCAGCAGGCGGACGGTCAGCTCCAGCCGGTTCGCGACGTCGGTGGCCGTGGCGCGGCGCGTCACCCAGGCGACCAGGTTCGACAGCCACACGTCGCCGATCACGCGGGCGATGGCCTTCTGCTCGTCGGTGGGTTCCTCGTCGCTCATCGCACGGGTGAACATGCTCTCCATCAGCCACGCAACGCGGTCGACCTCGGCGCCCGCGGAGGCGTCGGCGAAGGTGAACGCGCGGGTCATCGCCTCGGTGAGGTGCGGGTTGCGCTGCAGGCCCCTGGTGATGCGGCCCAGCACGAACAGCACGCGCTCGTAGGGGCTGTCGCCGGGGACGGTGGCGCGGTCCATCTTCTCCTGGGCGCGTTCCAGCTCGACGCCGAGGCTCGACACGAGCAGGTGGACCTTCGACGGGAAGTAGCGGTACAACGTGCCCAGCGCGACGTCCGCCCGGTCGGCGACGGCACGCATCTGGACGGCGTCGAACCCGCCCTTGGACGCCAGCGCGATGGTCGCGTCGACGATCCTCTTGCGCCGTTCGCGCTGGGCCGCGGAGCTGAGCTCCTCGCCCGCCATCAGCGCGTCCGTGCGCGACTTCGAAGGTGACACGGAGATGATCCTCCTGGAACGTGTTGCAGCTGCCCTCACATCCTACTCGATCGGTTTCCCGCCCATGATCTGTTGCTCGAATTAGAACACGTTCTATAAACTCCTTCACGTATGGAGGAGGCCGCATGCCGATCGCCACGACCGGGGAACAACGAGCGTTGCGGGACAGTGTGGACGCGGCCAAGGGCGAGTGGGCTGACCTCGTCCGGGTCGGGTTCTTCGAGGTGACGCGGGAGGGCGGCACGGTCGCCGATCTCGCGGTGATGCTGGAGCGGGCGGCGGAGAACCTCGTGCCGGGGCCGTTGCTGCCCACGGCGCTGGTGTCCGTGCTGGTCCCCGAGTTCGACGGGATCGCGGGGTTCGGCTTCTCGTCTCAGCACGTGGTCGGTGCGGCCGAAGCCACGCACGTGTTGCTGAGAACGGACTCCTGGAGGCTCGCGCCCGTCGCGCAGGTGACCGAGCTCGACGCCGTCGACCTCTCGCGGTCGCTGGGCTCGGTGGTCGTCACCGAACCCGGAGTCGAGGTCGACGACCCGACGGATCTCGCGATCACGTTGATGGCGGCCGAAGCGAGCGGGATCGCCGCGTGGTGCCTGAACACCGCGGTCTCGTATGCCAAGCAGCGGCAGCAGTTCGGGCGGCCCATCGGGTCGTTCCAGGCTGTGAAGCACCTGTGCGTCGAGATGTTGTGCCGGGCGGAGCAGGCCAGTTCCGTCGCCTGGGACGCGGCCGGGTCGGTCGGGGAGGACGAACACCCGCTGGCGGCGGCGGTCGCGGCGGCCGTGGCGCTGGACGCGGCGGTGCGCAACGCCAAGGACTGCATCCAGGTGCTGGGCGGCATCGGGTTCACCTGGGAGCACGACGCGCACCGCTATCTGCGCCGGGCGTTGGCCCTGCAGCAACTCGCGGGCGGGGTCGCGCGGTGGCGCCGGCGGGTCGCGGAGCTGGCGTTGCGGGGGATGCGCCGCACGCACACCGTGGAGATCGCGGGTGATCCCGAGGTGCGGGCGTTCGCTGAGGAGCTGGCCGGGCTGGAGCCGGGTGAACAGCGGGAACGGCTGGCGGACAGCGGTTTCCTCGTGCCGCGCTGGCCGCGGCCGTACGGGCTGGACGCCGACCCCGCGCGGTTGCTGGTGATCGACGACGAGTTCGCCCGCGCCGGGGTGCGCAGGCCCGACCTGGTGATCGGCGGCTGGGCGGGGCCGACGATCCTCCGCCACGGAACCCCCGAGCAGCAGGAGCGGTTCGTGCGGCCGACGTTGCGCGGCGAGATCACCTGGTGCCAGCTGTTCAGCGAACCGGAGGCGGGCTCGGACCTGGCGTCGTTGCGCACCAGGGCGGTGCGGGTCGACGGCGGCTGGCGGATCACCGGGCAGAAGGTGTGGACGTCGCTCGCGCACGAAGCCGACTGGGCGATCTGCCTCGCGCGCACCGACCCGGCGGTGCCCAAGCACAAGGGCATCACGTACTTCCTGGTCGACATGCGTTCCGAAGGTGTGGACGTGCGGCCGTTGCGGGAGATCACCGGCGATGCCCGGTTCAACGAGGTCTTCCTGGACGACGTGTTCGTGCCCGACGACTGCGTGGTCGGCGAGGTCGGCGACGGCTGGCGGCTGGCGCGCACGACGCTGGCCAACGAACGCGTCGCGATGGGGTCGTCGCTCGGTGAGTCGCTGGAACGGGTGCTGGCGTCGCCGGTCGCGACCGACCGCCCGGAGCGGCTGGGTGAGCTGGTGGCGCAGGGGCTCGCGGTCGCGGCGCTGGACCTGCGGGCGAGCCTGCGGGTGCTCAGCGGACAGGAACCGGGCGCGGAGTCCAGCGTGCGCAAGCTGGCCGGGGTGCGGCACCGGCAGGACGTCGCGGAGTTCGCGGTCGAACTGCTCGGGCCGGACGGGGCGGTGAACGGTCCCCAGATCCACGAGTTCCTGTTGACGCGGTGCCTGAGCATCGCGGGCGGGACCACGCAGGTGCTGATGAATCTCGCAGGCGAACGGATTCTCGGATTGCCGAGGGAGCCCTGATGGACTTCAAGTCCGACGACACCCAGCAGGTGATGTCAACGTGCCTGGTCAAGCGCGACCCCAGGTGGATGTATGGGGGGGTGAAAACACCAATTTTAGATTGATCGGCCCTAAAAAAAACATTGCGAGCGGCGAGGCCGGGGCCC
>NZ_JBEXJN010000043.1:48450-83879 GCF_040609115.1 Lentzea sp. NPDC004782
ACGTGCCTGGTCAAGCGCGACCCCCGGTGGATGAAGGGCGCCTTCATCCACCTGAGGTCGATGAAGGCGCCCTTCATCCACGATGCGAGCGCTCCTGCCGGCTGCCCGCTGAGAGCAGCGCAAGAGGCCGGGTGTAGTTGACGGCGATTCGATCAAGAGTTGGTGGTACTTGCAGGCGCAGTTGGCGCCAGCGAGACCAGAGGGTTTCGGATAACGCTTTCGGCCAGGTGCTTAGTAGGGAGCCCTGATGGACTTCAAGCTCGACGACACCCAGCAGGAGATCGCCAGGCTGGCGGCCGACGTGCTGGGCAGGGAGAGCGGCGCGCCGTGGAAAGCCCTGGGGGAGGCGGGTTTGCTGTCCCTGGCCGTGCCGGAACGACTGGGTGGCGACGGGCTCGGCGTCCTGGAGACCGCCGTCCTGCTGACCGAGGTCGGCCGGCGGGCGGTGGACGTGCCCGCGCTGGCGACTCTGGCGTTGGGCGTGCTGCCGATCGTCAAGCACGGGACCGTCGAGCAACAGGACGAGTTGCTGCCGCTGGTGACCGAGCAGCACGGTGTGCTGACGGCGGCGCTCAGCGAACCGTCCCGTCCGCTGCCTGCGGAACCGCGCACGAAGGCCGGACCGGACGGGATCTTCGGCGTGAAGATCAACGTGCCGCACGCCGCGGAAGCACGCCGGATGCTGGTGAGCGCGGACACCGGCGTCTACGTCGTCGATCCGGCTCAGCCAGGTGTGTCCACATCGGACGGTACCGTGCGCTTCGAGGGCGCCCGCGGCGAGGAGCTGCCGGGCGCGGCCGAGGATCTGCGCCGATTCGCGCTGGCCGGCGCGTGCGCGGTCGCGGACGGCGTGCTGGCCGGCGCCCTGGACCTCACCGTGAAGCACGTCGGCACGCGGCACCAGTTCGGCAAGCCGCTCTCGACGTTCCAGGCCGCCGCCTGCCAGGTCGCGGACGTCTACATCGCCGCCCGCACGCTCCACCTCGCCACGCTCTCCGCTTGCTGGAGTCTCGACGACAACGACCTGGACACCGCGGCCTACTGGCTCGCGGCGGAAGCGCTGCCGGCCGTGCACACGTGCCACCACCTGCACGGCGGGCTGGGCCTCGACATCACCTACCCGATGCACCGCTACTACGGCATGGCCAAGGAGCTGACGCGGTTCGTCGGCGGAGTGGAGCACCGCTTGGGAGCCATCGATGTTCATTGACCTCACCGCCGACCAGCGCAGGCTGCGGGACGAGCTGCGCGAGTACTTCGCGAACGTCATGTCCGCCGAGGAACGCGAGGCGATGCTCACCGAGCGGCACGGCCGGACCTACCGCGAGCTGGTGCGCAGGCTCGGCCGCGACGGCAGGCTCGGCGTCGGGTGGCCGCGGGAGTACGGCGGCAAGGGTTTCGGGCCGGTCGAGCAGCAGATCTTCGTCAACGAGGCGGCGCGGGCCGACGTCCCGCTGCCGTACGTGACGCTGCAGACGGTCGGGCCGACGCTGCAGGCCTTCGGCACCCAGGAGCAGAAGGACTTCTTCCTGCCGCGCATCCTCAGCGGCGACCTCCACTTCGCCATCGGCTACACCGAACCCGACGCCGGCACGGACCTGGCCGCGTTGCGCACCAAGGCGGTCCGCGACGGCGACCACTACGTCGTCAACGGGCAGAAGACGTTCACGACCGGTGGGCACGACGCGGACTACGTGTGGCTGGCCTGCCGCACCGGAGCACCGGGCTCGCGGCACAAGGGCATCACGATCCTCATCGTCGACACGACCGACCCCGGCTACTCGTGGACGCCGATCATCACGTGCGACGGCGCGCACCACGTCAACGCGACCTACTACAACGACGTGCACGTACCCGAAAACCGCAGGGTCGGCGAGGAGAACAAGGGCTGGCGGCTGATCACCACCCAGCTCAACCACGAGCGCGTGATGCTCGGCCCGTCCGGCAGGCTCGGTGCACTGCTGGAACGCGTCCACGGCTGGGCCCGCGAACGGCAGCTGCTCGACCTGCCCGACGTGCGGCGGGCGCTCGCCGAGGCACGCGCGGTGCACCGGGTGAACGAGCTGCTCAACTGGCAGGTCGCGAGCGGTGAGGTGGAGGTCGCGGACGCCAGTGCCACCAAGGTGTTCGCCGCGGACCGCACCCAGCGCGTCGGCAGGTTGCTGGAGGAACTGGTGGGACGGCACGGCGCCGACGCGGAACTGGTGCGGTGGCTGGACGTGCAGGCGCGGCGCAACCTCGTGCTGACCTTCGGCGGGGGCGTGAACGAGATCCAGCGCGAGCTGATCGCCAACATCGGGCTCGGACTACCACGGGTGGTGCGATGATCGACATCGAGAAGGAGGCCGCGCGCATCGCCGAACGCGGCGAGTCGGCGCCGCGGCTGGCACGTGACCCGGTGAACCTGCCGATGATCAACAACTGGCTGGAGGCCATCGGCGACCGGCACCCCGGCTACACCGAGGTCGCGCCACCGGCGATGGTGCAGGTGTGGACGATGGCGGGTCTGCACGGTCGGCGCAGCCTGGACGACCCGCTCGGCGCGATGATGAAGATCCTGGACGAGGCCGGGTTCACGTCCGTGGTGGCGACGAACAGCGACCAGACCTACCACCGCTACCTCAGGGTCGGCGAGCACGTGTCGGTGACGACGAGCCTGGAGGACGTGACCGGTCCGAAGAAGACCGGGCTGGGGGAGGGCTGGTTCGTCACGACCAGGAGCACCTGGTACGTCGGCGACGAGCCGGTGGCCGAGATGCGGTTCCGGGTGTTGAAGTTCCGCCCGGCGCAGAAACCCGAACCAGCGCCCGCACCACAGCAAACCCAGGTCATCCGGCCGTCCGTCAACCGCGACACCGAGTACTTCTGGGCAGGCTGCCGCGAAGGCGAGCTTCGCATCCAGCGCTGCGGCGGCTGCGGCCTGCTCCGGCACCCGCCCGGCCCCATGTGCCCGGAATGCGGTGCCACCAAACCGAAGTACCTGGTCTCGGACGGTCGCGGCGTGATCTACAGCTACGTCGTGCACCACCACCCGCAGGTGCCCGGCAAGCAGACCCCGTTCGTGATCGCCCTGGTCGAGCTGGACGAGGGCGTGCGGATGCTCGGTGAGTTCCAGGGCGAACCGAGCATCGGGCTGCCGGTCGAGGTCGTGTTCACCGAGGTCGACGACGAACTCACGATGCCGAGCTGGAGGCCCCGTGCGGATCGGTGATTCCCTGCCCGAGTGGCACGTCGAGGCCACGCCGACGTTCGTGATCAGCACCGCGATCGCGACCCGCGACTTCCAGGACGTGCACCACGACCGCGACCTCGCGGTCCAGCGCGGCTCGAAGGACATCTTCATCAACATCCTGACGACGACCGGCCTGGTGCAGCGGTACGTCACGGACTGGGCCGGCCCGGAAGTGCTGGTGCGCCAGGTGAACATCCGGCTCGGCGCGCCCTGCTACGCCTACGACACGCTGAAGTTCTTCGGTCAGGTCATCCAGAAGGACGACCAGGACGTGATCATCGAGGTCGTCGGCAGGACCGGGCACGGCGACCACGTCACCGGAACCGTGAAGATCGAGATGCCGGCATGAACGCCGCGATCGTGGGCATCGGCGCGACCGACTTCTCCAAGGACTCCGGCCGCAGCGAGCTCCAGCTGGCCGCCGAGGCGGTCAGGGCCGCGCTCCAGGACGCCGGGCTCACTCCGTCCGATGTGGACGGACTGGTCAGCTTCACCATGGACACCAACGCCGAGATCGCGGTCGCGCGCGAGCTGGGCATCCCGGAGCTGACGTTCTTCAGCCGGGTCCACTACGGCGGCGGGGCGGCGTGCGCGACCGTCCAGCAGGCCGCGATGGCCGTGCAGACCGGTGCCGCCGAGGTCGTCGTCTGCTACCGGGCCTTCAACGAACGCTCCGGCCACCGGTTCGGCCAGGTGCAGACCGCGGCCGCCGCGAACATCGACAACAGCTGGTCGTACCCCATGGGCCTGGGTACACCGGCCGCGATGGTCGCCATGTTCGCCCGCCGGTACATGCACGAGTACGGCGCGACCTCCGAAGACTTCGGCCGGATCGCCGTGATCGACCGCAAGCACGCCGCCACGAACCCGCACGCGTGGTTCCACGACCGGCCGATCACGCTGGCGGACCACCAGGCGTCGCGCTGGATCGCCGAACCCCTGCGGCTGCTCGACTGCTGCCAGGAGACCGACGGCGGGGTGGCCCTGGTGGTCACGTCCGCCGAGCTCGCGCGCGACCTGCCGAACAAGCCCGCGCACGTCAGGGCCGCCACCCAGGGCAGCGGCCCCGACCAGTTCACGATGACCAGCTACTACCGCGACGACCTGACCGGGCTGCCCGAGATGGGCGTGGTGGCGCGCGGGCTGTGGGAGAGGTCGGGTCTCGGTCCGTCCGATGTGGACGTCGCCGTGCTCTACGACCACTTCACCCCGTTCGTGCTGGTGCAGCTGGAGGAACTGGGGTTCTGCGGCCGGGGCGAGGCCAAGGACTTCATCGCCTCCGGCGCCCTGGAACTGGACGGGTCGCTGCCGCTCAACCCGCACGGCGGCCAGCTGGGCGAGGCCTACCTGCACGGCATGAACGGCATCGCCGAGGGCGTCCGCCAGGTCCGCGGCACCGCGGTGAACCAGGTCGCGAACGTCGAGCACGTCCTGGTCACCGCGGGAACGGGCGTGCCGACCAGCGGGTTGGTCCTGAGCAGGTAACCGGAAGTCGTGTTCGCGACTCGCCGTCCGGTGAGGTGGATGAAGGGCGCCTTCATCCACCTGAAGTGGAGGAAGGAGCCCTTCATCCACGTAACTGCCCAGGATCTCTGGCATGGCGCTCAGGCTCGTCGTAGCCGGTCGCGCATCACCTTGCGCACCAGCTTCGACAGTCCCTTGGCCTCCTCCTCCGGCTCGGCCTGGAGGTAGCCGAGGAGCTGGAGCAGCAGGTCGTTCGTCGACGACCAGAGCGGCACGAAGCTGCCGGCGACCGGTCCGGTGCCCCGGACCGGGCCACCGGTCATCTCGGTGATCTTCCGGACCAGCTCCAGGGTCTGCTCGTCGCGGAACACCAGCTGCACCTCGTCTTCCGCGAGCCGCAGCTCCATCTTGCGCGCCGCCGTCTCCTCCGGCGTGGCGTCGGTGGTCGTGTCCGGGTCGAGCTCGTCGATCTTCGCGGCGATCACGTCCGGATCGATGCCGAGGTCCGCGAGGACGCGGGCCGCCATGCTTCCCTCCGACCTGACCAACGCCTCCAGCAGGTGGTGGCTGCCGACCGGCCCGGCTCCGGCCAGAGCCTCGGCCGCGGCGAACGCCTCGTCGGCGGCGGTCGTCGACTTGTGCGTGCGGGCGGCCGGTTCGGCGATCTCCGCCAGCACGGCCTTGCGCAGCCGGTTCAGGTCGTCGACGTGCTTCGCGAGGATCTTCGCCGCGACGCCTTCGCCTTCCCGGATCAGCCCGAGCAGGATGTGCTCGGCCCCGATGTGGTTGTGGCCCAGGTTGATCGCCTCGCGCAACGCGAGCTCGAGAACCTTCTTCGCCCTCGGTGTGAACGGGATGTGCCCCTTCATCTCCGGCTCGGCGCCGCGCGGCACGATCTCGAGCAGGTCGGTGGTCACCGACTCCTTGGTGAACCCGAGCTGGCGAAGCACCCTGGCCGGCAGGCCGGCCGGTGCGTCGAACAGGCCGAGCAGGACGTGCTCGGTCCCGATGTAGTTGTGCTGCAACCCCCGTGCCGCTTCCTGAGCGTGCACGACGACCTGGCGGGCTTCCCCCGTGAATCGCTCGAACATGAACCGAGCGTGCGCGCCTACGATTGACCATGTCAATGCACTGTCACTGACAGGGTGGTCTGCCAATGGCAAGCGACTGGGAAGAACGGCTCGCGAAATGGCGCGAAGAGCTGCAGCTGTTCGCGCAACTGGAGGACACGCCGTGGGTGTCCCTCGCGCAGGCCGAGGCGGAGACCGGCGTGTCCCGCTCGGCCCTGCGGTCGTGGTATCGCAACGGGGAGATCGAGTCCCGGCTGGTCGACGGCCCGAACGGGCCACAGCGGCTGGTACCGCTCGACGCTGTCGTGGAGCGCGCCGCCCGCTCGCCCCGGATTCAGCGGAGGGCGGAACGCGAGGTCAGCCTCGAAGCCCAGGTGACCCTGTTGCGGCACCGGGTGGACCAGTTGGAGCTGCGGCTGGCGGCGCTGGAGCGGAAGCCACGACCCGAATGACCGCCAAGACCGGCCGCGTCGTCGAACCGGTTCGACCGCAGGCAGGCTCATTCGACTTCTTTGCCTTGCTGAACGTCGTCAACTGCGCAATGTTGTGCAGTTGACGACATCCAGCCTCGTTCCCGGGTCATGACGAACCGGTTCGACCCGAGGGCAGTCCACGGAAGGCATCGACACGCATGAAAGGTCGATCAAGCCGCCTCACCATCGCCGTTGCCACCTCACTCGCGCTCACCGCCTCCGCCATCGCTCTCACCGAAGGGTCGAGCGCACGAGCGGCGGTGTCCGGTCCCTGCGACATCTACGCCACCGGCGGCACGCCCTGCGTGGCCGCGCACAGCACCACGAGGGCGTTGTACGGCAACTACAACGGGCCGCTGTACCAAGTCAGAAGGTCGTCGGACAACACCACGCGGGACATCGGTGTGCTCAGCGCGGGCGGTGTGGCCGACAGCGCCGCCCAGGACACCTTCTGCGGCACCGCGACCTGTCTGATCACCGTCATCTACGACCAGTCCGGCCGCGGCAACCACCTCACCCAGGCACCACCTGGCACCTGGAAGGGTCCCGAGCCGGGCGGGTGGGACAAGCTCGCCGACGCGAAGGCCGCGCCGGTCACCGTCGGCGGCAAGAAGGCCTACGGCGTCTACATCTCGCCGGGCACCGGCTACCGCAACAACAAGACGAACGGTGTCGCGACCGGCGACCAGCCGGAAGGCATCTACGCCGTCGTCGACGGCCAGCACTACAACCAGTGGTGCTGCTTCGACTACGGCAACGCGCAGACGACCAACACCGCCGACAGCCCCGCCATCATGGAGACCGTCTACTTCGGATCCAGCAAGCAGTGGGGCTACGGCGACGGTCCCGGGCCGTGGGTCATGGGCGATCTGGAGTGGGGCCTGTTCTCCGGCGTGAACGCCGGTTACAACAAGAACCCGACCATCAACCACCGCTTCGTCACAGCGGTCGTCAAGGGCGAGTCGAACCACTGGGCGATCCGCGGCGGCGACGCGCAGGCGGGCGGCCTGTCGACCATGTTCGACGGCCCGCGTCCCAAGGGCTACCACCCGATGAAGAAGCAGGGCGCGATCCTCCTCGGCATCGGCGGTGACAACAGCGTCACCGGCGCCGGCACGTTCTTCGAGGGCGTGCTCACCTCCGGTTACCCGTCGAACGCCACCGAGGAGGCCGTTCAGGCCAACATCACCGCCGCCGGCTACGCCCCGCCGGGAGGCGGCAACCCGCAGCCGGGCGTGCAGATCGTCGGCAGCCAGTCCGGCCGTTGCGCCGACGCGCCGGCCACCACCAACGGCACCCAGGTGCAACTGCTGGACTGCCAGAGCGCGGACCGGCAGCGCTGGACCTACACGGCCGACAAGAGGCTGCAGGTCTACGGCAACAAGTGCCTCGACGCCAACGGTCAAGGCACCACCAACGGCACCCAGGTGATCGTCTGGGACTGCCACGGCGGTGCGAACCAGCAGTGGAACGTCAACTCGAACGGCAGCATCTCCGGCGTGCAGTCAGGCCGGTGCCTGGACGCCAACGGCGGCGGCACGGCCAACGGCACGAAGCTGATTCTCTGGGACTGTCACGGCGGCACTAACCAGCAGTGGGCTCTGCGAGGCTGAGCACCGCGTCGGCGAGAACGGGACGGTCCCCGGCCGAGGTCGTCAGCACGAGCCGCGGACCGTCCCGCCACACCCGTGTGGTCAGGGTTTCACCGGGGAAGACCACCCCCGCGAACTTCGCGCCGAACGACCGCACCTGCTCCGGTCCGCCGAGCAGCGCGTCGATCACCGCCTTGCACACCACGCCGTACGTGCACAGGCCGTGCAGGATCGGCCGGTCGAACCCGGCCAGCCGGGCGAACTCGGGGTCGGCGTGCAACGGGTTCCGGTCGCCGCACAACCGGTACAGGTACGCCTGCTGGGGCAGCGTCGGTGTCTCGATCACCGCGTCCGGCTCCCGCGCCGGCACCTCGACCTTCTGCGACGGCCCGCGCGACCCGCCGAACCCGCCCTCGCCGCGGGCGAAGATGCTGGACCTGGTGGTGTAGAGCGAAGTCCCGTCGGGAGTCACCGCCGTCGACTCCTGCACGATCACGGCGGCCTTCCCCTTGTCCCAGACGTCGGCGATCCGCGTCCGCAACACGGCCTCGCCCTCGGCGGGAATCGGCGTGTGCACCGTGATCTCCTGCGTCCCGTGCAGAACCCGCGCGAGGTCGACGTCCACGCCGGGGAACGACACGGCGGGCGGAGCGGTCTCGTGGAACCGGGGTGCCACCACGCCGAACGTCGGCAGCACCCGCAGGCCCTGTTCATAGACGTAACGGAGTTCCGTCGCGCCCAGTGCCAGGTGGTAGAGCAGCACGTCGGAGTGCGTCCAGGAGAACTTGATCTCCGGGAGTTCCGCCCCAATCGCCACGTCCGGATCGATCGGCATCAGGCCGCCCCTCACTCGTAGGTGATCTTCACCGTGTCGGTGACCGGAACCGACTGGCACGCCAGCACGATGCCCTCGGCGATGTCCTCGGAGTCGAGCACGTCGTTGTTGAGCATCTTGACCTCGCCCTCGACGAGCCGGCACGCGCACGCGCTGCACGCGCCCTCCCGGCACGAGTACGGCGCGTCGAGTCCCTTCTCCAGCAACAGGTCGAGCAGCTTCTGCCGCGCGGGCCACGGAAACCGGTGCTGCTCGCCGTCCAGCGACACCTCGACCACGGCGTCGGGCCGGTCGTCCACCACCGCGACGACGTCCGAGAACGGATCGCTGGACAACGACACGAACTTCTCGACGTGCACGACCGGCACGTCGTGCAGGGCCTGACGGGCAGCTTCCATGAACGGCCCCGGCCCGCACACGAACGCCTCGTCGCACTTGCGCACGAACGCCCGCAACGCGCCGACGTGCGGCAACCCCTGCACCGACTCCAGCCAGTGCACCACGGTCAGTCGCTCGGGATGCGCGCGGCACAGCTCGTCGAGCTCCCGCGCGAAGATCACCGAGCTCTCGTCCCTGTTGGCGTAGAACAGGAACACGCGCCCGGACGCCCCGAGCACCGCCTTGATGATCGACATGATCGGCGTGATCCCGCTGCCCGCCGCGAACGCCAGCACCGAGCAGTCCAACGACGAGGGCGTGAACACCCCGGCAGGCGCCAGCACCTCCAGTTCCATGCCGACGCACAGCTCGGAGCACATCCATGCCGAGCCGTACCCGTCCGGCGTGCGCTTGACCGTGATCTTCAACGGCTCACCCGGCGCGCTCGACAGCGAGTAGCAGCGCGCCACCTCACCCGCCCGCACGGTCAGGAACTGCCCTGGTCTCGTCGGGAAGTCCACTCCGGACAGCACGAACGAGCGCGCGTCCGGCGTCTCCTCGATCACGGCGTCGACCCGCAGCCGGTGCACCTCAGCCATCGGCGACCTCCAGCGTCCCGTCGCGCACGGCCTTCTCGATGCTGTCCCGCAACCGCAGGCACGTCCGCACGAACGCCGATCGCGGCCCGCACAGCTCAGGGCACGTGCTGGTGTCGGACAGCCACTGCACGCTCGTGTGCTGCGGGCTGTTCTTCTTCACCAGCACCTGGTTCCCGCAGTCGCACCGCACCGGCTGCATGCCACCGACCAGGAACTCGTCCCGCTCGTTCATGACTGTTGAGGTGCCGGTTCTTTTTTGGCGAGGTTCTCGGCGACCTCCTTCTCCCACACCTCGACCGCTCGGCTCGTGTCGACCTCGTACTCGAACCGCCGCACCATGTCGTCGGTGACGTCCTCGACGTCGACGTAGAACTGCTCGTACCAGCGCCGCAGCTGGTAGACAGGTCCGTCCTCCTCGCACAGCAACGGGTTTTCGATCCGCGTCTTGTTCTGCCAGATCTCCACGTCCTGCAGGAACCCGACCCCGATGCCGCGCGCGAACTTCGCCGCGATCTTGTCGGCGTGCTCGTCGGACACCCCGGGCAGCTTCTTCACGATCGCGCCCCACTGCAACCGGAACGACGTCGGTGAGATCGGGTAGTGGCAGTTGATCAGCACGGTCTCGATCTCGATGCCCTTGTAGTCGTTCCACAGGTAATCGATCATGTACGACGGCCCGTAGTACGAGGCCTCGGACCGGACTTCGACGTCACCGGTGTAGTTCGAGCCCATCGCGACGTCCGGGCGGCCGCGCGTGGTGAGGTACTGCGAGGCGATGTGGCCTTCCATCACGTTCTTGAAGTAGGTAGGGAACGCGAAGTGGATGTAGAAGAAGTGGGCCATGTCCACGACGTTGTCGATGATCTCGCGGCAGTTCGCGCCGTCGATCACCACCGAGTCCCACGTCCAGTTGCTCCACTCGTCGCTGAACGCGGCGTCGATGCGCGGGATCGTCACGTGCTCGGGCGGCGGGTTGCCCTGCGGGTCGTTCCACACGAAGAGCTGCTTGTTCTCTTCGAGAGTGATCCACGAGCGGGTGCGCGCCCTCAACGGAACCCTTTTGGCGTAAGGAATTTCGACGCACCTGCCGTTGCCCGTCCAGCGCCAGTCGTGGAACGGGCACGCGACGGTGTTGCCCTTGACGGTGCCCTGGGTGAGGTCGCCGCCCATGTGCCGGCAGTAGCCGTCGAGGACGTTGAGCTTGCCGTCCTCGGTGCCGAACACCACCAGCTTGGTGCCGAACGCCTCCACGGCGTGGGGTTTGCCGTCGCGGAAGCTGTCGGCCAGTCCGAGGCAGTGCCAGCCGCGCGCGAACCGCGCTGGAGGCGCGCCGGTGTCGATCGTGCGTACGGCGTCCTGCGTCATGACATTCCTCCAGTGATGTCGAGGCCGGCGAGATAACCGAACGTCATCGCCGGTCCGAGGGTGGCGCCCGCGCCCGCGTAGGTGTGTCCCATCACGGACGCCGTGGTGTTGCCCGCCGCGTACAGGCCTTCGATCACCGAACCGTCCTCGCGCAGCACTCGCGCGCGGGTGTCGGTGCGCAGCCCGCCCTTGGTGCCGAGGTCACCGGGCACGATCTTGACGGCGTAGTACGGACCGGTCATGAGCGGCGCCAGGTTGGGGTTCGGGTGGTTGCGCGGGTCGCCGTAGTACCGGTCGTAGGCGCTGTCGCCGCGGTGGAAGTCGGTGTCGTTGCCGTCCACGGCCAGGGTGTTGAACCGTCGAACGGTGTCCAGGAGTTCTGGCAGATCCGCTTCCTGGGCGAGGTTCTCCAGCGAACCCGCGGTGAGCACGGAGCCGCTCCAGCGGCGGGGGAGCGGGCGGCGGGGCGGGACGCCGCAGAACGGGTAGCGGCTGCGGTAGGCGTGGTCGAACACCAGCCAGGTCGTGCCCTTCATCGCCTTCACCACGTCGATGTAGGGCGCGGCCTCGTTGACGAACCGGCGTCCGACGCCGTCGACCAGCACGCAGCCGGGCAGCGACCGTTCGGCGAGCAGGAAGTACGGGCCGCGCGGCAGGGGGACCGAAGGGCCCCACCACGCCTCGTCCATCAGCCCGACGGCCGCGCCGGCCCGCACCCCGGCCTCGATGCCGTCACCGGTGTTGGCCTTGGCGCCGACCGTCCACTCCGTACCGATGTCCTGGTGTTGTTCGCGCAGCTGTTCGTTGTGCTCGAAGCCGCCGGACGCCAGGACCACGTGCGGTGCCTTGATCAGTTCCTCGCCGATGAGGACTCCGGCGACCCGGTCGTTCTCGAAGTGCAGGTCGGTCATCGCGGTGTTGAGCCGCACCTCGACGTTCAGCGCTTTGAGGCCTGCTCGCAGTCCGGCCGCCAGCGCCTGGCCCATGGTGAGCCGTCGGCCCGGCAGGAAGCGGCGGGCGAAGACCTTGGCGGCGGTGAACAGGCCGCGCGGGTGCCGTCCGATCAGCGTCAGCCACCGGTAGTCGGTCTGGGTGATCACGATGCCCGCGGGCGTCGGCACGTACGGCGGTTCGAGGTCCTTGATCTCCTCGCCGAGCAGCTCGGTGTTGAACGGCACCGGTTCGACCGAGCGGCCGCGCGGACGGCCGCCGGGGGCCTCCGGGTAGTAGTCGGCGTAGTCGCGGACCCAGCGGAACCGCAGCGGGGTGTGCGCGACGACGAACGCCAGCATCGCCGGTCCGGCGTCCAGGAACGCCTCGCGCAGCTCGGCCGGCACGTCACCGGCGATGTGCTCCAGGTAGGTGCTGGCCTGTTCGGGTGAGTCGAGCTGTCCGGCGGCCGCGAGCACGGCGTTGTTCGGCACCCAGATGCCGCCGCCGGACCGCGCGGTCGAGCCGCCGAAGTGCTCGGCCTTCTCGACGACGAGGGTGCGCAGGCCCTGCTGAGCGGTGCAGAGGGCGGCTGTCATGCCTGCCGCACCGCTGCCGACGACGATCACGTCGTACATCGCACCTCCCCGAGGCATCAGACTAGAACAGGTTATAGTTCTGGGGCGCTTTGGCGCTATGGTGTAGGAGTTCCAGGCAGGTCGACTCACCGAGAACACGTTTCGGGAAGGTTAAAGCGTGGAGGACTCCGCGGACGTGGTCGTGATCGGTTTCGGTGCGGCCGGCGCGTGCGCCGCCATCGAGGCCGCGGCGGCCGGTGCGTCCGTGGTGGTGCTGGACCGGTTCGCGGGTGGTGGTGCGACCGCGCTGTCCGGCGGAGTCGTGTACGCCGGCGGTGGAACGCGGCAGCAGGTCGAGGCCGGAGTCACCGACACGTCCGAGGCGATGTTCTCCTACCTGAAGCACGAGGTCCGGGACGCGGTGTCCGAGGCGACGCTGCGGCGGTTCTGCGAGGACAGCGCCAAGATGCTGGCCTGGCTGGAGGACCAGGGCGTGCCGTTCTCCTCGGCCCTCTGCCCGTTCAAGACGTCGTACCCGACCGACGACTACTACCTCTACCAGTCCGGCAGCGAGGACGCCTGGCCCGACCCGGCGCCGCGTGGGCACCGCACCAGAGCCAAAGGCACGTCCGGCAAGGTCTTCTTCGCCCGGCTGGCCGAGGCGACCCGGCGTGCGGGCGCGCGGATCATGCCGCAGACTCGCGCGGTCGAGCTGATCACCTCGGACGGCCGGGTCACCGGCGTGCGGTGCCGGACGCTCACCGGGCTTCCTCAGGCGGTGCACCGGACGTTGACCAGGGCCGGAGCGAAACCGTGGCTCTACCACCCGCCGCTCGGCCGGCGCCTGTTCGCGCTGGCTGCGTGGGTGGAACGACGGTTCGGGCGGTCGCTGGTGGTGAGCGCGCGGCAGGGCGTCGTGATCTCGGCCGGCGGGTTCATCGCGAACCGGGCGATGGTGCACGAGCACGCGCCGGCGTACCGGGGTGCCCTCGCGCTGGGCTCTCCGGGTGACGATGGCGGCGGCATCCGGCTCGGTGTTGCCGCAGGCGGGAAGACCGCGCGACTGGACAAGGTTTCGGCGTGGCGGTTCGTCACGCCGCCCAGTGCGTTGCAACGCGGAGTGCTCGTCGACGCGGACGGTCGGCGGTTCGGTGACGCGACGCGGTACGGCGCGGCCATCGGCGATGAGATCGTCGCGCGCGGCGGCAAGGCGTGGCTGCTGATCGACGACGACATCCTGCGGGTGGCACGCGCCCAGGTGAGGACGCAGACCGCGCCGTTCCAGAAGTGGCAGGTCCGGTACCTGCTGAACCGCGGCCTGGTCACCGCGCCCACGATCGAGGAAGCGGCGGCCAAAGCGGGAATCGGGACGCCCCAGCCGTTCGGCACGCCGCCGTACTCGCTGATCAACGTCAGCGTGCGCGCCGGGTTCGGCTACCCGTGCCCGACGCTCACCCTCGGCGGACTTGTCGTCGACGAGGAAACCGGTCAGGTGCAAGGGGTTTCCGGCCTGTACGCGGCAGGCCGTTCGGCCGTCGGCGTGTGCTCGGAGTCCTACGTGAGCGGGCTCTCGCTCGCCGACTGCGTCTTCTCCGGTCGTCGTGCGGGTCAACATGTGGTGGAGGAGGCCGGGTGCTGACGATCCAGAAGAGAGAAGCGGCCGCCGAGCTGCTGCGCGTGGCGGAACGCGACCGCGTGCCGATCAAGCCGCTGGTCGAGCTGTACCCGGAGATCGACGTCGTGGACGCGTACGAGATCCAGCTGCTCAACGTCCGGCACCGCAACCGCGACGTGATCGGCCACAAGGTCGGCCTGTCGTCGTTGGCGATGCAGCAGATGATGGGCGTCGACGAACCGGACTACGGCCATCTCCTCGACGACATGCAGCTGACCGGAACCGCGGACGCGTCGGCCTATCTGTACCCGCGGGTCGAGGTGGAGATCGCGTTCCTGCTCAGCGCGGACCTGCCGGGGGAGGGCTGCACGGTCTCCGACGTGCTGGCCGCCACCGAGTTCGTCGCGCCGGCCATCGAGCTGATCGACAGCCGGATCGAGAACTGGCGGATCGGCCTGCAGGACACCATCGCGGACAACGCGTCCTCGGCCGGGTTCGTGCTGGGCTCCGAGCGCGTCCGACCGTCCGAACTGGACATCGGTGCGGTCGCGGCGACGTTGCGCCGCAACGGTGAAGTCGTCGCCGAAGGACGTGGTGACGCGGTGCTGGGCGATCCGGCGATCGCGGTGGCGTGGCTCGCGCAGAAGGTCGCGTCGTTCGGGGTCCGGCTGCTGGCGGGCGACATCGTGCTGCCGGGCTCGTGCACGCGGGCGATCGACGCGCGGCCGGGCGACGAGTTCCACGCCGAGTTCGCCGGGCTTGGTTCTGTCGGACTGAAGTTCGAATAGGGGTGACTGGGTGAAGGCGGCCATCGTCGGGTCCGGCAACATCGGCACCGACCTGCTCTACAAGCTCCTGCGCTCACCGGTGCTCCAACCGCGCTGGATGGTGGGCATCGACCCGGCCAGCGAAGGCCTCAAGCGCGCGGCGTCGCTGGGCCTGGAGGTCTCGGTCGACGGCGCGGAGTGGTTGCTGCGTCAGGACGAGCTGCCCGACATCGTGTTCGAGGCGACGTCCGCGGCGGTGCACCGGGCCAACGCGCCGCGCTACGCCGAGGCGGGCATCCGGGCGGTCGACCTGACCCCGGCGGCGGTCGGGCCCTACGTGGTGCCGCCGGTGAACCTCGGCGAGCACCAGGACGCGCCGAACATCAACCTGATCACGTGCGGCGGCCAGGCCACGATTCCGATGGTGCACGCGGTTTCTCGTGTGGTGCCGGTGTCGTACGCGGAGATCGTGGCGAGCGTGGCGTCGGTGTCGGCGGGACCGGGGACGCGGGCCAACATCGACGAGTTCACCCGCACGACCAGTCGCGGCATCGAGGCGATCGGCGGAGCTGAACGAGGCAAGGCCATCATCGTGCTGAACCCCGCGGATCCACCGATGATCATGCGCGACACCATCTTCTGCGCGATTCCCGGGGACGCGGACCCGGACCCGATCACCGACTCGATCGCCCGCATGGAGAACGACATCAGGTCGTACGTGCCGGGTTTCCGGTTGCTCAGCGAACCGCAGTTCGACGACGGCCGGGTGTCGATCTTCGTCGAGGTCGCCGGTGCCGGCGACTTCCTGCCGGAGTACGCCGGAAACCTGGACATCATGACGGCCGCCGCGACCAAGGTGGGGGAGGAGATCGCTCGTGCAGCTGCGCCAGAGGTTGCGACTGACCGACACGTCACTGCGTGATGGCTCGCACCACAAACGGCACCAGTTCACCGTCGAGGACGTGCGCTCGATCGTGGCGGCACTGGACGACGCCGGCGTGCCGGTGATCGAGGTGACGCACGGCGACGGGCTGGGCGGGTCGTCGTTCAACTACGGCTTCAGCCTCACGCCGGAGCAGGAGCTGATCAAGGTCGCGGCGGAGACGGCGCGGCGGGCCAGGATCGCCGTGCTGATGCTGCCCGGCGTGGGCGTCAAGGACGACATCCTGATCTCCCAGGACAACGGCGCGTCGATCGTCCGCATCGCCACCCACTGCACCGAGGCGGACGTGTCCGTGCAGCACTTCCAGCTGGCGCGTGAACGCGGGCTGGAGACCGTCGGGTTCCTGATGATGGCGCACTCGCAGCCACCGGAGGTGCTCGCCGAGCAGGCGCGGATCATGGCCGACGCCGGGTGCCAGTGCGTCTACGTGGTCGACTCGGCCGGAGCCCTGGTGCTGGAACAGGTGTCCGAGCGGGTCTCAGCGCTGGTCGCCGAGCTCGGGGACGACGCGCAGGTCGGGTTCCACGGGCACGAGAACCTCGGGCTGAGCGTGGCGAACTCCGTGGCCGCGGCACGGGCCGGGGCGAAGCAGATCGACGGCAGCGTGCGCGGATTCGGTGCGGGCGCGGGAAACACGCCGCTGGAAGCGTTCGTCGGAGTGTGCGACAAGCTCGGTTTCGAGACCGGCGTCGACTTCTTCAAGATCGTGGACGCGGCCGAGGACGTCGTCCGGCCCGTCATGCCCGAGGAGTGCCTGCTCGACCGGATGGCGCTGATGATGGGCTACGCGGGCGTCTACTCCAGCTTCCTCAAACACGCCTACACGCAGGCGAAACGCTACGGCGTGTCCGGCGCGCAGATCCTCGTCCGCGCGGGCGAGCGCAAGCTCGTGGGCGGGCAGGAGGACCAGCTGATCGACATCGCACTGGAGCTGAGCAGGGAGAAAATCCGATGAGTGAGGAGATCCTCGGCAAGGTGCGGGAGCTGCTGCCCAGCCTGCGGGAACGCGCGGCGGAGGCGGAGGAGCTGCGCAAGGTGCCGCCGGAGTCGGTGAAGGCGTTGCAGGAGACCGGTTTCTTCCGGATGCTGCAGCCTGTGCGGTACGGCGGCTTCGAGTCGCACCCGCTCGACTTCTACACCGCCGTCAAGCTGATCGCGAGCGCGTGCGGGTCGACGGGCTGGGTCGCGTCGGTGCTGGGCGTGCACCCGTGGCACGTCGGGCTGTTCGACGTGCGGGCGCAGGACGAGGTGTTCGGCGAGGACCAGGACACCCGGATCTCTTCCTCCTACGCGCCGACGGGCCGCGCGACGGCGGTCGAGGGCGGCTTCCGGTTCAGCGGCAAGTGGAGCTTCTCGTCCGGCTGCGACCACGCGACGTGGGTCCTGCTCGGCGGCCTGGTGATGAACGACGAGGGCAAGCCGGTCGACTTCCGCACGTTCCTGCTGCCGATCGCGGACTACACGATCAACGACGTCTGGGACACGGTCGGCCTGCGCGGTACGGGCAGCAACGACATCGTGGTCGAGGACGTGTTCGTGCCGGAGTACCGGGCGCTGAGCATGATGCACACCGCGCGGTGCATCTGCCCCGGTCAGGACGTCAACCCCGGGCCGCTGTTCCGGATGCCCTACGGGACGATCCACCCGTACGCGATCACCGCGCCGATGATCGGTATGGCGGCCGGCGCGTACGAGATCCACGTCGGCGCGACCCGTGAACGCGTCCGGGCCGCGTACCTGGGCGAGAAGTCGGTCGAGGACCCGTTCGCGCAGGTGCGGATCGCCACGGCGGCCGGCGACATCGACACCGCGTGGTGGCAGCTGGAGAAGGACATCAACGACGAGTGGGAGCACGCCGTCGCGGGCACGAAGATCCCGATCGATCTGCGCCTGCGGGCGCGGCGCGACCAGGTGCTGGGCAGCGCGCGGGCGATCTCCGCCATCGACCGGCTCTTCGAGAGCGCGGGCGGCAAGGCGATCAACCAAGGCTTGCCGTTGCCGCGGTTCTGGCGTGACGCGCACGCCGCACGGGTGCACGCGGCCAACGACCCGGAGCGCGTGCTCGTGTTGTACGGCAAGAACGAGCTCGGCATCCAGGTTCGCGACGGGTTGTTCTGAGGGGCGATCATGAGTGTGCGGCTGCACTACCACGAGGCAGGTACGGACAACCCCGAGACGCTGGTCCTGCTGCACGGCGGTGGACCCGGCGCGTCGTCGCTGAGCAACTTCGGCCGCAACATCCCGGTGTTCGCGAAGTCGTTCCGAGTGCTCGCCGTGGACCTGCCCGGTTACGGCCAGTCCGACAAGCCCGCCGAGCACGACCAGTACTTCACCTTCGCGGCCAGGGCTTTGCGGGACCTGCTCGACTCGCTCGGGGTCGAGCAGGCGCACCTCCTCGGCAACTCCCTGGGCGGCGGCACCGCCGTCCGGTTCGCGCTGGACTACGGGAAACGCGCCGGGCGGTTGGTGTTGATGGGGCCGGGCGGGCTGTCGTTGAACGTCTTCTCACCCGATCCGACCGAGGGTGTGCGCAAGCTCAGCGCGTTCGCTCGCACGCCGACGCGGGAGAAGATCGAGGAGTTCCTGCGGATCATGGTGTTCGACCAGTCGCTGGTCACCGACGAGCTGATCGACGAACGGTTCGAGGCGGCCCGGCAGCCGGAGTCCTTGCGCGCCATGGCCGCGCTGGGCAAGTCGTTCGCCGGGCCGGACTTCGAGCAGGGCATGCTCTGGCGTGACGCCTACAAGCTGCGCCAACGGGTGCTGCTGGTCTGGGGCCGCGAGGACCGGGTGAACCCGCTGGACGGCGCGCTGACGGCGTTGAAGCTGATCCCGCGGGCGCAGCTGCACGTGTTCGGCGGGTGCGGGCACTGGGCGCAGCTGGAGAAGTTCGACGAGTTCAACCGGCTCGCTCTCGACTTTCTTTCGGAGGCGTGATGGGGATCCGCTCGCTGGGTTATCTCCGGATCGAGGCCACCGACATGGACCGGTGGCGCGAGTTCGGGCTGAAGGTTCTCGGCATGGTCGAGGGCAAGGGCTCGACTCCCGGTGCGCTGTACCTGCGGATGGACGACTTCCCGGCCCGGCTGGTGATCGTGCCGGGCTCGTCCGACCGCCTGCAGGTCTCCGGCTGGGAGGCCGCGACGGAGGCCGAGCTGGAGGAGGTGGCGAAGCGGCTGGCGTCCGCGGGGGTGTCGTACGCCGAGGGCACGGCCGAGGACCTGGCCGAGCGCCGGGTGAACGGGCTGATCAGGTTCGACGACCCGTCCGGCAACACCCTGGAGGTCTTCCACGGCGCTGCCCTGGAACACCGACGGGTGGTCTCTCCCTACGGGCACCGCTTCGTGACCGAGGAGCAGGGCCTCGGCCACGTCGTCCTGTCCACTTCGGACGACGAGGCGGCGTTGCACTTCTACCGGGACGTGCTCGGCTTCCGGCTGCGCGACTCGATGCGGCTGCCACCGCAGTTCGTCGGCCGCCCGGCGGACGGGCCGCCGGCGTGGCTGCGGTTCTTCGGCTGCAACCCGCGCCACCACAGCCTCGCGTTCCTGCCGATGCCGACGCCGAGCGGGATCGTGCACCTGATGGTCGAGGTCGAGAACACCGACGACGTCGGCCTGACGCTGGACCGCGCGCTGCGGCGCAAGGTGCCGATGTCGGCGACTTTGGGCAGGCACGTGAACGACCTGATGCTGTCGTTCTACATGAAGACACCCGGCGGGTTCGACGTCGAGTTCGGCTGCGAGGGACGGCAGGTGTCCGATGAGGACTGGATCGCACGCGAGAGCACGGCGGTGAGCCTGTGGGGACACGACTTCAGCGTGGGCTACCGGAAGTAGCCGCCCGCTACCGCTCGGTCCTCGGTCATTTCTGCACCGGGGTGACCGTGGTGACCGGCATGTCCGCCGACGGCCCGGTCGGGTTCGCCTGCCAGGCGTTCGCGGCGCTGTCGCTGGACCCGCCGCTGGTGCTGTTCTGTCCGCAACGGACTTCACGCAGCTGGGCGGCGATGGCGTCGGCCGGCGCGTTCTGCGTGAACGTGCTGGCGGAGGACCAGCGCGAGGTGTCGACGGTGTTCGGCAAGGCCGGTGCGGACAAGTTCGCGAGCGTGTCGTGGCGGCCGTCGGGCACCGGTGCGCCGGTGCTCGACGGGGCCCTGACCTGGGTCGACTGCCAGGTGTCGGTGGTGCACGACGCCGGTGACCACCACATGGTCGTCGGCAACGTGGTGGAACTCGGTCCGGTGCGCGACGCACAGCCGTTGCTGTTCTACCGCGGCCGTTACGCCGCGCACGCCGAACTGGACACGCGCGGCTGGTCGGGCGAGGTGCTGGACAACCTCCTGACCTGGCAACGTCAATCAGAGTGGCATTAGCGCCTTGATCTCCCATGATGCGGTGGGGAAGCGGACTTCCCCGTTGTGCACGAACGGGTCGAACGCACGCAGGACGGTCTTGAGGACGTCCTCGCGCTCGTTCTCGTCCATGGTCTGGAGCGCGCGGCCGACCGGGCCGAGCATGGTCAGGTACTTCGGCAACACCTCCTCGGGCATGGCGCAGGTCAGATCGACCGGCCGGAGGTCGATCGCGGTCCAGCCGCTCTCGCCGAGGATCTTGCGCGTGCGGTCGGGGCTCGCGAGCCCGTACGGTCCCGGCGCGTCGGGATCGAACGTCGGCAGGTCCGGCATCAGCGGTGCGACCGCGCGTTCGGCGGTCGTCATGAACGGGTTCTCGTCCTTGTCGCGCCAGACCACCGCACGCAGTTCGCCTCCCGGTTTCGCGGCGGTGCGGAGGTTGCGGAACGCGGCCACCGGGTCGTCGAAGAACATCACCCCGAACCGCGAGACGACCAGGTCGAACTCCGGTTCGAACGCGTGCACCTGGGCGTCGGCCTGGAAGAACCGGACGTTCGCGCTCTCCCGCGCCACGGCGATCTGCGGCCCGGAGATGTCGACGCCGACGCACGGCACGTCACCGAGGGCCGCCGCGATCGCCCTGGTCACGCCCCCGGTCCCGCACCCGACGTCGAGCACCCCGGTGCGCGGCTTCTCCCGTGCCGCCCGCACGAGCAGGTCCTCGTACGGGCGCAGAACCTGGTCGACCATGTCCCGTGCGACGGCCCAGCCGTGCCCGCCCGCGCCGTTCCACAGTGCCGCCTGCTCGGTGTTGACCTCAGCTGTCATGCTCCTACCGTCCTACTTCAAGTCGGCTTGAGGTCAAGTGTCATGCAGGAACTCGGTATCGGCGAGGTGGTGCGGCGGTCCGGCGTGCCCGCCTCGACCCTGCGCTACTACGAGGAGCGCGGCCTGATCGGCCCGGTCGGCCGGCGCGGCCTCACGCGGGTCTTCGACCAGGGCGTCTTCCAGCGGCTCGCGCTGATCTCCGTCGGCCGCGCGGCCGGGTTCACGCTCGACGAGATCGCGGTGATGTTCGCGCCGGACGGCAGCCCGCGCCTCGACCGCGCGGTGCTCACCGGCAAGGCGGACGAGCTGGACGCGACGATCCGGCGGCTGACCGTCATGCGGGACGGGCTGCGGCACGCCGCGTCCTGCCCGGCGCCGACGCACATGGAGTGCCCCAAGTTCCAGCGCCTGCTGGAACGGCTCACCGCGGGCTAGCGCCCAACCGCCAGCGCTCGAGGGCGAGGCGGATGGGTTAGGTCAGCGCTTGGAGGCGCTGGAGGTGGTGGGCCGGGCTGCCGAACAGCTGGGCGCTGCCGTGCGCGCGCTTGAAGTACAGGTGGGCGTCGTGCTCCCAGGTGATCGCGATGCCGCCGTGCAGCTGGATCATCTCGGCGGCGACCTTGCAGAACGCCTCGGAGCAGTACACCTTCGCCACCGCCGCGGACACCTCGTCGGTGGCGGCCAACGCGGCTGACCTGGCGGTCTCGACGAGGACGTGGAGATCCGCCATGCGGTGCTTCAACGCCTGGAACGAGCCGATGGGCTTGCCGAACTGGACCCGCGTCTTGGCGTACTCGACGGTGATCTCCAGTGCTCGTGCGGCGCCGCCGACCTGTTCGGCCGCAAGAGCCGCCAGGGCGATGTCCCGGATCTCGGGTGACCAGCGGCCGAGGCGGAGCGCGGGCGTGCTGGTGAGGTGGATCGTGGCGAGCCGGCGGGTCTGGTCCAGCGTAGGCGTGTGCTCGCGGGTCACGCCGTTCAGGTCCACCTCGTACAGCCAGGTGCCGTCGCTGACCAGGAGGATCTCGGCCAGGTCGCCGTCGAGGACGAAGCGTGCGGTGCCGTCGAGGTAGTCGCTGGCGGCGTTGACCTCCGGGTGGTCGAACGCCTCGGTCGAGGTGATCTCGACGCAGTCCCAGGCCAGCGTGGCGACGGCGCCGTCCGCGATCCGGCGCAGCAACCGGCCGGTGTCGCGGAACCTCAGCAGTGCCCGGGCGGCGATGGTCGAGGCCAGCAGCGGTGACGGCGTGAGGGTGCGGCCGAGCTCTTCCAGCGCCACCAGGGTTTCCGCGAGACCGGCGCCGGATCCGCCGTGCTGCTCGGGGATCGGGAGCACGCCCATGTCGCACAGCCGTCCCCACAGGCCCTTGTCGCACCCGTCCGGGGTCTCGATCGCCGCGCGGACGTCCGAGTGCTTGGCGAGCAGGCCGCGGACGGCGTCGCGCAGTGCGAGTTGTTCCGGTGTCACAACGCCTCCAGCACGCGCGCTCGGTGCATCGACGGGCTGCCCCACGCGGTGCGCAGGGCTCGGGTCTGCAGCAGGAACCGGCCGAGCGCGTGCTCGGCGGTGTAGCCGATCGCGCCGTGCACCTGCAGCGCCGTCCGGGCGGCCTGCCAGGCGGCGTCGGAGGCGGCGACCTTGGCGGCGGAGACGTCCCGCGGCGACATGGTGACGGCCGCGCCGAACACCAGCGGGCGTGCCAGTTCCAGTCCGATGTGGACGTTGGCCAGGTGGTGCTTCACGGCCTGGAAAGAGCCGATCGGCTTGCCGAACTGGGCTCGCGCCTTCGCGTGGGCGGTGCTCATCTCCAGCACGGCGCGGCCGAGGCCGAGGAGCTGGGCCGAGCACACCAGAACACCGAGGTCGATCGCCCGTTCAACCGGAACGCCGGTCGCAACGACCTCGCCGCCGACGAGTTCGACGAGCCGTCGTTCAGGGTCCACGGAAGGGACCGGCGACGTCGCCAGGGCCGAACGGACGGCGTCACCCTCGACCAGGTAGTACCGATCAGCCTCGACGGCGTGCGGAACGATCGGTGGAAAAGCCAGCGAGCCGGGGCCGAGGCCGAGTGACGGCAGCACCGCCAGCGACTCGATCAGCGGACCGGACACCGCGTGGTGCCCCAGTTCCTCGAACACCACCACGAGGTCGACCGGGTCGGTCACCTCGTCCACCCCGAGCGACGCCAGGTCCCGTTTCCCCGCGGCGAGAAAACCGTGCAGCACCGCGGCGAAGTCCGTCTGCTCGGACGACAGCGTGAACATCATCGCGGCAACCCCAGGATCCGCTCGGCGATCACATTGCGCTGGATCTCGTTCGTACCGGCGTAAATGGGCCCGGCCAGCGAGAACAGCCAGCCGTCCCGCCACCCCGGCGCGGTCTCGCCGAGCAGGTCCAGCGCGGTCTCGTGCAACGCCACGTCCAGCTCCGACCAGAACACCTTCGTGACGCTGGCGGCCGGTCCGGCAGGCGGGTCGGCCAGGGATCCGAACGTGTGCAACCGATAGGCCTGCGCGCCGATCCACGCGTCGACGACCCGGTCGCGCAACGCCGGATCCGGGTTCTTCCGGTACAGCTCGACCAGCCGCCCGGCCGCCGCGACGAACCGGCCGGGGCTGCGCAACGACAGCCCGCGCTCGTTGCCCGCGGTGCTCATCGCGACCCGCCAGCCGTCGCCGACGGCACCGATCACGTCGTGGTCCGGCACGAACACGTCGTCCAGGAAGATCTCGGCGAACCCCGGTTCACCGTCGAGTTGGGCGATCGGCCGGACCGTCACCCCGTCGGCACGCAGGTCGAACATCAGGTAGGTCAGCCCGCGATGTCTGCCCTCCGGCGAGGTCCGGAACAGCCCGAACGCCCGGTCCGCGAACGCCGCCCGTGAGCTCCAGGTCTTCTGCCCGCGCAAGAGCCAGCCACCCTCGGCGCGAACCGCGGTGCTGCGCAACGACGCCAGGTCCGAGCCCGCCTCCGGCTCCGACCAGGCCTGCGCCCACACCTCGTCCCCGCGCGCCATCGGCGGCAGGATCCGGGCGCGTTGCTCGTCGGTGCCGTGCGCGAACAACGTCGGCGCCAGCAGGAAGATGCCGTTCTGCGAGACCCGTCCGGGAGCACCGGCGGCGTGGTACTCCTCCTCGAAGATCAGCCACTGCAACAGCGACGCGTCCCGGCCGCCGAACTCCGATGGCCACGAGACCACAGACAATCGTGCTGAGGCGAGCTGCCGTTCCCACGCGCGGTGCTCCTCGAAGCCGACGGCAGTGTCCATTGAGGACAAAGAGCGGACCTGAGAGGCCAGCCACGACCGGACCTTGGCCTGGAACTCCAGCGTCGCGGCGTCCAAGTCGAGATCCATCAGCCGGAGGCCTTCTTCATCGCACGGGCGTCCATCCCGGCCAGCGCGTCGGGGCTGACCTCGGCGTTGTGGGCGTGCGCGAAGTGGTGCAGCCCGAACACCGAGTCCATCCCGGCCCGCAGGCCCATCAGGTCCTCGGACTGGTTGACCGCCTTCTTCGCGAGCGCCAGCCCGAACTGCGGCATCGCCGAGATCCGCCCGGCCAGCTCGAAGGTCGTGGACTCGAGCGAGGGCCGCGGCACGACCCGCGACACCATGCCCCACTCGTAGGCGCGCTGGGCGGAGAACCGGTCGCCGGTGAACAGCACCTCCTTCGCGGCGCGCGGGCCGAGCACCCACGGGTGCGCGAAGTACTCGACGCCCGGAATTCCCATGCGCACCACGGGATCGGCGAAGAACGCGTCGTCCGAAGCCACGATCAGATCGCACACCCATGCCAGCATCAGGCCGCCCGCCACGCACGCGCCCTGCACCATCGCGATCGTCGGCTTCGGGATCTCCCGCCACCGCCGGCACATCCCGAGGTAGACCTCCATCTCGCGGGCGAACCGGAGGTCACCGCCCTCGCGGCCGACGTGGTCCCACCACATCACCGCCTTGCGCTCGAACGACTGGTCCACGTCCCGGCCCGGAGAGCCGATGTCGTGGCCCGCGGAGAAGTGGTCGCCCGCCCCGGCCAGCACGATCACCTTGACCTCGGCGTCGTCGACGGCGCGCGAGAAGGCCTCGTCCAGCGCGTAGGTCATCGCCGAGTTCTGCGCGTTGCGGTACTCCGGCCGGTTCATGGTCACGACGGCGACCGCGTCCCGTCGTTCGTACTCCACTGTCACGCGTTCTCCTTGCGCAGTAGGTGCTTGAGGACCTTGCCACCGGCGTTGCGGGGGAGCGCGGGGTGGAACTCGACGGCCCGCGGCACCTTGTAGTTGGCCAGTCGTTCACGGCAGAAGGCGATCACCTCGTCCGACGTGAGCGAGAAACCGGGTGACGTCACGACGTGCGCCACCCCCACTTCACCGAGCCGTGTGTCGGGCATGCCCACCACCGCGGACTCGGCGACTCCCGGCAACCGGGCCAGCGCCTGCTCGACCTCGGCGGGGTAGACGTTGAACCCGCCGCAGATGTACATGTCCTTGAGCCGGTCGGTGATCGACAGGTAACCGCGCGCGTCGATCCGCCCGACATCGCCCGTGTGCAGCCATCCCTCGGCATCGATGGCCGCCGCGGTCGCCTCGGGATCGTCGAGGTAGCCGAGCATCACGTTCGGACCGCGCAGCAGCACCTCGTCCTGCTCGCCCAGCCGCAGCTCGAAGTCCGCCATCGGCCGCCCGCACGTGTGCGCCACGGTCTCCGGTGAGTCGTCCGGACGGCACATCGTGGCCACGACGGCTTCGGTGAGCCCGTACGCGGTCAGAACGGTCGAGAACGACAGCTCCGACTGCATCCGCTCGACCAGCGCCACGGGCACCACCGCGGCCCCGGTGACCGCGAGCCGCAGTGACGACAGGTCGAACGAGCCGCGGTCGGGGTGATCGAGCAACGACTGGTAGATCGTCGGCGGACCCGGCAGCACGGTGACGCGTTCCCGTTCGATCAGGCGCATCGTCTCGGCCACGTCGAACACCCGCTGCGGCACGATCGTCGCGCCCCGCAGCAGACAGGCGAGAATCCCCGCCTTGTAGCCGAAGGTGTGGAAGAACGGGTTGACGATCAGGTACCGGTCGTCGGACGACAACTCGCCGCAGGACGCCCACGCCTCCGCGACACCCAGCGACTGCCGGTGCGCGCTCATGGCGCCCTTGCTGCGCCCGGTCGTGCCGGACGTGTACATGACGTCGCAGAGCTGGTCCGGGTCGAGCGAGGGCAGGTTCGTGGCCCAGTCGAGCCAGTCGACGGGCAGCCGCACGATGATCTCCGGGAGCTCCTCGCCCCGCAGCTCGGCCAGCCGGTCGCGGCCGAGGAACGAGTCCTCCACGAGGAACGCGCGCGCCCTGCTGCGCCGCAGCACGTCCAGCGTCTCGGTCGCGGTGAACCGGGTGTTGATCGGCACCAGCGCGGCACCGGCGTGCAACGCCCCGAGCGCCGCCACCACCCAGTACCACGAGTTGGGCGCGCACAACGCGACCCGGTCGCCGGGCTGCACACCCATCCCGATGAGGGCGCGCGCCGCCGTGTGCACCTTCGCTCGCAGCGCGAGGTAGGTGAGACGAACCTCCTCGTCCACCAACGCTTCCGCGTCGCCGAAGAGCGAAGCGGCGCGGTCGAGCACAGCTGAAACCGTTTGCCTGCTTGGATCACCGGCCATGAACGCCCTCCAAAGCAAGTGCTTGGTAGGTTAGAGTATGGCGCATGGAGTCCTTCCGGCGCGAGGTGCGGGAATGGTTGTCCGCCAACCTCGTCGGTGAGTTCGCTGAGCTGCGCGGCCTGGGTGGTCCCGGCCGCGAGCACGAGGCGTTCGAGGGACGGCTGCGGTGGCACCGGCACCTGGCTGCACACGGGTGGACGTGCCTCGGCTGGCCCGGCGAGCGCAGCGTGGAGGAGCAGGTGATCTTCCACGAGGAGTACGCCGAGGCGGACGCGCCCGCGAAGGTCGACATCGTGGGTGAGGGGCTGCTCGGCCCGACGCTCATCGCGTTCGGCACGCCCGAGCAGAAGGAGCGGTTCCTGCCGAAGATCCGCAGCCTCGACGAGCTGTGGTGCCAGGGCTACTCCGAACCGGGCGCGGGCTCGGACCTCGCGTCCGTGCAGACCAGGGCGCGCCTCGAAGGCGACCGGTGGGTGATCGACGGCCAGAAGATCTGGACGTCGAACGCGCACTACTCGGACTGGATCTTCGTCCTGTGCCGGACGGAACCGGGGTCGCGGCGCCACCACGGTCTTTCCTACCTGCTCGTGCCCATGAACCAGCCGGGCATCGAGGTCCGGCCGATCCGCCAGCTGACCGGCACGTCCGAGTTCAACGAGGTCTTCTTCGACAACGCGGTCACGGCCCACGACAACGTCGTCGGGCAGCCGGGCGAGGGCTGGAAGGTCGCGATGGCCACGCTCGGCTTCGAACGCGGCACCGCGATGCTCGGCCACCAGGTGAGCTTCCGCCGCCAGCTCGACGCGATCACGGCGCAGGCGCCGGACCACATGCGGGAGAAGCTCACCAGGGCGTGGCTGGAGCTGCACGTCATGCGCTCGCACACGCTCAGAACCCTGAACGACGAACCCGGTCCGGAGGCGTCCGTGCTGAAGTTGTTCTGGGGCGGCTGGCACCGCAGGCTCGGTGAGCTCGCGATGGAGTCGCTCGGGCGTGAGTCGATGCTCGACGGCAACCCGTGGCAGCGGATGTTCCTGTTCAGCCGCGCGGAGACGATCTACGGCGGTTCGGACGAGATCCAGCGCGAGATCATCGCCCACCGGATCCTGGGGCTGCCCAAATGAAACGAGCACCTGTGACGAGCCACGATCTTCTCAAGGACAAAGTCGTCGTCGTGACGGCCGCGGCGGGCACCGGCATCGGTTCCGCGACCGCGAAACGGTGCCTGGAAGAAGGCGCCGCGGTCATCATCAGCGACTGGCACGAGCGTCGCCTGAAGGAGACCCACGAGTCGCTCGGTACGGCCCTCGCGATCCCGTGCGATGTCACCAACGAGCAGCAAGTGCAAACGCTCGTTGACGAAACAGTCGCGCGGTTCGGCCGCATCGACGTGATGGTCAACAACGCGGGTCTCGGTGGCGAAAAGTCCCTTTTGGACATGACTGACGACGAGTGGTCGCGGGTGCTGGACGTGACGCTGAACGGAACGTTCCGCTGCACCAGGGCCGCGTTACGCCAAATGGTCGCCCAACGAAGCGGTGTCGTCGTTAACAACTCCAGTGTGATCGGCTGGCGTGCGCAAAAGGGTCAAGCCCATTACGCCGCAGCAAAAGCCGGGGTCATGGCGTTGACGCGCTGTGCCGCGATGGACGTGGCTGAGCACGGCATCCGGGTGAACGCGGTCGCCCCGAGCTTGGCGGCGCACCCGTTCCTCGCCAAGGTCACCAGTGAGGAGTTGCTGACGGAACTGGCGTCCCGCGAGGCGTTCGGGCGCGCCGCCGAGCCGTGGGAGGTCGCGAATGTGATCGTGTTCCTCGCCAGCGACTACTCGTCGTACCTGACGGGCGAGGTCGTCTCGGTGAGCAGTCAGCACCCTTGAGGAAGGAACGACCGGTGAGCAACAGGAGGACGGAGCTGCTGGAGCTCGCGGCACGGATGTTCGCGGAACGTGGCTACGGGCAGACCACGGTCCGGGACATCGCGGACGCGGCGGGCATCCTGTCCGGCAGCCTCTACCACCACTTCGACTCGAAGGAGTCGATGGTGGACGAGATCCTGCGGTCCTTCCTCGACGACCTGTTCGCGTCGTACCGGGAGATCGTCGACGCTTGCCTTCCGCCGAAGCAGACGCTGAAGGCGCTGGTCGTGGCGTCGTTCGAGGCGATCGACACCCGGCACGCCGAGGTCGCGATCTACCAGAACGAGTCCAAGCACCTGATGCCGCTGGAGCGGTTCTCCTACCTGCGCGACCGCAGCGTGGAGTTCCGCAAGCTGTGGACGGTGCTGCTGGAGGAGGGCATCCGCGCGGGCGTGTTCCGCGCCGATCTCGACGTGGATCTCGCGTACCGGTTCATCCGCGACACGGTGTGGGTGGCCGTGCGCTGGTACCGGCCGGGCGGTGGGCTGACGGCGGACACGGTCGCCGACCAGTACCTCGCCATCCTGCTCGACGGCATCGCCACGGGGCGCCGGAAGAACTCGAAGACCTAGAAGGAGGGCCCTGGTGGCCGAGGCGTACATCATCGAGGCTGTGCGGACTCCGGCGGGCAGGCGCGGCGGCGAGCTCAGCCGCGTGCACCCCGCCGATCTCGGCGCGCACGTGATCACCGCGCTGCTCAACCGGGTCGACGTCGACCCGACCGACGTGGACGACGTGATCTTCGGGTGCGTGGACACCGTCGGGCCGCAGGCGGGCGACATCGCGCGCACGTCCTGGCTGGCCGCGGGGTTCCCGGAGCAGGTGCCGGGCGTCACGGTCGACCGGCAGTGCGGGTCGAGCCAGCAGGCGCTGCACTTCGCCGCGCAGGCCGTGATGAGCGGCACGGCCGACGTCATCGTCGCGGGCGGCGTGCAGAACATGTCGCAGGTGCCGATCGGGTCGGCCATGACCCTCATGTCACAAGCAGGCATGTCGCACATGGGCAGCCCGTTCGAGGGCTGCGAGGGCTGGCAGCACCGGTACGGCGACGAGGAGGTCAACCAGTTCCGCGCCGCCGACCTGATCGCGGTGCGGTGGGACCTCTCCCGCCAGGAGATGGAGGAGTTCGCGCTGCAGAGCCACCTGCGGGCGATCACCGCGATCAAGGAGGGCCGGTTCGACCGGGAGATCGCGCCGGTCAACGGGGTGGCGGCCGACGAGTGCCCGCGGCCGGACACCAGCGCCGAGAAGATGGCGGCGCTGCAACCGTTGCGGCCGGGCGGGCGGACGACCGCGGCGTTGTCGTCGCAGATCTCCGACGGTGCGTCGGCGGTGCTGGTCGTGTCGGAACGGGCGGTGCGCGAGCACAAGCTGACACCTCGGGCTCGGGTGCACCACCTTTCCGCGCGCGGGTCCGACCCGATCTACATGCTGACCGCGCCGATCCGCGCCACCCGGTTCGCACTGGACCGGGCCGGGATGTCCATTTCGGACATCGACCTGTTTGAGATCAACGAGGCGTTCGCGTCGGTTCCGCTGGCGTGGGCGAAGGAGCTGAAGATCGACCTGGCACGCGTCAACGTCAACGGGGGAGCGCTCGCGCTGGGCCACCCGATCGGCGCGACGGGCACGAAGCTGCTCACGACGTTGCTGCACGAGCTGGAGCGGACCGGTGGCCGGTACGGGTTGCAGACGATGTGCGAGGGCGGCGGTCAGGCGAACGTGACGATCATCGAACGTCTTTGAGCCGGTCTATGGCCTTCTCGGCGTCCCTGATGATGGTGGTGATCAGCTCTTCGCAGGTGGGCAGGTCGTCGAGGAGGCCGGCGACCTGACCCGACGCGAGCACGCCCGCGTCGGTCCTGCCCTCGACCAGGCCGGCGCGCAGCAGCATCGGCGTGTTCGCGGCCATGATCACCTGCGACCAGGTGAGGTCCTTGCCGTGCCGCATGGCCAGGCCCTCGCGGATCATCGCGCGCCAGGTGAGCCCGGTGTGCTTGCGGAACCTGGCCGCGTTGCTGACGGCCCTGGTGAGGCTGCTGAGCCTGCCGGACTTCTCCAGGTGGTCGACCAGATCCGTGCGCAGGACCCGGTGCGGCAGACCGTCGACCCGAGTGGTCACGACCGTACCGTTGAGGTCTCGTTGCAGGTAGGCGGCTTTGACCGCTGGTGGCACTGTGCTCTCCTGGGTGAGCAGGAACCTCGTGCCCATCGCGATGCCGGCCGCGCCGTACGCGAGCGCGGCGGCCAGGCCCCGTCCGTCGAAGAAGCCGCCCGCCGCGACCACCGGGATGTCGACGGCGTCCAGCACGCTCGGGAGCAGCAGTGTCGTGGCGACACCACCGGTGTGGCCGCCGCCTTCGCCGCCCTGCACGATCACCGCGTGGGCGCCCCACTTCGCGACCTTCTCGGCGTGCCTGGCCGCGCCGATGGACGGGATCACCACCACGCCCGCGTCGCTCAGCTCGGCGATCATGTCCGGCTTCGGGGCGAGCGCGAAGGACGCGACCTTCACCTGTTCGCGGATGATCAGGCCGACGCGGTCCCGCGCGTCCTGGGCGTCCGCGCGGAGGTTCACGCCGAACGGCGCGGACGTGCGGGAACGGGTTTCCTTGATGGCCGCTTCGAGCTCGGCGTACGTCATGGTCGCCGACGCGAGGATGCCCAGCCCGCCCGCCTCCGCGGTCGCGGACACCAGCCGCGGCCCGGCGACCCAGCCCATGCCCGTCTGCACGACCGGGTGTCTCACCCCGACCAGTTCGGTGAGCGCGGTCCTCATGACGGAACTTCCCGGTCCCGCTTGGCATCGGGATCGAGGACGGTCCTGATGAGCTTGAGCTCTTCGTCGGTGGGCAGCCGGGTCTCGGTCACGTCGTCGACGTGCAACGGGAACGACGTCTGCTTCCGCACCTCGTCCACGGACACACCGGGATGCGTGGAGACCAGGCGCATCGAGTGGTCCGGGGTGGCGAAGTCGAGCACGGCCAGGTTCGTGACGACGCGGTGGACGTCGTGGAACGGTCCGACGGCGCGGTCGTAGCCGACCCCGGAGACCACGTCCACGGCTTCGACGAGTACGCGCGGGCTGTGCCGCGGCACCCAGTAGCTGGTGCGGTGGTTGATCGTGTTGCCGGGTGCGCCCCGGAACCCGAGCAGCTGCCGGGTGGGCCGCGCGTGGTCGCCGATCGCGGAGATGTTCTGGTTGCCGAACCGGTCTACCTGGTTCGCGCCCATCACGACGTGCCGGCGCCCGTGCGCCACGACGTCGAACACCTTCCGGTACGGCAGCCAGCCCTCCACAGTGGACTCCGGGGTGAGCAGGAACGCCTCGCCGTCGGACAGCAGCAGGTCCGGCTCGGTGGTGAGGCGGGCCAGCTTCGCGCCCAGCGACGGGATGAGCCCCATCGGGCTGGCGAGCGTCTCCCCGGCGCCCGCGAACAGGTCCGCGCACGCGGTCACGCAGATCTCGGCCCCGGTGATGTCGCTCATGCCAGCAGCCTCTTCTCGAAGTCAGCCCATTTCTCCAGGTCGGCGGCCGCTTCGGCGTACTCGCGCTGGAGTGCCTCGTCGCGCGGGTAGTCGGGCACGCAGCTCGTGAAACCCGCGCCACCCGGTGCTTCCACTACACCGTCGACCATCATGCGGTTGAGCAGCAACGTTTGCGGCGGCCCGTCGAACGTCTCGACGATCTGCTCGCAGGAGACGTAACGCCGGTCCGCGGCCAGGCAGAACAGGTCGTCGAAGTACGGGTCGGGTCCGAGGTACTGGGCGTTGCCGTGCCGGTCCGCGCGGTTGAGGTGCACCAGCGCGACGTCGAGTTTCAAAGCGGGCATGGCGACCAGCTCTTCGCCGTCGTCGTACGGGGACCTCACGGTCTTGATCTGCGGGGCGTACTTGAGCACGTCCGAGCCGAGGCCCGCCCTGATCGGCAGGAACGGCAGCCGGTGCCCGGCCGCGCGCAGGCCGGTCTGGAGCATGCCCTCGTCCAGTTCCAGCACCTCGATCGCGCCGGTCTCCCTGGCCCGTTTGAACCACGGGTCGTACGGGATGGTGTCAAGGGAGACGAAGCCGTAGACCAGCTTGCGCACCTTGCCCGCCGCGCACAGCAGCCCGACGTCCGGGCCGCCGTACGTGACGACGGTGAGGTCCTTCAGGCCGGACCGCAGGATCGCTTTGACCAGGGCCATCGGCTTGCGCCGCGAGCCCCAGCCGCCGATGCCGACGGTCATCCCGTCCTTGATCTCGCTGACTGCCTCGTCAGCCGTCATTCGCTTGTCGCGCATGGTTTCCGTCCAGGAAGGCCTGCCGGGCGTGGTCCGACACACCGGTGAGGTTCAGCTCGAAGGTGAAGCCCTGCTCGAAGCGGTAGCTCGTGTGCACGCGCTGCGGGTCGATGCCGTTGATCGCCTCCTTGGCCGCGCGGATCACCGTCGGGTCCTTCCCGGCGATCTCCCCGGCGATCTCCCGTGCCGCGGCGTCCAGCTTGTCGCGCGGGGTGATCTCGACGACGCTGCCGTGGTGGTGAAGGGTCTGCGCGCTGACGTTGCGGGCCGTGTAGTACAGCGTGCGCATCAGGTGCTGCGGGACGAGCCTGGCCAGGTGCGTCGCCGCGCCGAGCGCGCCGCGGTCGACCTCGGGCAGCCCGAACGTGGCGTCGTCGGACGCGACGATGACGTCCGCGTTGCCGACCAGCCCGACACCGCCGCCGAGGCAGAAGCCGTTGACGGCGGCGATGACCGGCACCTCGCAGTCGTACACGGCCGCGAAAGCCTTGGCACAGCCCCGGTTCGCCGCGATGAGCGCCTCGTGGCCGGGGGTGCGCTGCATCTCCTTGAGATCGACGCCTGCGCAGAAGCCGCGGTTCTCCGCCCTGAGGATCACGACCCGTGTCTCCCGGTCCTCGCCCGCGCGGGCGATCGCCTTGGCCAGCTCGAACCAGCCGTGGGAGGGGATGGCGTTGACCGGTGGGTAGTCGATCGTGACCTCGATGATGCCGTTTTCGGTGTGGCTGCTGGAGATTCCCATCGCGCCGCCTTCCGAACCAAGCGATTGCTTGGTAATTTAGCAGCGCCGGAGCGACCGGGGTAGGTGCATCGTGGAACTGTCCCTCGACGGAAGCGTCGTCCTGGTGACGGGTGGCGTGCGCGGTGTCGGTCTCGGGATTGCTCGCGCGTTCCTGGCCGCGGGCGCGACGGTGGTGAGCTGTGCCCGGCGTCCCGCCGAGGTGCCGGGCGCTTCTTTTGTGCAGTGCGATGTCCGGGATGCCGCGCAGGTCTCGGAGTTGGTTGCTGGGGTGGTCGATCGTTTCGGGCGGCTGGACGTCGTGGTGAACAACGCCGGTGGCGCGCCGTTCGCGTTGGCGGACAAGGCTTCGCCGCGGTTCCACCAGAAGGTCGTGGAGCTGAACCTGCTGGCGCCGTTGCTCGTCTCGCAGGCCGCTTACGCCGTGATGAAGGACGCCGGCGGTTCGATCGTGATGGTCAGCAGCGTGTCCGGCCGCCGTCCGTCGCCCGGCACCGCCGCCTACGGCGCCGCGAAGGCCGGGCTGGACAACCTGACCGCTTCGCTGGCCGTCGAGTGGGCTCCTCGGGTGCGGGTCAACGCTCTGGCGGTCGGCATGGTGCGGACGGAGCAGTCGCATCTGCACTACGGGTCCGAGGAGGGCATCGAGGCCGTCGCCCGCACCGTGCCGTTGGGCCGGCTCGCCACGCCCGACGAGGTCGGTGCGTGCGCCGTCTTCCTGGCTTCTCCGCTGGCTTCCTACGTCAGCGGCGCGACTTTGGTCGTGCACGGCGGGGGAGAGCGGCCCGCGTTCCTCGCCGCTGCTGACACCGATGGGGGTTCGTCATGACGTTGTTGGAGGACCGGGTCGTCATCGTCACCGGGGCCGGACGCGGCATCGGGCGCGCGCACGCTCTGGCGTTTGCCGCTGCTGGAGCGCGGGTGGTGGTCAACGACCTGTCTGAAGGGCCTGCCTCCGAGGTGGCTGCGTTGATCGGGCCGCGCGCCGTGGTGAACACCGACGACGTGGGGACGTGGTCCGGGGCCGCGCGGGTGGTCGACGCCGCGGTGACGGCGTTCGGCGTGCTCGACGTGCTGGTGAACAACGCCGGGATCGTGCGCGACCGGATGATCGTGAGCTGCGGCGAGGACGAGTGGGACGAGGTCGTCCGCGTGCACCTCAAGGGCCACTTCGCGCCTCTGCGCCACGCCGCGGCCTACTGGCGTGCCGTGCACAAGGCGGGTGGCGCGGTGTCGGGCCGGGTGATCAACACGTCGTCGGGTGCCGGGCTGTTCGGGAGCGTCGGGCAGGCCAACTACTCGGCGGCCAAGGCGGGGATCGCGGCCATGACCCTGGTGGCGGCCGCTGAGCTGGCCCGGTACGGGGTGACGGTCAACGCGATCGCGCCCGCCGCCCGGACCCGCATGACCGAGGCGACGTTCGCGGAGACGATGGCGGCGCCGGACGACGGGTTCGACGCGATGGCACCCGAGAACATCTCACCGCTGGTGGTCTGGCTGGGGTCCGCGGAGGCCGCGGACGTGACCGGGCAGGTGTTCGAGGTCGACGGCGGGCGGGTGTGCCTCGTGGAGGGGTGGCGGCGGGGGCGGGAGATCGACAAGGGCGCCCGGTGGGAGCCGGCGGAACTGGGCCCGGTGGTCCGCGAGCTGGTCGCAGACCACCATCCGGTCCCGGTCTACGGCGCGTAGGGCGCTCGATGAAGGGCGCCTTCATCCACCTGACGTGGATGAAGGGGGCCATAAAAGGACGGGGGGGGGGCGATAGCCGCGGGTTTGGGTGCGCGGGGCCTGGGGCCGGCCGGGCCCAA
>NZ_JBEXJN010000044.1:0-81370 GCF_040609115.1 Lentzea sp. NPDC004782
GCCACCCCTTCACGGTAGGCCCTGTCCGCAGGCGAAGGGAGGTACTGCTGGTACCCCCGTTGAGACCCGTCTGGTGTTGTGGATGAAGGGCGCCTACCTCCACCTGGTGTGGATGAAGGCGCCCTTCATCCACCTCACCAGACGGCGAGTTGCGGACACGACTTCCGGCTACCTGCTCAGGAACGTCACTTCTGGCGTGGTCCGGGACGCGTGCGGAAGCCTTGATGGCACAAGAAGAATGCGAGTGCACGGACTTCCGCGCGGACGCCGGGCCGCGGGCCGGGTCTGAAACAACCTCTGGGGGGGGAAACATGATCAGTGAGTGGATCGAACGCAGGCTGCCGGAGCTGCTCGCCGAACACGGAGTCGTTGGCGCGCAAGTAGCTGTGCTGCACAACGGCGAAATCGTCGACGCGGCAGCGGGTGTGCGCAACAAGGCCACGAACGAGCCGGTGACGAGCGACTCGCTGTTCCAGATCGGGTCGATCACGAAGGTGTGGACGGCGACGCTGGTCATGCAGCTGGTGAACGAGGGCCTGCTGGATCTCGACCGGCCGGTGCGGGACGTGCTGCCCGAGTTCCGGCTCGCGGACGAGCAGGCGGCGAAGGTCGTCACACCACGCCAGTTGCTCTGCCACACCGCCGGTTTCGAGGGCGACCTCAATTTCGACACGGGCTCCGATGACGACATGGTGGCGCGCTACGTCGAGAGGCTCGCGGACGCCGGCCAGGTGACCCCGCCGGGCGAGCTGTACTCGTACTGCAACAGCGGGTACGCGGTGCTCGGCCGGATCGTCGAAGTCCTGCGCGACAAGCCTTTCCGGGCCGTCCTGCGCGAGCGGCTGGTCGAGCCGCTCGGGCTGCGGAACGTCGCGGTGTCCCGTGCCGAGTACGACCGGTACGAGATGGCGGACGGCCACCTGAAAGGTGAGCCGGTGGCCGAGCACCTGTTCGAGTCGTGGGCGGCTGCAGGCTCGGTGCTCGCGATGCCCGCCCGTGAGCTGCTGGAGCTCGTGCGGCTGCACCTGAAGACCACCGAGTTCGACGCGATGCGCGAGAAGCAGGTCACGCATCCCGACTTCGGCACCGGCGAGTGGTGGTGGGGCCTCGGCTGGGAGCTGTCCAACTTCGAGGGTGGTGACGTGATCGGCCACACCGGCATGACCATCGGGTACGTGTCGGCGCTGCGGATCGTTCCGGCGGCAGGGGTCGCGGTGGCGGTGCTGGTGAACGGTGGCGACGAGGCGCGGCCGTTGTTCGGGGCGATCTTCGACCACCTGCTCGCCGAGCTGGCGGGTGTGCGCAAGCCGCAGCTGCCCGAGACACCGGCGCAGCCGAAGCCGGTGGATCACGCGAAGGTCGTCGGGGTCTACCGCTGCACCGCGCTCGACGTGCACGTCACGCCGGCCGAGAACGGCAGGGTGAAGGTGCGGCGGGAGGGGCGCGACCCGCTCACCGCGCCGCTGATCCCGACGGAGGAACGCGAGTTCGAGCACCTCACGGACGACGTGCTGATCGCCGTGGACCGGAGCTCGGTGCTGCCGCTGGGAGGCCGTGACGAGCAGGGTCGCGTCGGCTGGGTGCACTGGAGCCGTGCGGCGATGCGCGTCTAGACCGCGGGCTTGGCGTACTTGGCGAGGAACTGCACGACGTCGGGTGTCACCTTGCGGTAGAACCCGTCGTCGTGCCCGCCGGACTTCACGGTGCCGACCTCGGGCCGCACCTCGCGCATGAACTGCCGGGTGCCGTCGATGAACCGGTCGTGGTCGCCGATCCACACGCCCAGCGCGGTCGGGCCGGTCGCCTTCAGGTGCCGCAACGGGTCGAGTGAGGTCCACTCGCCCTCGTTCTTGAACGCCTTGCGCTTGGCCATCTCCGGCCACGTGGTGATCAGGCCGGGGGAGATGGCCGCGGCGGCCGCGATCGGGTCGCCGCGTTCGGCACGGCGGCGGGCGTAGAGCAACGCGCCGAAGCCGCCCATGGACACGCCCGTCACGGCGAAGGGCTCGCCGTAGCCGCGTTCCTTCAGCCAGCCGGGGAGCTCGTCGAGCAGCATGGTCATCGGGTCGTCGCCGGGGACGTTCTCGTGCCAGTAGTTGTCGCCGCCGTCGACCGCGACGAAGCCGAACGCGGGCACGGAGCCCTTCGCGACGGCCGAGGCCAGCACGTCGGCCAGGTCGCCGATGGCGGCGTGGCGGGCGTCGCCGTGCAGGCCGTGCAGCAGGATCGACATCGGCAGGCCGCGGGGGCCGGCGCCGGCCGGGAGGTAGAAGGCGAGGGTGACGTCGCGGTGGCGGGCGGCCGAGTACACGTGTTCGACGCGGATGGTCGGCTTGGCGCCCGGCACGCGGTTGATGTGGTCCGCGGTCGCGATCTGCTGCTGAGGGACCGCGGGGGACGACGACCCGTACGTCACGACGCCGGCGGCTGTCGCGATGATCACGCCGATGGCCGCGACGAGGCCGCGGCGGCCGAACTTCTGGTCCCCCATGCTCACCTCATCGCGTGGGCACCGTTCCTCGTTTCCTTCTCAGAGGACGGAACGCACGCGTAAGGCAGACAGTTCCTCACCCGAATAGCCCAGCCAGCGCAACACGTGATCATTGTGCGCGCCGAGGGCCGGTACCGCACCCGGTGACCACTCGAAACCGGCCACGGGCGGTGGCAGCATCCTGGCCGTTCCGCCGGGAACCTGCACGTCAACCCACGTGTCGAGCTGCGGGTGGGTGGGCAGGTCGGTGATCGGCCTGGTCAGCGCGGCAGGCACGTCGGCGGTGTCCAGAGCGGTCAGCAGCTCGGCCGCGGTGAGGTCGCAAAACGCCCGTTCGAGGATCTTTTGCAGCTCCGCGCGGTGCTCCACACGGGACGCCACTGTGGCGAACCTCTCCTCGTGCTCCAGCCCGATCAGCCCGCACAGACGTTGCCACTGGCCGTCGTTCTGCACGGCCAGGTGCACCGCGCCGTCCGCGCACGCCACCGGCCCGTACGGCGCGATGCTCGGGTGGTGCGCGCCCGAACGCGGGGCGGCGGCACCCGTTCCGGCGGCGTACAGCATCGGCTGGTGCATCCACTCGGCCATCGCCTCGAACAGCGACAGTCGCAACCGCGCTCCCCCGCCCGTGCGCGACCGCTGCAGCAACGCGGCCAGCACCGCCGCGTGCAGCTGCACTCCGGCCGCGATGTCCGCCACCGAGATCCCCGCGCGGGCCATCACGTCACCCTCGCCGGTCAGCGACACCAACCCCGCCTCCGACTGCACCAGCGCGTCGAACGCCTTGCGGTCCGCGTACGGGCCGTCCCAGCCGTAACCGGACAGCTCACCCACGATCAGCGTCGAGGGCAGCTCGAGCGCCAGACGCGACCACACGCGCGGCGACAGGTTGCACAGCAGCACGTCGGCACGCGCCACCAGCCGTTCCAGCACCTCACGGCCGTCCGGGTGGAAGATGTCCAGGGACACCGACTCCTTGCCGACGTTCGTCCACGCGAAGTACGACGACACCTCGCCGCACGCCGAGTCGTAGTGCCGGGCGAAGTCACCGACGCCGGGCCGTTCGACCTTGATGACGCGCGCCCCGAGATCGGCCAGCAGCCGCGTCGCGTACGGCACGGCGACGGCCTGCTCCAGGCTCACCACCACGACGCCGTCAAGCGGTCTCAAGCACGCGCTCCCCTCCGGCGTAGACGTTCATCGAGTCGCCGCGCAGGAAACCGACGAGCGTCATGCCCTGCTCCTCGGCCAGCTCCACGGCGAGCGACGACGGCGCCGACACCGCGGCGAGCACCGGAACCCCGGCCATCGCCGCCTTCTGCACCAGCTCGAACGACGCCCGTCCGGACACCATCAGCACCGCGCCGGTCAACGGCACCAGGTTCTGCAGCACCGCCCAGCCCAGCACCTTGTCGACGGCGTTGTGCCGGCCGACGTCCTCCCGCACCACCAGCAACTCGCCGTCGCGGAACAGCCCGGCCGCGTGCAGCCCGCCGGTGCTCTCGAACACCTTCTGCCGCTCCCGCAAGGCGTCCGGAAAGCCGGTCAGCGCCTCCGCGGTGACCTGAACCGGGTCGGCGGCGGGCGAGTAGCGGGTCTTGAGCTTCACCGCGTCCAGCGCGGCCTTGCCGCACACCCCGCACGACGACGTGGTGTAGAAGTTCCGCTCCACCCCGGTGTCCGGCGGCGGCACCCCGTCGGCCAGCGCGACGTCCAGCACGTTGTAGGTGTTCATCCCGTCCGGCCCGGTGCCCTCGCAGAACCGCGCGACCGAGACGTGCTCCGCCGAGCCGATCACGCCCTCGCTGAGCAGGAAGCCGTGCGCGAGCTCGACGTCCTGACCGGGCGTGCGCATCGTGACGGCCAGCGCCTTCCCGCCGACCCTCAGCTCCAGCGGTTCCTCGGCGGCCAGGGCGTCCACCCGGCGGCGCCGACCGTTCGGCGACACCCGCTCGACCGCCCGGCGCACCGTCACTCGGCCCATGTGCACATCTCCTTCGGACCGCTATGTTCCCCACCGACCAGGCTACGTGGGAGGGATCTCGGGGCATGGACGACGTCGTGATCGTGGGAGGCGGCCACAACGGTCTGGTGGCGGCCGCGTACCTCGCACGGGCCGGCAGGTCGGTCAGGGTGCTGGAGAAGCTGCCCCACGTCGGCGGCGCGGCCGTGAGCGCGTCGCCGTGGGAAGGTGTCGACGCGCGGCTCTCGCGGTTCTCCTACCTGGTGTCCCTGCTGCCCGACCGGATCGTGTCCGACCTCGGGCTGAACCTGGCGTTGCGGTCCCGGGCGGCTTCCTCGTACACCCCGAACGGCAAGTCGGGGCTGCTGGTCGAACGGTCGCCGGGCGAGGCGACGGTGGCGTCGTTCGAGGCCGTCTGCGGGTCGCTGGACGACTGGGAGCGGTGGCAGCGCTGGTACGCCGACCTGGAGCTGATGGCCCGCGCCCTGGCGCCGACCCTGCTGGAACCGCTCGTGTCGCGCGAACACCTGCGCGTGCACGTCGACGCGGTGGCGCGCGGCCGGTTGTGGGACCAGATCTTCGAACGGCCGATCGGTGCGACGTTGCAGGAGCTGTTCGACGACAACCTGGTGCGCGGTGTCGTCGCCACCGATGCGTTGATCGGCACGCACACGTCGCTGCATTCGTTGCGCGCCAACAAGTGCTTCCTCTACCACGTGATCGGCAACGGCAGCGGCGAGTGGAAGGTTCCGGTCGGCGGCATGGGCGCGGTGACCGCCGAGCTGGAACGGGCCGCCCGCGAGGCCGGTGCCGAGATCGTCACCGCTGCCGAGGTGACGTCGATCGAGTCGGACGGCAAGACCGCTTCGGTGTCCTTCAACGACACCACCGCCGAGTGCAGGTTCGTGCTGTCCACTGTGGCGCCATCGGTGCTGGGGCGGTTGCAGGGCAGGGAAGTTCAGGACACGCCCGGTTGCCAACTGAAGATCAACATGCTGTTGCGCCGGCTGCCGGAGCTGAAGTCCGGAGTGGACCCTCGGCTCGCGTTCGCCGGCACGTTCCACCTCGACGAGTCCTACGACCAGCTGGAGACCGCGTACCTGGAGAGCGCGGCCGGTCAGGTGCCGTCGGTGCTGCCGGGCGAGATGTACTGCCACTCGCTGACCGATCCGTCGGTCCTCGGGCCGTCGCTGGCGGGCCACGAGACGTTGACGTTGTTCGGGCTGCACCTGCCCGCGTCGTTGTTCGAGGGTCGCAACGACGAGCTGCGCGACGAGCTCGTCCGGCGCTACCTCGACCAGCTCAACGCCCACCTGGCCGACCCGATTCAGGACTGCCTGGCGCGCGACGCGAACGGCGAGCTGTGCATCGAGGCCCGCACACCACTGGACCTGGAGGAGGAGCTCGGACTGCCGGGTGGCAACATCTTCCACGGAGAGCTCGACTGGCCGTTCGCCGAGACCGACGACGAGGTCGGCAGGTGGGGCGTCGAGACCGACGTGGACAACGTCTTCGTGTGCGGCGCGGGCTCCCGGCGCGGCGGCGGGGTCAGCGGCATCGGCGGCCACAACGCGGCGCGGGCCGTTCTGGAACGCAGCTGAACATTTCGAAAGACCGCGATATTTTTGATGACAGGTGCCGTCATCTCTGGTTACAGTAGTGGGCGTGGGGGACTTCTACGGGATCGCGGAGATCGCCGACGCCATGGGCCTGAGCCGGCAGCTGGTGGCGGTGTGGCGCAAACGCCGCTCGCACGGCATTCCGGAGCCGGACGCGGAGCTCGCGTCCGGCCCGATCTGGCGCAGGGAGACCGTCGAGCCGTGGATCGAACGCACCCGCGGCCGACTGGGACTCGCGGGAGGGCGTGAGTCGGCCAGTCGCAGCCTGCGCCTGCGCGTGTGCCGCCGGGTGCTGAGGTTGGCGGCGCTGATGCTGGAGGAGCCGCAGCGGCCCCGGATCCTCAACGACGCCGCCGATCAGCTGCGCGACCTCATCCACGAGGTCGACCAGACCGCCGATGACGTGGTCGGCGCGCTGCTGCGCGAGCTCATCGAACCGGTTCGCGACCCCGACGTGCCCGCGGAGCTGCTGCGGGTGCCGGTCATCGAGTCGCTGCCGCTGGTGACCGCCGTCGCGCGTAACTCACCAGACTGGTGACCAGCGCTGTGACGAGCGCCCCGAGCGCGGCGATCGCCATGTCGGCCTGGGCGTCCCACATGTCGCCCTGCTGGCCGTTGTAGGCCTCGGCGACGTCCGGGGCGAGCGTCATGGCGACCGCCCACTCCAGCAGCTCGTAGGCCGCGCTGGTCGCCAGCACGGTCTCCAGCGAGCGCAACCACTTCTGCCGCAGGACCGCCGTCAGGCACACGCCGTACGTGAAGTGCACGAGCCGGTCGAAGTTGTTGCGCTGCCAGGAGAACACCTCCGACAGCCGCACCCCGAACACCGCGTCCGCCCAGTCGTCGTACGGCACGTACGAGTAGAGCCACCGTGCCGCGATCGTATGCAGGGCGAGGAACAGCAGCGCCCACGCCCACTGCGCGGTGTCCAAGCGCTTCCTGAGCAGCCACAGCGCGATGAGCGCCACGACCGTCAACGAGCTGTGCAGCGCCTGTTCGGCCGGCCACCGCGGGTTGATCCACGTCACCGCGACCAGTGCCCCGAACGCCCCCAGCAGCCACCGCTTCCCCCAAGTCATGTGCGCTTTATATCAGGATTTATATATCAAGGAACCTTGCTAAAGGTTTATTGATACGCGTACGGTGGTGACATGGCCGACGCTCGCATCACTGACCCCAAGGCGCTGCGCGCACTCTCACACCCCTTCCGGTGGAAGCTGATCCAGCTGCTCGCCGACGAGGGTCCGCGCACCGCCACCCAATGCTCCGAGAAGCTCGGGGAAAGCGTGGCGAGCTGCTCGTACCACCTGAACATGCTGGCCAAGTACGGGTTCGTCGCCGAGGTGGAGGGGCCGGGGCGGCAGAAGCCGTGGGAGATCGTCCACGGTCGGCAGATGATCGCGACTGAAGGGCTCGACCCAGAGGCCGCGCTGGCTGCCGAGGCTGCCGGGATGGCTTTCCTGGACCAGGAGTTCGAGGCGATCCGGCGTCGGCTGCGCCAGCGCGACAGGCTTGCGGGCGAGTGGCGGGAGCCGACCGGCACCCGCGGGTACACCAAGTTCCTCACCGCCGGCGAACTCGTCGAGTTCAGTGCCGAGTTGCTGGCGTTGCTGGAGAAGTACGACGAGCGCCGGGTCGATCCGTCGCTGCGACCGGAGGGTGCCCGCGCCGTGCGGTTCTTCCTGAGCACGACGATCGCGCCCGAATAGCACCGAATCTTTGGGGGTTTGCCGTGTTGTCACACGAACAGTCGTTTGCTATTGCGAAGATGAGGCAGGTCGAGTTGGAGGCCGACGCGGCCGCGCGGAGGCTCGTTCGCGCACCTGAGGAGCCTGAAGGCCGGGTCGGTGGAGGGTTGCTCGCGTCAGGTCGTCGCCGCTGGAGGCTGTTCGGTCGCGTGCGACCGGCGTAGCGTGTGCAGTCGCCGCCGCTGTAAAGGTTTTCACCCGCGTTTCAACCGGGGAGGACAAGCGTGTTGCGCAGACTCGGCATGGCGGTGACCGCAGCGCTGTTGGGCATCGCGGTGCTCGCAGAACCCGCTCAGGCGGCGGAGTTCAACGTCAAGAACTACGGCGCCGTCGGCAACGGCAGTGCCAACGACACGGCGGCGATCGACAAGGCGATCACGGCGGCGAACGCGGCGGGCGGAGGAACCGTGCGGTTCCCGTCCGGCACCTACCGCTCGCCGAACTCGATCCACATGAAGAGCAACGTGACGCTGCAGCTCGACGCGGGCGCCACGATCATGGGCGCGAGCGGCAGCGGCTACGACAAGCCCGAGCCCAACCCCAACGACAAGTACCAGGACTACGGGCACAGCCACTTCCACAACGCGATGATCTGGGGCGACCGGCTGACCAACATCGGCTTCGTCGGCGCCGGCACCATCGACGGCGGTGGCGCGCTGATCACCGGCAACCCCGGCAGCGGCAAGGCCGACAAGATCATCTCGTTGACGCGCTGCGAGAACCTCACCGTGAGCGGCATCAAGCTGCGGCGCGGCGGGCACTTCGCGATGCTGATCAACGGCTGCAAGAACGTCGTGTCCGACCACCTCACGGTCGACACCGCGAGTGACCGCGACGGGTGGAACATCATCAGCACCACCAACGTGACGATCACCAACGGCAGCTTCGCGGGCAACGACGACGCGCTGGTGTTCAAGAGCGACTACGCGCTCGGGCAGAAGCTGCCCAACGGCAACGTGAAGGTCTACGACACCAAGCTCAGCGCGGGGTGCTGCAACGCGTTGATGTTCGGCTCGGAGACGTGCGGTGACTTCACCGGCTACGACTTCCAGCGCATCGACATCAGAGGCGCCAACAAGTCCGGGCTCGGGCTCGTGTCGATGGACGGCGCGGTCATCTCCGACGTGCACTACAAGGACATCACCGTCACCAACGTGAAGTCGCCGATCATGATCAAGGTCGGGGCGCGAAAACGGTGCGGGAACAGTCCCGGCGTCGGCACGGTCAAGAACATCACCTACGACAACATCACGATCAACGGCGCCTCCGGCGGGTTCAGCCCCACCATCCACGGCGACCAGGACGGTCGCGTCACCGACGTGACGTTCCGCAACGTGAAGATCAACGTGCCCGGCGGCAGCGGCACCACGTCGACCAACCCGCCGAGCAACGACCGCACCAACTACAACCCGAACAGCATCGGCACCCGGCCCGCGTACGGCTGGTACATCCGCTACGCCGACCGCATCAAGTTCCTGAACGGCAGCGGGGTGTCGTTCACGAACAACGACGGCAGGCCCGCCGTGATCACCGACAACTCCAGCGACGTCACGTTCGACACGTTCAGCTTCGAGCGCGGCACGAACAGCCCGACCGACTTCCTCTTCCGCAACACCAACGGTTTCTGCGTGCGCAACTCCGGCTCACCGCGCATCCAGAACACCTCGTCGACCGAGAAGTGCGGGTCGGCTACAGCGTCGTAGTCAAACAGCGAGCGATGAAGGGCGCCTTCATCCACCTGACGTGGATGAAGGCGCCCTTCATCGCGCTAAGCCGCTTCCAGGCGCACGATCACCGACTTGGAGGTCGGCGTCCCCGAGATGTCCGCCTTGGAGTCCAACGGCACCAAGGGGTTCGCCTCGGGGAAGTACGTGGCCACGCACCCGTGCGCGGTCGGGTAGGACACGATCCGGAACGACTCGGCGCGGCGTTCCACAACGCCCGTCGGGTCGTCCTTCCACTCCGACACGATGTTCACCATCTGGCCGTCGGTGAACCCGAGCCGTGCGATGTCGTCGGGGTTCACGAACACCACGCGCCGCCCGTCCTTCACGCCGCGGTAGCGGTCGTCCAGGCCGTAGATCGTGGTGTTGTACTGGTCGTGGCTGCGCAGGGTCTGCATCAGCAGCCGGCCTTCCGGCACCTCGATCACCGTCATCGGCGACGTGGTGAAGTTCGCCTTGCCGGTCGCCGTGGCGAACTCCTGCGCGTCGCGCGGCGGGTGCGGCAGCACGAAACCGTCGGGCTGACGCACGCGCGTGTTGTAGTCGGTGCAGCCCGGCACGACACGTGCGATGTGCTCGCGGATGACGTCGTAGTCCTTCTCGAACTCCTCCCACTTCACCGGGTGCGCGGCGCCGAGCACCTTGCGGGCGAGGCGGCAGATGATCGAGACCTCGGACAGCAGCTGGTCCGACGCGGGCTTGAGCCGGCCGCGCGAGCGGTGCACGACCGACATCGAGTCCTCGACCGTCACGAACTGCTCGCCCGAGTGCTGCACGTCGCTCTCGGTGCGGCCCAGCGCGGGCAGGATCAAAGCGGTCTTGCCGTGGACGACGTGCGAGCGGTTGAGCTTCGTCGAGACGTGCACGGTCAGCGAGCACTGCTCCAGCGCCTTCTCGGTCACCGGGGTGTCCGGGGTGGCGCTGACGAAGTTGCCGCCCATCGCGATGAACACCTTGCCGCGGCCCTGGCGCATGGCGTTGATGGCGTCGACCGTGTCGTAGCCGTGCTTGCGCGGCACCGGGATGCCGAACTCGTTCTCCAGCGCCAGCAGGAACTTCTCCGGCATCTTCTCGTAGATGCCCATCGTCCGGTCGCCCTGCACGTTCGAGTGGCCGCGCACGGGGCAGAGGCCCGCGCCCGGCTTGCCGATCATGCCGCGCAGGAACATGACGTTCGTGACCTCGCGGATCGTCGGCACGCTGTGCTTGTGCTGCGTCAGGCCCATGGCCCAGCAGGCGATCGTGCGCTGCGAGTCGACGAACATGCCGGCCACGCGGGTGATCTGCTCGCGGGTCAGGCCCGTCGCGGTGAGCACGGCGTCCCAGTCGAGCTCGGCGAGGTGCTCGGCGTAGGCGTCGAAGCCGTGGGTCTTCGCGTCGACGAACTCCCGGTCGACCTTGTCCCACTGCAGCAGCAGGTGGCCGATCGCCTGGAACAGCGCCTGGTCGCCGCCGACGCGGATCTGCACGAACTCGTCGCACAGCGCGGTGCCGCGGCCGACGACGCCCGCGACGTTCTGCGGGTTCTTGAACCGCATCAGCCCGGCTTCCGGCAACGGGTTGACGGCGATGATCTTCGCGCCGTTCTTCTTCGCGTCCTCCAGCGCGCTGAGCATGCGCGGGTGGTTCGTGCCGGGGTTCTGGCCGATGACCACGATCAGGTCTGCGAGCTCGAAGTCCTTGATCGACACCGAGCCCTTGCCGATGCCGATGGTCTCGTTCAGCGCGGCACCGGACGACTCGTGGCACATGTTCGAGCAGTCCGGCAGGTTGTTGGTGCCGAACGAGCGGACCAGCAGCTGGTAGAGGAACGCGGCCTCGTTGCTGGTGCGGCCGGAGGTGTAGAAGATGGCCTCATCGGGCGACGACAGGGCGTTGAGCTCCTCGGCGACCAGCGTGAACGCGGCGTCCCAGCTGATCGGCGCGTAGTGCGTGGCGCCGGGCCTGAGCACCATCGGCTCGGTGAGCCTGCCCTGCTGGCCGAGCCAGTAGTCCGTCTTGGTCCGCAGGCTCTCGACCGGGTGCTCGGCGAAGAACTCCGGGCCGATCCGTCGTTTGGTGGCTTCCTCGGCGACCGCCTTGGCGCCGTTCTCGCAGAACTCCGCCATCTTGCGGTGGCCCTGCGGCTCCGGCCACGCGCAACCGGGGCAGTCGAAGCCTTCGCGCTGGTTGAGCAGGCGCAACGTCTTGACCGTCCGGCTGACACCCATCTGCTCGACCGCGCGGTCGAGCGACACGAGCACGCCGGGGATGCCCGCCGCCCATGTCTTGGGAGTGCTGACTTCGAGCGCGGACTCGTCGACGTCGTGCTGCGGGGGCTTGCTGCTCATGGCTTCATTCTTCGCTGATCGACGTCGGCGCCGCCAGCGCCCCCGAAGAACGCGGCGGCGTCGTCGTCACGGGCCCCAAGGGGTTGAACGGTCCGTGGCAGCAATTGTGATCGCCGTCACCTTCGCGCGGCACCTCTGAAAGAGTGATCACTTACAGCCACTGGTGGTGGGGATCGGGGTGTCCGCCGCGAACCACTCCTCCGGCTTGCGCCTGGCCTCCTCGGCGGTCGGCAGTTGCCGCTTCTCGGTGAACAGGGGAGCGAGGAAGCCCTGCTTCGACGCCTCGCACGCCATCGAGTAGACGAAACCGTTGCTCGCGACGGTCCAGACGCCGTCCTCGGTGAGCTGGTAGTCCGTGTCGGAGCGGACCAGCGCGACGATCTCGTACTGGTCGAAGATCGTCTTCTGGTAGCCGGGGTCGAAGGCGTAGGCGAACCGGTAGCTCGTGTGCACGAGCGGGCGGCCGTACTGGTCGCGGCCCGGCCACATGCGACCGTCGACCTTGATCCCGTTCGGCAGCAGCTTGTTGCCCTTCTTCAGCCGGGTCACCGCGGAGCCGTTGTCCGGGTTGTTCCGCCAGCTGTCCCGCAGCGTTGGGGCGAGCATCGACACGAACGGCTCCACGTCGTGGTCGACGAGCACCCTGGGGTCCAGGTGCCCGGCGACGAGAGCCTTGCGCGCCGCCTCGTAGCCGGCCGCGTACTCGGGGTTCTGGTCGGGCACGACGATGCTTCTCGCCGTCGGCCCACGGCTCGGCCGGCGTGCCCGCGAACGGGTGCTCGACGTCGACGCCCTGGTGTTGCGTCGTGATCGTGGGCACCAGCGCCCGGGGCAATGCCTCCTCGCTGAACGTCCCGGCCTCGTACAAGCCGATCAACACCGCGCCGACGGCGGCCAGCGCGATGGCGATGACGACCGTGCGGCCGTGCCGGTGCACGCGCGCCTGCCGCCGCTGCCTGCGGATCTCCCGCTTCGCCCGTCTGTTCGCGGCGCGCAGCCACGCCGCGTCGTTGAGGTCCGGGTGGTCCTCGATGCCGTACTGCACTTCTTCCCCCAAGCGGCCCGGTTCACGAACACCACGCACGCGGGGGCTCTCGGGTTGTCCAGTTCCCCCAGGTGGCGCGGCGGTTCGGGGATGCTACGCGGCGCTGAGCCCGTTAGCAGGTATCTCGTTTCAAGTCGATACCCCCGCCTCCGTAGACTTGACAGCTGTGACTGAACTCGACACCGCAACCCAGCGTCCTGACCTCCCCGCCGCGTGGACTCCGGCGGAGGTAGAGGCGGAGCTGTACCAGCGGTGGGTCGACCGGCGCTACTTCGAGGCGGACGTCAAGAGCGACAAGCCGCCGTTCACGATCGTGCTGCCCCCGCCGAACGTCACCGGCAGCCTGCACATGGGGCACGCCATGAACCACAGCGTGATGGACGCGCTGACCAGGCGCCGCCGCATGCAGGGCTACGAGGTCCTGTGGCTGCCGGGCATGGACCACGCGGGCATCGCGACGCAGAACGCCGTCGAGCGCGACCTGGCCAAGCAGGGCATGTCCCGGCACGACCTCGGGCGCGAGAAGTTCGTCGAGCGCGTCTGGGAGTGGAAAGAGGAGTACGGCGGCAAGATCCTCGACCAGATGAAGCGGCTCGGCGACGGCATCGACTGGTCGCGTGAGCGCTTCACCATGGACGAGGGGCTGTCGCGCGCCGTCCAGACGATCTTCAAGAAGATGTACGACGACGGCCTGATCTACCAGGCCGAGCGGATCATCAACTGGTGCCCGCGCTGCCAGACGGCGCTGTCCGACGTCGAGGTCGACCACAGCGACGACGAGGGCGAGCTCGTCTCGATCCGCTACGGCGAAGGCGAGAACTCGATCGTCGTCGCGACCACGCGCGCCGAGACGATGCTCGGTGACACCGCGGTCGCCGTCCACCCGGACGACGAGCGCTACCAGCACCTCATCGGCACCGAGGTCGAGCTGCCGCTGACCGGCCGCCGCATCCCGATCGTCGCGGACACGCACGTCGACCCGAAGTTCGGCACCGGCGCGGTCAAGGTCACGCCGGCGCACGACCCGAACGACTTCGAGATCGGCCAGCGGCACGACCTGCCGAACCTCACGATCATGGACGGCCGCGCGACCATCACCGCGCACGGCCCGTTCGAGGGACTCGACCGGTTCGAGGCGCGTCCGGCGATCGTCGCCGCGTTGCGCGCCGAGGGCCGGATCGTGGCGGAGAAGCGGCCGTACGTCCACGCCGTCGGGCACTGCTCGCGGTGCGACACGGTGATCGAGCCGCGCCTGTCGCTGCAGTGGTGGGTCAAGGTCGAGGGCATCGCGGCCAAGGCGTCGGCCGCCGTCCGCGACGGCCGCACCAAGATCCACCCGGCCGAGCTGAACAAGCGGTACTTCGACTGGACCGACAACCTGCACGACTGGTGCATCTCGCGCCAGCTGTGGTGGGGGCACCGGATTCCGGTCTGGTACGGCCCGAACGGCGAGGTCGTGTGCGTCGGACCGGACGACGAGGTGCCGACCGGTGAGGGCTGGCGTCAGGACGAGGACGTCCTCGACACGTGGTTCTCGTCGGGTCTGTGGCCCTTCTCCACGCTGGGCTGGCCGGACGAGACCGAGGACCTGAAGAAGTTCTATCCGACGTCCGTTCTCTCGACCGGCTACGACATCCTGTTCTTCTGGGTCGTCCGGATGATGATGTTCGGCCTGTACGCGATGGACGACGTCCAGCCGTTCGACCACGTCTTCCTGCACGGTCTGATCCGCGACCAGTTCGGCAAGAAGATGTCGAAGACCAAGGGCAACGGCATCGACCCGCTGGACTGGATGGAGCGCTACGGCGCGGACGCCACCCGGTTCACGTTGCTGCGCGGCACGAACCCCGGTTCCGACATGGCCGTCGCCGAGGAGTGGGCGGCCGGTTCGCGCAACTTCACCACGAAGCTGTGGAACGCCACCCGGTTCGCGCTGGCCAACGGTGCGACGGTGGCGCGTCCGCTGCCGGCCCGCGACGAGCTGACGGCGGCCGACCGCTGGATCCTGGACACCCTCGACGAACTCGTGTCCACTGTGGACTCGAACTTCGAGGCGTTCCAGTTCTCGCGCGTCTGCGAGGCGCTGTACAGCTTCACGTGGGACGAGTTCTGCGACTGGTACCTGGAGATCGCGAAGGTCCAGATCGCCGACGGCCGGGTCTCCTCGACGCAGTCCGTCCTGGGCCACGTCCTCGACGTCCTGCTGCGCCTGCTGCACCCGGCCATCCCGTTCATCACCGAGACGCTGTGGACCGCGCTGACCGGCGAGGAGTCGCTCGTCATCGCCGCGTGGCCGCAGGCCTCCGGTGGTGAGCGCGATGCCGACGCGCTGGCCCAGATCGAGGGCCTGAAGAAGCTGGCCACCGAGATCCGCCGGTTCCGCTCGGAGCAGGGCCTCAAGCCGGGCCAGAAGGTCGCGGGCAAGGTCCGCGGCGCGTGCTGCGTCGGCCTGACCGACCAGGTTCCGTCGGTCCGGTCGCTGACGCGGCTGACCGAGCCGGGCGAGGAGTTCACCGTCTCGGCGACGCTCGAGGTCGGCCTGCCCAAGGGCGCGGTGAAGGTCGAGCTGGACCTGTCCGGCGCGATCGACGTCGTGGCCGAGCGCAAGCGCCTGGAGAAGGACCTCGCGGTGGCGCAGAAGGAGCTCGCCCAGACGTCGGGCAAGCTCGGCAACGCGGGCTTCCTCGCCAAGGCGCCGGCCGACGTCGTCGCCAAGATCGAGGAGCGCAAGGCCACCGCCGAGGCCGACATCGCCCGCATCAACCAGCGTCTCGCGGCGCTGCCGGAGGCGTAAGCACAGTGGACATCAACCTCGACGAGTTCCTCGACGTCGAGAACGAGCTCAACCAGCGGTGGCCCGAGACGAAGCTCGAGCCGTCGCTGGACCGGATCAAGGCGCTGGCGCACGTGCTGGGCGACCCGCAGACGAACTACCCGGTGGTTCAGCTGACGGGCACCAACGGCAAGACGTCGACGTCGCGCATGGCCGATGCGCTGTTCACGCGCATCGGCCTGCGCACCGGCCGGTACACGAGCCCGCACCTGCAGCTCGCGACCGAGCGCATCAGCCTCGACAACCAGCCGATCAGCCCTGATCGCTACGTCGAGGTCTACCGCGACATCGAGCCGTACGTCGCGATGGTCGACTCCCGGTCCGAGATCCGGATGAGCAAGTTCGAGGTGCTCACCGGCATGGCCTACGCGGCGTTCGCGGACGCCCCGGTCGACGTCGCCGTCGTCGAGGTCGGCCTGGGCGGCACGTGGGACGCGACGTCCATCGCGGACGCCAAGATCGCCGTCCTGACGCCGATCGGCCTCGACCACACCGAGTACCTCGGCAACCGCGTCGAGGACATCGCCACCGAGAAGGCCGGCATCATCAAGCCGGGTTCCGTCGCGATCGTCGGCGAGCAGACGCCGGAAGCCATGAAGGTCATCCTCGAACGGGTGGCGGAGGTCGACGCCACCATCGCCCGCTTCGGCAGCGAGTTCGGCGTGGTCTCGCGCTCGGTGGCCGTCGGCGGCCAGCTGATCACGTTGCAGGGCCTGGGCGGCGTCTACGAGGACATCTTCCTGCCGCTGCACGGCGAACACCAGGCCGCGAACGCCGCTCTGGCACTCGCGTCCGTCGAGGCGTTCTTCGGCGCCGGCGCCGACCGCCGGCTGGACGTGGAAGCCGTCCGCCAGGGCTTCGCGACGGTCATCACGCCGGGCCGCCTGGAACGCGTCCGTTCCGCACCCAACATCTTCGTCGACGCCGCGCACAACCCGCACGGCGCCGCCGCACTGGCCCGCGCGCTGGACTCCGAGTTCGGCTTCCGCAAGCTCGTCGCCGTGGTCGCCGTGATGTCCGACAAGGACGCCGAAGGCATCCTCTCCGCCCTCGAGCCGGTCGTGCAGGAACTGGTGATCACCACCAACTCGTCCCCGCGCGCCATGGACCCGGACGTCCTGGCCGGTCTCGCCGTCCCGATCTTCGGCGAGGACCGCTTCGAGGTCCGCCCGCGCCTGGACGACGCCATCGAGGAAGCCATCCACCTCACCGAGGACGAACTGTCCGGCGGCGGCGTCATCGTCACCGGCTCCGTCGTCACCGCGGGCGAGGCCCGCGCCCTGTTCGGCAAGGAGCCGGCATGACCACCCCGGCCCCTCTCAAGAAAGACCCGCTCAAGGCCTTCCGCGGCATCATGGCCGGCACCCTGATCCTCGAGGTCATCGTCGTCGCCCTGGCCCTCCCGGTGATCGCCAAGCTGCACGGCGGCGTCGGCACCCTCGTCGGCTGGGTGGCGTTCGGCTTCATCGCGCTCTTCATCGCGATGTGCGCCTTCGTCCGCCGCCCGTGGGCCATCCCCGCCGTCGTGGCCCTGCACGTGCTGCTGATCGCGACCTGGCTGCTGCTGCCAGCGCTGGGCGTGATCGGTGTGATCTTCGGCCTGGTGTGGGTCTACATGCTGTGGCTGCGCCGGGACCTGCTCAAGCGCATGGCGGAGGGCCGCCTGCCGGCCCAGCAACAGCAACCGGCGGAGTGATCGGTCCGGTCGTAGGCCATCAACGCGTCCGCGGCCACCAGAACCTTCCGATCGGCGTCGTCGTGGTCGGCCGTGAACGGGGCCCTGCCGTCGTGGCTGGAGCGCCGCAGTTCGACGTTCCACGCCGATCCGTGCCCCGGGATCTCGATCGTGTGGGCGGCGCGGTCGAGGGCGCTGAACCGAGGAGCCTCGGTCCGCACCGCCTTGCGCCCTTTTCCCGGCTTGTACGGTGACAGACAAATACTCAGGGTGTTGTCGAGGCCGGACTTCTTGCTGACCGCGATTTGGCATTAAAACTTGCTGGAGACCACCCGGATGGCGTCTTTTGTGCCGAGGATTTTCTCGGCGACCTCGTCCGTGATCGCGGCACACCAGTAATACGGCCCCCCTTGCCGACACCGGCTCCCTCGTCGTTGATCGGCATCACCGAAGAGAAGTTGTGCGGCTCCGCGCCGTCCACGCGACGCACGACTCCGGATCCCTGGTGACGACGTCGCAGTTCGCCTGCGGCCCCACCGCCGGCACCGGCGGCTTGATCCTGGCGGGAACCGTCCTCGGCTCGACGGAGGAGCAGGCGGCGAGCAGCATTGCGGCGCTGACGAAAATCGCCAATGAACGGGCCGTGCCGCACTTCGTACCCTCACCTGTCGCAATGTCGCGCTGACACTTCATCGAGTTCACCCGATCGTGCCGTGAAGCCCGGACAAGGCCCCTGACCCGGGGCTATGCTCCTAGGCGCACGAATCTGCAAGGAGGGGTACTGGGGATGAGCGGGACCAAAGTCGATCTCGACACACTGCGCGCTGCCATCAAGGAGTACGAGTCCATCTACCTCGACCTCGAGAAGGCCAAGGACCGGGGCAAGGCGCTGGTCGCGGTCGAGGCCGCCGGGCTCGACATGCCGAGCAAGGTCTACAACAACTGGGCGGTCACCGCCGGCGCGGCGCATCAAACGTCGAACGACGAACTGCGCAAGACGCTGAAGACCCGGATCGACAACCTGAAGGCCACGCTCACCCAGTACGAGCAGACCGAGCAGGGCAACCAGGCAAACCTCAAGCCGAAGGACTGAGCTGTTGCGCATTCGAACGATCGCCGCAGGTACCGCCGCACTCGCGCTGCTGGCGGGCTGCAGCACCGGTGGCGGCACTACCGGCACGCCGACGAACGCGACTCAGCCGACCAGCACGAGCCGAGGCGGCGGAGCGCCCAAGGTCTCCAGCCCGCTCAACCTGACGGCTGCCGAAGCTGCTCCGTGCAGCGTGGTCACCCCGGCTCAGCTGGCGTCATACGGTCTGCCTGGTGTCGAGGGCAGCCTGAACAGCTCGTCCGCCGGAGCGGGCTGCAAGTGGTCCGGCTCTCTCACGGCCGCCGAGATGGCCGCCGGCATGATCATCCTTCCGGCCGGGACGAGCCTCTCGTCCACCTACGCCAAGAAGGACTCGTACCCCGTGTTCGAGGAGCGGCCTGCGATCCAGGGCTACCCGGCTGTCGTCGCTCTCGCTGTCGACCAGCGCAAGGACGGTGACTGCGACATGATCGTCGGCGCGTCCGACGAGAGGGCGATCCTTTTCACCTATGTCAGCGATGAGAAGGGCAAGTACTTCGCGGACCCGTGCGCTGGGGTGACCGAGTTCGCGAACCTGGCAATCACCACGATCAAGGCAGGTGCGAAATGACACGGCCCGCGCCCAGCTGTTTCTCCGAGGACACCTCCCGCGCGGAGGGGTTCTCGGGGCACGAGATCTACGCCCAGATGACCGGCGGGCCCGGCACCGGCAAGGCTCAGGCGGGGGCCGATGCCGCAGCTGAGCTGGAGCGCAGCTATGCCGCGATCGAGCAGCGCCTCAAGAAGGTCGGCGAGACGCTCGGCGAGGCGTGGAGCGGTGCCAGTGCGGACGCCGCGCAGGCCGCCGGCAACCCGATCAACCAGGCCATGATCCAGATGCAGGACGCGCTGCGGCAGGCCGACCGCTCGCTGTCCAACCAGGTCTACCAGTTCAACTACAACAAGGGTCAGCTCAAGGACATGCCGGCCAGCAAGCCGGACACGAACTTCTGGGACGACGTGACCCCGTGGGACACGGACACCGAGGACGCGGTCAACGCCTACAACGGCGATGAGTCGCACAACCGGACGGTCTACAAGGAGTTCCAGGCCGCCAGCAACACCAACCGCGGCGATCTGCCCAAGCAGTTCCCCGGTGTCACGGCGGACACGCTGAACGTCGAGGTGATCAACACCGGCGGCGACGACGGGCAGGACAAGACCGGCAACAACGTCGGTGGCACGAGCCGCACGCACAGCAGCTCGAACTACCCGAGCTCGACCGGCACCGGTCAGCCGAGCGGCACCACCTGGACGCCGCCCGTCAGCCACACCGGCGGCAACGACACCACGACGTCCCAAGCCGTCGGCGCGGACCTCAACGGTGGTCTCAAGACCAGTGACCTCCCCGGCGCCGGCAAACCGCCCGTGGGCAGTGTGATCGAGCGTCCCCCGAACACGGGCATCCCGCCCATCGGTGTCCCCGCCGGCCCCGGCGGCCTCAACGGTCCCGGTGGTGGCGGGCGTGGTCCCGGCGGCAGTGCAGGCGGCAAGTTCGGCGGCGGAGCCGGAAAGCTCGGTGGCGGAGCGGGCAAGTTCGGTGGCGGGGCCGGTTCCGCGTCCGGTCGCGGTGGCGTCGGAGGCCTGGGCACCGGCAGCAGCAGCGGGCAGCAGCCCGGCGGCAAGGCCGGGGTGTTCGGCGGCGTGGGCGAGGGCGGTCCGAACGCGGCTGGGCGTGGTGCGGCCGGTGCGGCGGGCCGGGGTGGTGCCGCCGGCATGGGCGGCATGGGTGGTCACGGGCAGAAGGGTGAGGGGGAGGACGACCTGGAGCACAAGTCGGCCGACTACCTCGTCACCGAGGAGAACACCAACGAGATCATCGGGGACATGCCGATGGTCGCTCCGCCGACGATCGGGGGGTGACGTGCTGCGGTCGTCCATTCAGCTGTCCGACCTCGCGTTCGACGTGCTCTGGAAGCAGGAGCGGCTCGGCGAGTACCACCCCGCGCTGTCCGTCGACTCGCCCGGCGAGACCGAGGACGAGCGGGCGGCCATCGAGCGCGACGTGATCGGCGAGCTGCGCCGGGTCGGGCTGGACCACCCGGACGTGCGGGGCACGCTGCACCTGATCGCCAAGGCGGACCAGGACTACTCGGCGTGGATCGCGCTCACGCCGAGCGAGACGCGGCCCGTGGTGGTGGCGGCGAACTCGCAGTACGGCGTGCTCGCCGTGCACGACAACGGGTTCGTGCAGCTGCACCCGATCCGTCCGGAGAACGCGCCGGAGGTGCTCGCGATGCAGCTGCCGGACGTTCCTCCCGGCCGCGGCGCGTCGATCAACGTGCACGCGTCGGAGATCAACGTGCACCAGCCGGGCAAGGCGTCGCCGTCGATGTCGTTGCGGCAGCTGCTCGCCCAGCCGCGCAAGGGCACGGCGAAGCTCTACGCGGCCAAGCGCAACGGTGAGGGCAGGCAGCGCGCCAAGACGTTCCTCACCACGATCGACTTCGAGGACGGGCGCTGGCTCGTGGTCAAGTACACCGACCAGAACCACCAGACGTGGGTGCACGCCACGCCCGCGTCGCGGCAGATCATCACGGACTGGCTCAAGCGCCTGACGTGACCCCGCTGGACGACGTGCGGCGGCGCTGAAGTTCATCCGCGGTTTCACCACCGGCCAGAACGGCCGACTAGAAACCGCGCATGACCTTCGACCGTCGCACGTTGTTCAAGGCAGGCGCATTCGGCACGGCCGCGGCGCTGGTGCCCTCGGGCATCAGCCTCGCCAAGACCGACCGTCCAACCCTCACGCACGGCGTGCAGTCCGGCGACGTCACCTGGGACGGCGGCATCGTGTGGACCCGCGCGGACCGTCCGTCCCGGATGCTCGTCGAGGTGTCCAACGACCCCGGGTTCCGCCACTCCCGCCACGTCCGCGGCCCGCTGCTCACGCCGGAGACCGGCGGCACCGGTCAGGTCAGGGTCGGCCACCTGCTGCCCGGCCGCACCGCCTACTACCGCGTCACGGCCGAGGACCTGCACGGCCGCACCTGCAGCGAGCCCGTCACCGGCAGCTTCACCACCGCCCCGCTCGGCCGCGAGCAGGTCCGGTTCGTGTGGTCCGGTGACGTCGCCGGACAGGGCTGGGGCATCAACCCCGACATCGGCGGCATGCCGGTCTTCAAGGCCATGGCCGACCGCAAGCCCGACTTCTTCATCCACAGCGGCGACAGCGTCTACTCCGACGGCCCGATGAAGGAGTCGGTGACCCTGCCGGACGGCCGGATCTGGCGCAACCTCGTCACCCCCGAGAAGTCCAAAGTGGCCGAGACGCTCGACGAGTACCGCGGTCAGTTCGCCTACAACCTGCTCGACGAGAACCTCAAGCGCTTCGCCGCCCAGGTGCCCACCTACGCGCAGTGGGACGACCACGAGGTCCTCAACAACTGGTACCCCGGCGAGATCCTGGACCTCCCGCAGTACACCGAAAAGCGCGTGGACGTGTTGGCCCAGCGGGCTTTCCAGGCGTTCCACGAGTGGATGCCGATCGACCGGCAGCGCGCCGTCGACGGCCGCGTCCACCGCCGGTTCTCCTACGGCCGCAACGTCGAGATCTTCGTGCTCGACATGCGCACCTACAAGGACAAGAACACCTCGCCGCAGGACCAGCCGGGGCACATCCTCGGTGCGGCACAGGCCAAGTGGCTCGTGGACAGCCTCGCGCGCAGCACCGCCACGTGGAAGATCATCGCGGCGGACCTGCCGATCGGCCTCGTCGTCACGGACACCCCCACCGGTATTGAGGCCGTCGCGAACGGCCTGCCGGGCGCGCCCAACGGCCGTGAGCACGAGATCGCGTGGGTGCTGCGCGAACTGAAGAAGCGCCGCGTCCGCAACGCCGTGTGGCTGACCGCGGACGTCCACTACACCGCCGCCCACCACTACTCGCCGGACCGCGCGGCCGTCGGTGACTTCGACCCGTTCTGGGAGTTCGTCTCGGGCCCGCTGCACGCCGGCGCGTTCGGCCCGAACAAGCTCGACCCGACGTTCGGGCCGGAGGCGGTGTTCGTGCACGCGCCGCCCGCCGCCAACACCTCGCCGCTGGACGGGTTCCAGCACTTCGGTGAGATCGAGGCGGACCAGCACGAGCTCACGGTCTGGCTGCGTGACGCGACCGGCGCATCGCTGTGGTCCAAGACCCTCCAGGCGTGCTGAGCGTCACTCGTTGATCGGCAAAGTGCACCACTGCCCACGAGATCCCGAGTGGACGGTCAGGCTCGGCCGAGGCATACCTGGGGAGGTGGTGCACTGTGGACCGAGGGCTGAGCGCCGCACAACGGCTCGAGGAGTTCCGCAGGTCGTTGGGAGAGGACGCCGACGGCCTGGGTGAACTTCCCGAGATCGGCGGTGAGTTCCACGGCCGGTCCCGTGACGGGCTGGTCGACGTGACGGTGGCGGACGGGCGCGTCGTGGCGGTGACCGCCACGTTGACGCCCGCCGACCACGCGGCGACGGAACTGGGCGACCACCTCATGACCGCGGCGAACAACGCGCTGGCCGCCGCGAGAGCCGCGGTTCCGGTGGTAGCCGACCCCGTGCCGGACCTGGACGCGTTGATGAGCAGGCTCAGCGAAGCCGGTGAGCAGAGCAGCCGCTTCATGCGGCAGGTCGGTACGGCGCTGGAGGAGGTCATCGCCAAGGTCGGCCCCCGCACGGGGATGCATGGCGACCCGGCACCGACCGGCGTGGACGCCCTGTTCGCCGACGCCGCCTCCGCGTTGCGGACGGCCCGCGACTCGCTCGCGGGCCTGGCCGGCCCGCAGATCACCACCAGCGGTTCCGACGAGGACCACGAGGTGTGGGTGACGATCGGCGTGGACGGGACGGTGACGAAGGTCGAGTTCTCCTCGCCGGTGGCGTCCATGACCGGCAGGCAGTTCGCTGACCGTTCCCGCCAGGCACTCGGTGCCGCGCTGGGTGAGTGGATCACCAAACGGCGCGAACAGCAGGCGCCCGCGGCCGGACTCGACCCCGCTGGGCTGACCGCGCAGGCCGATGCGTTGCGCAGGCAGAGCGTGGCACAGCTGCAGGAGTACACCGGCAAGTTGAAGTCGATCATGGGCAGTATCGGCGAGCCGTAGAAGGGACCGGAGATGTCAGGGGGACTGGAAGTCTTCGGGGACGCGATCAGTCAGTCGGGCGAGCAGCTCACCGGCACGGCCGAGCGTCTGACCGGGGAGATCGCGGCGTTCAGCGGCAAGCTCGCCGGGTTCGGCAACCCGTTCGGAGGCGACGACCTGGGCTCGACCATGCAGATGATCTACGGGGCGATCGCGGACGCCGCGATGGAGTGCTTCGGCGACAACACCGCCACGATGTCGGAGACCGGCGGCAAGCTCGTCGAGATGGGTGCCGAGTACGTCTCGGTCGAAGAGCGCAACCACGGGTTGATCTCCGGCCTGTTGGGGAGGCTGGACGGATGACGACCGGACTCATGTTGCCCGGCGAGCTCTCGGGCCTGCTCACCACGCTCGGCTTCAACTGGCCGGAGGGCGACGAGGGCAAGATCTTCGACATGGCCGGCGAGTGGATCGCGTTCGGCGACCGTCTGAGCGGCTCGGTGAGCGAGGCCCACGGGCACGCCGAATCCGTGTGGTCGATCAACAAGGCCGAGGCGGTCGACAGGTTCAAGGCGTTCTGGGACGGCGATGAGGCGCCCAAGAAGAACCTGGAGGACGGTGCGACCGCCGCCGCCCTGGTCGGCGCGGGTCTGTACGTCTGCGCGGGCGCGCTGCTCGCGCTGAAGGTCGCGGTGATCGCCCAGCTCGTCGCGCTGGCCATCGAGATCGCCCAGGCGATCGCGACCGCGGTGGCGACGTTCGGCGCGTCGCTGCTGGAGATCCCGGTCTTCCGGGAGATCACCAAGCTGCTGCTCGACCAGGCGCTGGACATCGCGATCAACGCGGTGCTCAATGGCTAGGCGAGGCGGCCACGGCGGCGGCGGGATCTTCAAGCCGATCCTCAAGTGGCTGCGCGGGTCGAAGAAGCCGGGAGCGGGCCATCGGCCACCCGGTCATCGGCCGCACCCCGGCACACCGGGCCCGCACACCACGCTTCGGTACCCACCGCACCGGCAGAAGAAGATGCTGGACAAGTACCAGCACGAGACGAACCCGCACGACCCGCGGAACCCGTTCCCCGGCCGGTCGGTGCGCCGCCTGTCCCCGGAGGAACGAGAAGCGCACCGGGTGTTCATCGACCAGCACGGCAACATGCGCCGAGCGCGCGACGGCTCGCTGTACGACACGCAGTCCGGGACCTCGGCGTGGGGAGGCCAGCGCGCGATCTTCGTGATGGACGGCCACGGCAACATCTACGCCTCGAACCACCACGCACCAGGCCACTTCCACCACTCGTCGCTCTCCGGGGGCCACCCCGTGGCGGCGGCCGGGGAGCTTTCGGTCACCAACGGCCGGGTCAACTACGCTACCGCCGCGAGTGGCCACTACCAGCCGGAGCCACAGCACATGACCAATCTCGCACAGGAGTTCGCCCGCAACGGCATCCGGCCGCCGATCTGGGACTTCCACGGCCCGCATCCCCACCGCCGGCCGATGTTCTCCTGACGCTCGCGGCCATCTGAACAGGAGCACGATGACGATCGAACACCGCGCCGAGCTGAACTCCGTGATCTACGGACTGTTCCGCGCACCGGCGCTGGACCGCGAGACCGCGGCGAGCATGGTCGAGGCCATGCTGGTCCGCGAGTACTTCGTGGACGGTCCCGCCGCGTACTCGACGGCCATCGCCCAGGCACTCGGACAGCCGGATCCGGTGACGGCGGACATCGAACCACCGTACGGCGAAGCGGAGGTTCGCGCGTTCCTGAGGCTTGTGCACGAAGAACTCGAAAAGCACAAGCCGTGGGCGTGAGCGCCGTAGGGTCGGTGCGTGCCCATCTCGTTCGACACCACCGGTTTCCGCCAGCTCAACCAGAACGTCTGGCAGCACCCGAGCGGTGACCAGGCGGAACTCACCTACTACAACATGGTGCCGGACCTGCCGGCCGGGCTGGACGACCTGCCCAAACTGAGGCACGACCTCGCCAGGATCGACGGCGAGGTCGGTTGCCTGATCGAGGCGCACGTCGTCCAGCTCGCCGGGGTGCCGGCGCTGCTGCGGATCGTCAAGATGCCGCTGCCGAACCAGCAGGGCGGTCAGCTCTTCCACTGCTCCTTCACCGTCCCCAAGGCCACCTGCAGCGCCGTGCTGCAGCTCGGCGCGATCGAGCGCGGCACGACCGGCATCCGGGAAGGCGTGCTGGCGGCGGAGATCGGCTTCGGGAACTGGGTCAGGCCGCACCCGTACGCGCCGGAGCTGCAGAGCGTGCTGCCGTTCCACGCGGGCGATGATCCGCGGTACGACGCGAGGTTCCCCGACCACCCGTTGTCGCGCGTGCGGGCGTGGGCGCACCACGTCGTCCGCACGGCACGGCTGGACCCGCAGTTCGCGGCCCTCCCGCCGTTCCAGGTCCAGGCGCCGCCGCCACCGGTCGCGCCCGGTCAGCGCCTCATGACCGCTCTGCCCAGCCTTCCGGTCAAGGACTTCGTCGGCCTGCAGATCGGTGAGCAGACGACGTACTGGCGGATGACCGATCCGAAGCTGAAGGAGATGCTCGGCCGCGGTCTCATGGGCCGGTCGCCGCTCGCGGCCACCCGGTTCCGCGACATGCTCATGATCGACGTCGAGACCGGTGAGGCGATGATCCCCGACCGGTTCACCACCAACGGGGAAATGACCGCACACGGCACGCGCCTGGTGCCGGTGACGTTGCCGGAAGCGGACGCCCAGCTCTCGAACGGCGACGTGGAGCAAGCCTTCGCGTGGGCGGGCCGGATGGCCGCTGTCGCGGCGGAACGAGGGGAGTACCTCTCGCTCGAACCGATCGAGAGCCAGGGCGAGCAGGCGAACCCGCACGTCCTGCTGGCCGTGCAGCAGCACGAGGGGCAGCAGGTCGCCGTCGCCCAGTTCTCGCCGCCGCCCGCCGAAGGACCGCTGGCGGGGTCGGCGAGCCGCGCCGCGCCCGCGACGCCGGAGAACGTCGAGGGCATCGGCATGATCGCCGGAGTGGCGGTCAACGAGTGGCGGACGCACCCGCTCAGGTTGGCGATCACGTACAAGCGCCCGGCAGGCTGATTGCAAATATTTGCGAGGCCTGACGTATTGTTTGCCGCTGTTTCTCGTGGTTTCGTGCAGCAGCCCTGCAAGAAGTTGCGACAAGGAGGTCGCGATGCGTCGGGTCTTCGCCGCGCTCGCTGCACTGGTTCTGCTGCCTCTCACACCGGTCCAGGCCGTTGCTCAACCGAAGCAACGCCTGGCCGTCGGCGAGGTGGTGGACATCGCGCCCGGTGTGCGCGACGGGGACGTGCAGCTCGCGTTGCCGCCCAAGCGCGACGACCTGCGAGGTGAGCGCTTCTACTTCGTGATGCCCGACCGGTTCGCGAACGGCGACCCCAGCAACGACCGCGGCCGCTCCACGAGCGCCCAGAACGGCTTCAACCCGGCCGACAAGGGCTTCTACCACGGCGGTGACCTCAAGGGGCTGCGGCAGAAGCTCGACTACCTCGACGGCATGGGCATCACGGCGATCTGGATGACGCCGATGTTCCTCAACCAGTGGGTGCAGGGCGATTCCGCTGCGTACCACGGCTACTGGACCGTCGACTTCACCAAGCTGGACCCGCACTTCGGCACCACGCAGGAGATGCGCGACCTGATCCGCGACGCGCACAAGCGCGGCATCAAGGTCTTCTTCGACATCGTCGCGAACCACACCGCCGACGTGATCAAGTACGCCGAGGGCGAGAACGCGTACGTCAGCACGGGGGCGCAGCCGTACCTGGACGCCGACGGCAAGCCGTTCGACATCGCCGACTACGCGGGCAAGTCCACGTTCCCGAAGCTCGACGCCAAGAAGTCGTTCCCGTACACGCCGGTCAAGAACGGCCCGACGAAGTATCCGTTGTGGCTCAACGACCTCACGCTGTACCACAACCGCGGCGACTCGACGTTCTCCGGCGAGTCCAGCGAGCAGGGCGACTTCTCCGGCCTCGACGACCTGATGACCGAGCACCCGCGCGTGGTGAACGGCATGAAGGACATCTTCACCAGCTGGATCGACACGCTCGACATCGACGGCTACCGCGTCGACACGGTCAAGCACGTCAACATCGAGTTCTGGCAGGCCCTCGCGCCGTACGTCAAGCAGTACGCGAACCGCAAGGGCAAGAAGGACTTCTTCGTGTTCGGCGAGGTCTTCGACTCCTCACCGGAGAACACCTCGAAGTACACGACCACCGGCAGGATGCAGGCCACGCTGGACTTCCCGTTCCAGAGCAGCGCGCTGAGCTTCCTGTCCGGCAAGGGCTCGCAGCGGCTCGGCGAGGTGCTGCTCGACGACGACCGCTACACCGACGCCGACTCCAACGCCTCGTCACTGCCGACGTTCCTCGGCAACCACGACATGGGCCGCATCGCGTGGATGATCCGCAACGACCGGCCGGGCATCTCCGACGACGAACTGCTGCAACGGCTCAAGCTCGGCAACACGCTGATGTACCTGTGGCGCGGCAACCCGGTCGTCTACTACGGCGACGAGCAGGGCTTCGCCGGCACGGGCGGCGACAAGCTGGCGCGTCAGGACATGTTCGCGTCCAGCACTCCGGAGTACATGGCGGAGAAGCTGATCGGCAGCGACCGCACCGGCGCGCAGGACAACTTCAACACCTCCCACCCGCTGTACCGGCAGCTCAAGGCCCTCGCCGCGCAGGTGGACCAGGACCCGGTGTGGCGCGACGGCAACCAGGTGCTCCGGTACGCCGACGGTGACGTGTTCGCGTTCAGCCGCATCCTCGGCCGGGAGAGCCTCGTCGTCGCCAACGCCGGCACGTCGCCCGCGACCGTGACCGTTCCGGTCTCGTCGAGCGCGTTCGAGAACGCGCAGGTCCAGAACGGCCGAGTCACGGTCACCGTGCCCGCGCTGTCGGCGTTGGTGCTCAAGGGAACCAGTGACGTGAAGGCTGCGAAGCCGTCGCCGGTCCTCGTCGCTCCTGCCGCCGGAACCGTGCTGGACCAGCGGGTCGAACTGCGCGCGGACGGCATCAGCGCGCCCAACGCGGCCGCCACGTTCGCGGCACGCGTCGAAGGAACGTCCGACTGGACCGTGCTCGGCACCGACGACGCCGCGCCCTACCGGGTGTTCGCCGACCTGTCGGCACTTCCGGGCGCGGCCGTCGGCAAGCGCGTCGAACTGCGCGTGGTCGCCAAGTCGGGCGAGATCGGTGCGGACGGGGCGTTCGTCTCGCTCGTGGCCGCGCCGCCGGTGCCCGATCCCGGCACGAAGAACCCGGACTGGCTGGTCGTGCACTACCAGCGCGACTCGTACGACGGCTGGGGCCTGCACGCCTGGGGTGACGTCGAGACGCCGGTCGACTGGACCGCGCCGCTGCCGTTCGCGGGCGAGGACGCCTACGGGCGCTTCGCGTGGATCAAGCTGAAGCCGGGCGCCAAGCAGGTCGGGATCATCGTGCACAAGGGCGACGAGAAGGACACACCGGGGGACCGGTTCGTCGATCCGAGCGTCACGCCCGAGGTGTGGCTGAAGCAGGGCGACGCGACGGTGCACCCGTCCGAACAGGCAGCCACCGGCAAGGCCGTCGTGCACCACCTCGGTGACGCCACGGGAGCTGTCGTGCGCGTCGCCGGACGGGCGGACGTGCCGTTCACCAACGGCATCGCGGAACTCCCGCCCACCACCGAGTTCTCGGTCGTGCGCGGTACGACCGTGGAGGCGTCCGGCAAGTTCACGAGTGGCCACGCGTGGGTGGCCAGTGGCAAGGTGCACGCCACGAAGGCCGCCGCCGAGAACCGTGCGGTGATCCACTACCACCGCGCGGACGGCGACTACGCGGACTGGACGATGTACCACTGGACGGGCTCCGCGGAACCGTCGCCGGGCTGGACCCAGTCGCGGGTGCCGGACGGACGCGACCAGTTCGGCGTGTACTGGTCCGTACCGCTCGCCGCCGGTGCCGCCGGTCTGAGCTACATCGTCCACCGCGGCGACACCAAGGATCCCGGGCCCGACCAGTTCCTCGACCTGGGCCAGAAGGGGAACGAGGTGTGGCAGTTGCAGGGCGACGCGACCTATCTGCTGCCACCGAACGCCGGTCCCGCCGCGGACGACGACCTCACCAAGGCCAAGGCGATCTGGATCTCGCGCGACAAGGTCGTCTGGGACGTGCCGGCCGTCCAGTCCGACGGCTACCGGCTCGAATACGGCGCACGGGTGCTGCGGCTGTCGCCCACGACCGAGGAGGTCCCGGCGCAGTTCCCGCACCTCAAGGGCAAGCCGGTGTTCGCGGTGCGCGGGTTCGTCGACGACGCGTTGCGGGACAAGCTCTCCGCCGTGCACGTCGACGCGGGCGGCGCGATCCGGCACCGGACGGGCGTGCAGATCGCGGGCGTGCTCGACGACCGGTTCGCCGCCGCGGCCACGAAACTGACGTTCGGGCCGACGTTCGACGGTGACTGCGTGACGGTGCGGTTGTGGGCGCCGACGGCCCGGAACGTGAAGCTGCGGCTGTTCGACCAGCCCTCCGGTGAGCCGACCCGTGTCGTCGATCTGAAGCGCGATGACGCGTCAGGCTCGTGGTCCGCCAAGGGCTCGTGGAAAAACAAGTACTACCAGTTCGAGGTCACCAACTGGCAGCGCACGGTCGTGGTCACCGACCCGTACTCCCTCGCGCTGTCGGTGAACTCGACGCACTCGCAGTTCGCGGACCTCAAGGACGGCCGGACCATGCCGCAGGGCTGGGCGAAGGACGTCGCGCGCGGCATGGGCGGTGCCGTCACCGAGCTGCACGTGCGGGACTTCTCGATCAACGACCAGTCCGTGCCGGAAGCGGAACGCGGTACCTACAAGGCGTTCACGCACCGCGACTCCGTGGGCATGAAGCACCTCAACGCGTTGGCGCAGGCGGGGATGGACACCGTGCACCTGCTGCCGACGTTCGACATCGCGACGATTCCCGAGAAGCGCGAGGACCAGGCCAAGCCCGCGTGCGACCTGCGTTCGTTCGCACCGGATTCCGACCGGCAACAGGCCTGCGTCGGTGCGGTGGCGGCGAAGGACGGCTTCAACTGGGGTTACGACCCGTTCCACTACGACGTGCCGGAGGGCTCGTACGCCACGACGGACGCGCAGAACGGCTGGGCGCGGTCGAAGCAGTACCGCGAGATGGTGAAGTCGTTGCACGACAACGGCAACCGCGTGGTAGTGGACGTGGTCTACAACCACACGGCGGCGTTCGGCGACGCACCGACGTCCGTGCTCGACAAGGTCGTGCCCGGCTACTACCAGCGGCTCAACCTCGACGGGTCGGTCGCGAACTCCACGTGCTGCGCCAACACCGCCACCGAGAACGCGATGATGGGCAAGCTCGTCGTGGACTCCGTGGTGCGCTGGGCGCGCAACTACAAGGTCGACGGGTTCCGGTTCGACCTGATGGGCCACCACCCGAAGGCGAACATCCTCGCGGTGCGGGCGGCGCTGGACGCGCTGACCGTCGAGAAGGACGGCGTGGACGGGCGCAGGATCGGCGTCTACGGCGAGGGCTGGGACTTCGGCGAGGTCGCCGGCAACGCCCGGTTCGAGCAGGCCACGCAGGCGAACCTGGCCGGCACGGGCATCGGCACGTTCAGCGACCGGCTGCGTGACGCCGTGCGCGGCGGTGGGCCGTTCGACGACGACCCGCGCGTGCAGGGTCTCGGTTCGGGTCTGGCCGGGGACGTGAACTCCTCGCCCGCCAACGGCGACGTGGCCGCGCGGCTGGAGAACTACAGCGACCTGGTGAAGCTGGGCATGGCGGGCAACCTGGCCTCGTACCGGTTCCGGTCGACGGCGGGACCCGTGGTGGCCGGGCGGGACGTCAAGTACAACGGCACCGCCGCCGGGTACACCGGGCAGCCGTTGGAGGCCGTCACGTACGTCGACGCGCACGACAACGAGACGTTGTTCGACGCGTTGGCCTACAAGCTGAAGCCCGAGACGTCTGCTGCTGATCGCGTGAAGATGCAGACGGTGTCGCTGGCTCCGGTGCTGCTCGGCCAGGGACGGCCGTTCGTGCTCGCGGGTACCGAGTTCCTGCGCTCGAAGTCGTTGGACCGCAACAGTTACGACTCCGGTGACTGGTTCAACTCCTACGACCCGTCGTTGCACGACAACGGTTTCGGCCGCGGGTTGCCGCCCAAGGCCGACAACGAGTCGAAGTGGCCGTACGCGAAACCGTTGCTGGGCACGGTGAAGCCGTCGTCGGCGGACATGAAGGCGTCGCTGGACGCGACGTTGGAGCTGCTGCGGATCCGCAAGTCGTCACCGCTGTTCTCGCTGGGGTCCGCGGATCTCGTTCAGCAGAAGGTGTCGTTCCCGGCCGCGGCGTCCGGCGTGATCGTCATGCACATCGACGACACGGTCGGGCCGGACGCCGATCCCGGCCGGCGCGGGCTGGTCGTGGTGATCAACCCGTACCCGACGGACCAGGCCGTGACGCTGCCCGCTGGCGACTGGAAGCCGCTGACCAGCGAGAAGCGGCCTGGTGCGGCGCGCTCGGTCGTCGTGCTGGAGAGGTAGTTCGGCCGACAAATAGTTTGGCGTCCAGATTATTTGGTACCGTAGTGCCCATGGGCACGACGGGGTGTACTGACCTGATGATGCTGCTGCATCTGACCGGGCACGCGCTGGAAACGGAACTGACGGCGAGGCTCGCGGAGATCGGACTGACTCCGCGGGCCCGCTGCGTGCTGTCCAGCGCTCTCGACGCGGGGCGCACGCAGTCGGAGATCGCCGACGACGTCAGCATCGACAAGACGACCATGGTCGTGACGCTGGACGCCCTGGAGCAGGCCGGGTACGCCGAGCGTCGGCCGTCACCCACGGACCGTCGTGCCCGCGTCGTCGTGGTGACCGAACTGGGCCGGGAGATCACGGAGAAGGCCGACCAGGTCGTGGCCGACGTCTACGAGAGCGTCCTGGGTTCGCTGCCTGCTGACGAGCGGGAAGGCCTGGTCAAGGGCCTGACTCGGCTGCTGGAAGGCCGGTTGGGCACCCCGATGCCGTGCGAGAAGCCGCCGCGCAGGCGTGCTCTGCGTCATGCCGTTGGGTAATAGATAGTCCCGTACAAAACTATCTGCTACGGTCTCTCTTATGAATCCAGGGGGACCGAAGACCGACTCGCGCTGGCTCGCGCTGATCGTGCTGTGCGCCGGCATGCTGATGATCGTTCTCGACCAGACGATCGTGAACGTGGCTCTGCCCGCGATCGACGCAGACCTCAAGTTCGGCCAGGCGGGCCTCGCCTGGGTCGTGAACGCGTACCTGATCGCCTACGGCGGTCTGCTGCTGCTCGCCGGACGCCTGGGCGACCTGATCGGGCACAAGAAGGTGTTCCTGATCGGCCTCGGCGTCTTCACGGTCGCGTCGCTGGCGTGCGGCGTGTCCTTCAGCTCCGAGATGCTGATCGTCGCCCGCTTCGTGCAGGGCGCCGGCGGTGCGCTGGCCACGTCCGTGACGCTCGGCATGGTCGTGACGATGTTCCCCGAGCCCGACGAACAGAGGCGTGCCATCGGCATCTTCAGCTTCGTCGCGGCGGCGGGTGCGTCCATCGGCCTGTTGCTGGGTGGCGTGCTCACGGACTCCATGTCGTGGCACTGGATCTTCTTCGTGAACATCCCTATCGGCATCGTGGCGGCCGTCGCCGCGGTCCGGCTGGTGCCTTCGTCGGTGGGGCTGGGACTGCGCGAGGGCGCGGACGTCGTCGGCGCGCTGCTGATCGTGGCCGCGGTGATGCTCGGCGTGTACACGATCGTGAAGGCGGAGCACTACGGCTTCGGCTCGCTCCACACGCTCGGTCTGGGTGTCGTTGCGGTGGCGTTGCTGGCGGGATTCGTCGTGCGCCAACGGACCGCTTCGAAGCCGCTGCTGCCGTTGCGGGTGTTCAAGTCCCGCAACGTGACCGGCGCGAACCTGGTGCAGATCTCGATGGTCGCCGGCATGTTCGGCCTGTTCTTCCTCGGCACGCTCTACATGCAGCTGGTGCTGTCGTACTCGCCGTTGGAGATCGGCCTGGCGTTCATGCCCGTGGCCGGCGCGATCGCGGTGTTCTCCGTGTCGCTGTCGGCGCGGCTGAACTCCCGGTTCGGCGAGCGGAACATGCTGATCGTGGGCCTCGTGCTGATGCTGGTCGGCATGGTGGTGTTCACGCAGGTACCGGTCGACGGCTCCTACTTGACCGACATCCTGCCCGCGGTGGCGCCGCTCGGTGTCGGTCTGGGGCTGTCGTTCCCCGCGTTGATGACGCTGGCGATGTCCGGGGCCTCGCCCGACGAGGCCGGGCTGGCCTCCGGTCTGGTGAACACGACCGCCCAGGTGGGTGGCGCGCTGGGCCTCGCGGTGCTGGCGACCACCTCGACGGCGTACACGTCGTCGCTGCTGGCTTCGGGCGCCGGGCGGTTGGAGGCGCTGACCTCGGGCTTCCACCTGGCGTTCTGGATCAGCGCCGGGCTCGTGGCGGTGGCGCTCGGCCTGGCGGTGTTCGTGCTGCGCCAGGTCGTCGCCGCACGGGATTCGGGGCCGGTGCTGGTGCACTAGCCGCTGTGGCCGGTGTGGCGTTCGCTACCCTGTCGGCACTTCCCGTTCCTGTTTTGCAAGGAGTTGTACCGTCGTGTCCGAGCGCACCCTGGTTCTCGTTAAGCCCGATGGCGTTGAGCGTGGTCTGGTCGGCGAGGTGATCGCCCGCATCGAGCGCAAGGGCCTGAAGCTCGCCGCGCTGGAGCTCCGCACCGCCGACCGCGCCACCGCCGAGCAGCACTACGCGGAGCACGACGGCAAGCCGTTCTACAACGACCTCGTCGACTTCATCACCGGTGGGCCGTTGGTCGCGCTGGTGGTCGAGGGCGTGCGGGCCATTCCGGCCTTCCGCCAGCTCGCCGGTGGGACCGACCCGGTCGAGAAGGCCACGCCCGGCACGATCCGTGGCGACTTCGGGCTGGAGGTCCAGTACAACCTGGTGCACGGGTCGGACTCGCCCGAGTCGGCCGAGCGGGAGATCAAGATCTGGTTCCCGAACCTCTGACGGTTCAGGTGCGACGACGGCCCCGGCGTGCTCGCCGGGGCCGTTTTCGCGCGCAGCACTCAACCGCGGCGTGGGCTCGAGCCCAGGCCACCTGGCTTGGATCCGTTGAGGACGGTGCCCTCCGGATAGCCGAGCGGCAGGTACATGTCGACGGCGTCCCAACGTTCGTTGCCCACCGCGATGGCGTTCGGCATGCGCCCGTACTCGCGGAACCCGAGGCTTTCGTAGAGCTCGATCGCGCCGTGGTTGTTGCCGCGCGTGCCGAGCACGATGATCTCGATGCCGGCGTTGCGGGCGTTGTCGATGAGGCCCCGCACCACCAGTTTGCCCAGGCCCAGGCCTCGTGCGGCGGGGTGGGCCATGATCTGCTGGATCTCCGCGCGGTGCTGGAACACGGCGGTACCGCCACGGCGCCACAGGCCCACGGCGCGGACCACACCGTCCACAAGGGCCGTGGCGAAGGCGGCGTCGCCGTCGCGGGACTGTTTGAGGACGCCGTCCAGCCAGAGCGAGATGCGTTCGAGGGTCGGGGGTTCGTGGTACCCGACGGCGCCACCGGCCGCGACGACGTCGTGCACGACCGTGTGAATCTCGGCGCGCAACTGGTCGTCAGCCTCTGAAAGCCACCTCAGTTCGATACGCATGCGAAGCATTCTGGCGACTATGCGCCCCAAGGTTGCCGGACATCCCATCAAGCGAGAAGCCGCCCCCGGACGCGGGTGGTCCATCGCGAAGGCAGTTCTGGCTGTCGCTTCGCCGTTGGCCTTCTTCAGCGCGTTCCTGCTGTTGCACTCGTGGTTGCGTGAGCGGCAGATGCTCCGTGCGTTCGGGCTCGTCGACATGCCCGCGAGGCCGGCTGTCGAGTACATGTTGCGCTCCGGTTGGAACGTGATCCTGTGGGCCACGTTCGGAGTGCTGCTGATCTACGCGGCGGTGCTGCTGCTCACGGTCGTTGAGCTGTCAGGAGAAACGCCCGATCGCAGGCGGTGGGCTCGACGAGTCATGGCCGTGACGGCGTTTGCCGGGATGGTCGGGTTGGTGATCGAGGGCGTATCGGATGGGTTTCATCCTCCGATCCTGTTCGGATCGATCGCTGTGCTGTGGGCTTGCTGGTTCCTGTACCGCCGTGTTCGTGCGACCGAGAGGTGGTTTCGCAGTAAGCCGCTCCGCGATCGCATGTACGTCTTCGACGTCGGGTTCGCCGTGCAGGCGATCCTCGTGCTGACCGTGTCGGCGCTCGACGCGACCGAAACCGCGGGCCGTGCTGATGCTGACGTCCTCGCCGAGTCCGCACCTTGGGTCACGGTGCACAGCAACCAACCGTTGATGCTGGATCCGATCGTGCACGGACGCTTCTGCGACCGCGAGGACCGCGGGGCCACTGGTTACCGCTACCACTACGAGGGTTTTCGGCTGATCTGGTCGAACGTGGGCTTTCGGAGTTAGGCGGCTGTGTTGGCCCAGGCCAGATGGACGGCGAGGGTTTCCTCGGCGGTCGGGGCCCGGGGTGTTCCTGGATGAAACCTGGCTGCGATGAGAGTCCTGCGTAGCTTGATGAGCATGTCTTCGTAGGACGGTTCGGTTTTGCTGGTGTACCAGGGTGCGGCCCGGCGGCGGTGGTCGATGTCGCCGGGTTCGTGCCCGTGCAGGGCGTACCAGATGATGATGAGGCTCTGCGTGAGCAGGCCGAAGGGCACCATGCGTCGCACGGAGGTTTCGGTGCGGGTGCGGGCCTGGCCGGCGCCGGTGATGTGCTTGGCGTCGTGGAAGCTGACCTCGATGGGCCAGCGGGCGGCGTAGCGTTCGATGATCTGTCCGGCAGGGGTGGTCAGGTCGGTGGTCAGGATCGCGAGGTCGTAGGGGTGTTTCGGGCGGCGCGGGTCGGGGTCGCGGGTGAGGATCACGCGGACCGGCTGGGTGCGTAGCGGGCCGACCCACAGGCAGCGATGCTCAATGAGCTGGGTGCGGCCGGGGGTGCCGTAGCGGGTCACGGTGACCGTGTGCCAGCCGCCCCTGGCGGCCAGGTCCGCCGGAGTGCCGATCTTGTCGCCGATGAGTTTGGGGCGGCCGTTGGCGCCGGGGACCGGAGTGTGGATCTCGGACAGGGCGGCGTTGGCGCGCAGCGCGACGGTGAGCGTGACGCGGAGATCGAGCGCGCGCCAGTGGCGGGTGCCGTAGAAGCCGTCGGCGACCACGTGGATGTGACGGCCGGGGCACGCTGCGGCGATCAGCTCGGCCAGCTCGCGAGCGGCCTGGGCCTTGGCCGGATCGCCTTTGCGCCACAAGCGGAACAGCACCGGCAGGCAGATCGGCCGGGACAGGAACGGCAGCCACACGATGATCCCCGCGACGACCCAGTTGTTGCCCCAGGCGCAGCTCTTGCGCGGCGCCGGGCTGGTCGGGTCGTGATGCCAGCCGGTGCCGAAGACCTTGCGGCCGCTGCGCCGGAACAGGGTGTCGTCGACCGCGATCGTGACCTCCGCGTCGGCTGCCAGCAGCCGGTCATGGATCAGCGTGACCAGGGCCAGGCCGAGCTGGTCGGCGCACCAGCGGGCTCCGGTGAACAACCAGTAGGCGCGGGAGTGGTGCCAGACCCCGGCCAGCCCGGCGGCGGTGAGCATGCCGGTCACGGTCCGCCGTCCGGTCTGGCTGATCAGCCCGAGGGTGAGCACGGTGAAGGTGCGGAACGACGGGCCGGTGAAACACGGCCGCAGTGTCTGCAGCACGGCCGAGAAGGACGCGGGTAAGGTCTGGGGCTGGAGCATCGGCGGAACTCTCTTCGGAGCGTTATAGGAACCGCCGATGCTCCTTCCATGATCAGCTCAGGTCACGCGGACGCGCCGAGCAACCCCAAAACTCCGAAACTCCACGTCGAACGAGAACCGGGTCTACCTGTTGAGCGCCGGGGGTGATCGCGAGCGGAGAACGGCGATCGAGTTGGACCGCGGCATGGCCCGGTTCGAGTTCCGAAGCGGTGACCGCACCCCGCGACCGGGTTGTCTCGGGCCGTAATTGCGTCGAAAATTGTCAGACCTGTTCGTTAACGTCGGGCGGGTGGAGAACCTCGTCGAGGCCAAGGCGCTGACCAAGCATTTCGGGACGTTCGAGGCCGTGCGCGGCATCGACGTCGAGGTGCGCCGCGGGGAGGCCTTCGGGTTCCTGGGGCCCAACGGGGCCGGGAAGTCGTCGACCATGCGGATGATCTCGTGCGTGTCCGGGCGGACGGGCGGGGAGCTGAAGGTGCTCGGCATGGACCCGGACCGGGACGGGCCGAAGATCCGGGCGCGGATCGGGGTCGTGCCGCAGCTCGACAACCTCGACACGGAGCTGACGGTCCGGCAGAACCTGCAGATCTACGGACGGTACTTCGGGATGTCGCGGCAGCGGTGCCGGGAGAAGGCGGACGAGCTGCTGGAGTTCGCGCAGCTCGTGGACCGGGCGGAGCACGAGGTCGAGCCGCTGTCCGGGGGGATGAAGCGGCGGCTGACCATCGCGCGGTCGCTGGTCAACGACCCGGAGCTGCTGTTGCTCGACGAGCCGACCACCGGGCTGGACCCGCAGGCGCGGCATCTGTTGTGGGACAGGCTGTTCCGGTTGAAGCAGGACGGGGTCACGTTCATCGTCACGACCCACTACATGGACGAGGCCGAGCAGCTCTGCGACCGGCTGGTCGTGATGGACGGTGGGCGGATCGCGGCCGAGGGGTCGCCGAGCGAGTTGATCGGCCGGTACTCCACCAGGGAAGTGCTGGAGCTGCGGTTCCCTCCGGGGCAGGAGAAGCCGGAGCTGGCGCGGTTCGCGGAGCGGGTCGAGGCGTTGCCGGACCGGTTGTTGTTGTACACGCAGGACGGGGAGGCGGCCCTGCAGCGAGTGCACGAGCACGGGGTGCAGCCGATTCAGAGCCTGGTGCGGCGCAGTTCGCTGGAGGACGTGTTCCTGCGGCTCACCGGACGGACGTTGGTGGACTGATGCGCACACTCAGGGCGTCGTGGTTCGGCTTCGAGAAGCACTGGACCTGGTACCGGCGCAACTGGCGGGCCACGGCGGTGTCGAGTTTCCTGTCGCCGTTGCTGTTCCTGCTGGCGCTCGGGTTCGGGTTCGGGTCGCAGGTGCAGTCCACCGCGTTGATCGGGGGCGTGCCGTACCTGCAGTACCTCGCGCCCGCGCTGGTCGTCATCACGGCCGTGCAGGGCGCCACGTTCGAGTCGACGTACGCGATCATGTCGTCGTTCCTGTGGCAGAAGACGTACATCGGCATGGTGGCCACCCCGATCACGCCTGCCCAGGTGCTCTACGGGCAGGTGCTGTGGAACGGGGTGCAGCTGTTCGCGCGGTCGGCGGTGTTCGTGGTCGTCGCGGCGGTGCTCGGTGCGGCGGCCGGTCCGGCCGTCGTGTGGTCGGTGCTGTTCGCGACGCTGGCCGGGCTCGCGTTCAGCTGTCCGCTGATCGCCTACAGCGCGACGCTGGACAAGCCGGACAGCTTCAACGTGATCTTCCGGTTCGTGCTCATGCCGATGACGCTGTTCACCGGGGCGTTCTTCCCGGTCAGCCAGCTGCCGGGCTGGTTGCTGCCGCTGGTGTGGCTCACCCCGGCGTGGCACGGCATCGAGCTCGCGCGTGGGACCACGTTCGGCACGCTGGGGCTCCTGCCCGCGCTCGGGCACGTCGCCTACCTGCTCGCCATGGCCTCGGCGGGCCTGTTCTTCGCCGCTCGTTCCTTCCATCGCAGGCTGGCGGTGTGACATGACCCAGACCCTCAACCGCGCGAACGGTGCCGCGCCCGCCAGCGTCGGCCTGTTGTGGCGGGTGATTCCGCCCGGTCTCTACGGCGGCAGGGCCAGCACGCTCGTCGAACGGGCGGCGCTGGTGAACCGGCGTGCGTGGTTCGTGCTCGTCGGCGGGGCGTTCGAGCCGATGTTGTTCCTGTGGTCGCTCGGCCTCGGGTTCGGGCAGTTCGTCGCCTCGGTCGCGGGGCCGGACGGGCGGCCGGTCAGCTACGCCGCGTTCGTGGCGCCCGCCCTGCTGGCGGCGTCGGCGATGAACGGCGCGGTGTACGACGCGACGTTCAACGTGTTCTTCAAGTTCAAGTACGCCAAGCTGTACGACGCGATGCTGGCCACGCCCATGGGGCCGTTCGACATCGCGATGGGCGAGATCGCCTGGGCGCTGCTGCGCGGCGGGTTGTACTCGGCGGGCTTCCTCTGCGTGATGCTCGGGATGGGGCTGATCGCCTCGCCGTGGGCGTTGCTCGCGCTGCCGGCGGCATTGCTGGTGGCGTTCGCGTTCGCGGCGGTCGGGATGGCGGCCACGACGTTCATGCGGTCGTGGCAGGACTTCGACCTGGTGCAGCTGGCGGTGCTGCCGATGTTCCTGTTCTCGACCACGTTCTACCCGCTGTCGGTCTACCCCGGCTGGTTGCAGGCGGTGGTCAGCTGGACGCCGCTCTACCACGCCGTCGAGCTCATGCGCGGGCTCACGCTGGGTGTCGTCGGGTGGGGGATGCTCGGCCACGTCGCCTATTTCGCCGTGCTGGCGGCCGTGGGGACCGTGGTGGCGGCGAGGCGCCTGGGGAAGTTGTTGCTCGACTGACCGCGATTGGGTGCGGCACGCGCGGGGCCGTTACTCTGGAAGCGTGAGTGTCGAGTCTGTTTTCCCCAGGTTGGAGCCTCTGCTGCCGCGGATCTCCAAGCCGGTGCAGTACGTCGGCGGGGAGCTCAACGCGACCGTCAAGGACTGGGACGCGGCGTCCGTGCGCTGGGCGTTGATGTACCCCGACGCGTACGAGGTGGGGCTGCCCAACCAGGGCGTCATGATCCTCTACGAAATCCTCAACGAGCTGCCCGACGTGCTCGCCGAGCGCACCTACGCCGTGTGGCCGGACCTCGAAAAGCTCATGCGTGAGCACGGGGTTCCGCAGTTCACCGTGGACGCGCACCGGCCGTTGAAGGCGTTCGACCTGATGGGCATCAGCTTCGCGACGGAGCTGGGCTACACGAACATGCTGACGGCGCTGGACCTCGCGGGCATCCCGCTCCACTCGGCCGAGCGCACCGAGGACGACCCGATCGTGGTCGCCGGTGGGCACGCGGCGTTCAACCCCGAGCCGATCGCGGACTTCATCGACGCGGCGGTGCTCGGCGACGGCGAGGAGGCCGTCCTCGAGATCACCGAGATCGTGAAGACCTGGAAGGCCGAGGGCCGCCCCGGCGGCCGCGACGAGGTGCTGACCAGGCTCGCCGAGACCGGCGGCGTGTACATCCCGCGCTTCTACGACGTCGAGTACCTGCCCGACGGCCGCATCCAGCGCGTGGTGCCGAACCGCGACCGCGTGCCGTACCGCGTGTTCAAGCGGACCACGATGGACCTCGACGCGTGGCCGTACCCGAAGCAGCCGCTGGTGCCGCTCGCCGAGAGCGTGCACGAGCGGATGAGCGTCGAGATCTTCCGCGGCTGCACGCGCGGCTGCCGGTTCTGCCAGGCGGGCATGATCACCCGCCCGGTGCGCGAGCGGTCCATCGAGGGCATCGGCGCCATGGTCCAGAAGGGACTGGAGGCGACCGGGTTCGAAGAGGTCGGCCTGCTGTCGCTGTCGAGCGCCGACCACAGCGAGATCGCGGAGATCACCAAGGGTCTCGCGGACCGCTACGAGGGCACCAACACGGGCCTGAGCCTGCCGAGCACGCGCGTCGACGCGTTCAACATCGACCTGGCGAACGAGCTGTCCCGCAACGGAAGGCGCTCGGGTCTCACCTTCGCGCCCGAGGGCGGCAGCGAGCGGATGCGCCGCGTCATCAACAAGATGGTGTCCGAAGAGGACCTCATCCGCACGGTGTCGGCCGCGTTCTCCAACGGCTGGCGGCAGGTGAAGCTCTACTTCATGTGCGGCCTGCCCACGGAGGAAGACGAGGACGTCCTGCAGATCGCGGAGATGGCCAAGAACGTCATCCGCGCCGGCCGCCAGGCCAGCGGCCGCAACGACGTCCGCTGCACCATCTCGATCGGCGGGTTCGTGCCCAAGCCGCACACGCCGTTCCAGTGGGCCGCCCAGTGCGACCCGGACACGGTCGACGACCGCCTGCGCAAGCTCCGCGAGGCCGTGAACGCCGACCGCAGCCTCGGCCGCAACATCGGCATGCGCTACCACGACGGCAAGCCCAGCCTCATCGAAGGCCTGCTCAGCCGCGGTGACCGCCGCATCGGCAAGGTCATCGAGGCGGTGTGGCGCGACGGCGGCCGGTTCGACGGCTGGACCGAGCACTTCAGCTACGAGCGCTGGACCACCAAAGCGGCGGAACAGCTGGAGCCCCTGGGCGTCGACCTCGCCTGGTTCACCACCCGCGAGCGCGAGGAGCTGGAGGTCCTGCCCTGGGACCACCTCGACTCGGGCCTCGACAAGGAATGGCTCTGGGCCGACTGGCAGGACGCGCTCGACGAGCGCGAGCAGGACGACTGCCGCTGGACGCCGTGCTTCGACTGCGGTGTGTGCCCGGCGATGGGCACCGACATCGAGGTCGGCCCGACGGGCCGCAAGCTGCTGCCGATCTCGCCGGTCGGCGTCGGCTCGCCGGTGAAGAACCCGGCTCTCACTCCTTGACGGGCCTCCTCGTCTGCCTGGCCAGCCTGCGCAGGGTCCGCGAGGCGGACGAGGAGGGATCGGCCGTGATCAGGACGACCTCCAGGTCTTCCTCGGGCACGAGCAGGACGTCGCAGTTCAGCCGCAGCGGGCCGACGTCCGGGTGGTCGACGGTCTTGGTGCGGTGCCGGGGAGCGTGGACCGGTCGCAGCTGCCAGATCCGCCGGAACTCCTCGCTGCCCGCGTGCAGTTCGGTCAGCAGGGCGGCCAGCTGCGGGTCCCGCGGGTAGCGGTCGGCGGCCCGGCGCAACCGCGCCACGACGATGTGCCCGAACTCCTCGGTGCTGGAGCTGTCGTACCTCCGCTCGGAGTCCAGGAAGCGGCGCCGGGCCAGGTTCGGCGTCCCGCCGGAGAGGTCGTCGCCGAGCAGTGCCCGGGCCAGGGGGTTCCAGGCGACGACGTCGTACGCCGCGTCGGTGACGATGGCAGCGGTCTGCGGCAGTCGCTGGAGCATGTGGGCCACGTGTGCGGGTACCTGTCGCACGGCGTTGCCGCCGGGTGGCGCACTCGATCCCGCCAGTCGGAACAGGTGGCTGCGCTCGGCCGGTGTGAGTCGCAGTGCCCCGGCCAGCGCTTCCAGGATCCGGGTCGACGGCCGTGGTCCGCGGGCCTGCTCCAGCCGCGTGTAGTAGTCGACCGACATGTGAGCGAGGTTCGCCACCTCTTCGCGGCGCAGCCCCGGCGTGCGGCGGGCGGTGCCCGTCGTCCTCAGGCCGATGTCGTGCGGCCGCAGGCCCGCCCGGCGGTCCCGCAGGAAACGGGCCAGTTCCTGCCGCGCCATGCCGGCCTCCCGCCTGGTACAGGTTGTCCCTGGCAGGGCGCCCCACCACCAGGGAACCGTGGTTGCCATGAACGATCGCACAGCTCTGGTCACCGGTGCCAACAAGGGCATCGGCAAGCACATCGCCCGGCTGCTCGCCGACGAAGGCCTCACCGTGTACGTGGGCTCCCGCGACCCCGGTCGCGGACAGCGGGCCGTCGAGGAGATCGGTGCCGGCGCCCGGCTGCTGGTCCTCGACGTGACGGATCCCGACGGCATCGCACAGGCCGCGGCTCGGGTGGACCGGCTGGACGTGCTGGTCAACAACGCGGGTGTCGCCCTGTCACTCGCCCCGCCCGCCGACACCGGCGTCGAGGAGTTCCGGCGCACGTACGAGACCAACGTGTTCGGGGTGGTGGCGGTGACCAACGCGTTCCTGCCGGCACTGCGCCGGTCTGCGCACCCGCGCATCGTCAACATCTCGAGTGGCACCGCGTCGCTGACCTGGAGTGCGGAACCCAATCCGCAGTTCACCCCCGGAAGTGGTGGCGCCGCCGCCTACCGCTCGGCCAAGGCGGCCCTCAACGCCCTCACCGTCTTCTACGCCCAGACGCTGGCCGACGAGGGCTTCAAGGTCAACGCGCTCGCCCCCGGCCTGCGGGCCACCGACTTCGCCCAGAGGGCCGCCGCTGCCGGCGGCGACCCGGCCGAGGCCGCCCGCGGTGCCCTCCGCCTGGCCCTGCTGCCGGACGACGGCCCCACCGGTGGCTTCTGGTCGTGGGACGGAACGCCCGTGCCCTGGTGACCTGCTACCTGGTGACGGCGGCCAGCGCGTCGACCAGGCCGTGGCCGTAGAAGGAGTTGTACTCCGAGTAGCCCGTGCAGAACGCGTCCTGCACACCTGTGCCGTTGAGGTCGTAGTCCGCCGGGCACGCCAGCGTCTCGGCCTGCGCGTTCAGCATCCGCCCCAGCGTCACCGCGTCGGTGTCGGGATGCGTCGACGCGATCAGCGCGGCCACCCCGGCCGCGTGCGGGGTCGCCATCGACGTGCCGCACGAGTAGTCGTAACCCGACGGCACGGTCGAGAGCACGCATCCGCCCGGTGTCCGGGAGTCGCCGCCCGGCGCGGTCACGTCGATGGTGCCCAGGCCGTACGAGCTGTACCCGGCCTTGGTCTTGGTCGACTCGACGGCCGACACGCCGACGACGTTCTTGAGCTGCGCCGGCAGCACCACGCACGTCGAGTCGACCACCCGCGTCTGAGCGTCGCCGTTCGTCGGCGACACCGAGTCACGCCCCGGCCGGGACAGGTCGGCGGCGTTGTTGCCGGCCGCCGCGACCGTCAGCACGTTGCGGGACGTGGCGTAGTCGACGGCACGGCGCACGGCCTCGTAGATCACGCGCTGACCGGGCTCGCTCTGGCACGTGAACAGGTACGGGTCGATGAAGTAGCTGTTGTTGGTGATGGTCATCCGCTGCTCGGCGGCCCACATGAAGCCGCACACGGCGTACTCGGGGTAGATGAAGCCGTCGTCGTCGACGACCTTCACGGACGCGATGCGCACGCCCGGTGCGACGCCCGTGGTGCCGCGGCCGTCGTCAGCGGCGGCGATGGTGCCCGCGACGTGCGTGCCGTGCGCGGAGGTCGTCGGTGCCCAGGCGGAAGGCGACGGGTCCGGCTTTCCGGTCAAACAGCCCGCGGACAGCTCCGGGGCCAGCGCCGGGACCAGGTCGGGGTGGTGCGGGTCGATGCCGGAGTCCAGCACGCCGACGACCACGGACTTCGACCCCGTGCTGATCTCGTGCGCGGCGGGGGCCTTGATGAGATCCATGTCCCACTGTTCGCCAGAGCGCTGTCCGGACGGCCGGAACAGCTCGGTGTCGTCCTTCTTGCGCTGCACCGAACGCTTGCCGACGCGCTCGGCCTGCGCGCTGTACGCGCGCTGCGGGCCGATCAGCTTGAGGAACGACGGGTCGGGAGAGGTCGCCACGGCGACCCCGATCTCCGGGTAGTACACGGTGGTGGCGCCACACGCCCGCGCGATCTCCGCGTTCGCCATCTCAGCGGGTGTGAGCTGCGAGAACACCACCAGATAGCGCAGCGTCGGCCCCGGTTGGATGCACGAGTCGGCGCTCGGCTCGGCGCCCGCGGGCAGGGACGCCGCCATGCACCCGGCCGCGAGCAGGGCGGTCAGCGCCGCAGCCCGTGCGCGGTGGAGCAGAGGCACCGGGGACCTCCAGGTCGGCAAGGCGTCCAGTCAGCCGGACCGTAGCCACGCGCAACGATCTAGACAAGCTGAACGTTCTGAATCAGGTTCACGGTACCGTCCTCCTGGACGAACAGCCTGCGCCGATGGGACCGCTCACCCGTCGGAACACCTCATGGGAGCACCACTGAGCCGCCATCAGCCCAACAACCCTTCGGCCGCCGCCGTGCAGAAACTGCGCCTCCGCTACACCAAGCGGGGGAGGTTGCGTTTCACCTCGCACCGCGACATCGCTCGTACGTTCGAGCGTGCGCTGCGCAGGGCCGGAGTGCCCATGGCGTATTCGCAGGGCTTCAGCCCTCACCCGAAGGTGTCGTGGGTGGGTGCCGCACCGACCGGCGTCGCCAGCGAGGCGGAGTACGTCGAGGTGTCGGTCGTCGAACGGGTCGACCCGGAGGCGCTGAAGATCGCGCTCGACGAGGCGCTGCCACCCGGCATCGACGTGGTCGACATCGTGCAGGCGCGCGGTGGCAACCTCACCGAGCGCATCGACGCGAGCGAGTGGCGGATCGAGCTCGACGGGGTGGAACCCGAAGCGCTCGCGGCCGCGGTCGGCGTCTTCCTCTCGCGGGAGCGGGTCGAGGTCGAGCGTCTGACCAAGGACGGCAAGAAGATCATCGACGTGCGGCCCGCGGTCGTGTCGGCACTGGTCGAACCACGTTCGAGCGACGCCGGACACGATGAGGCCGGATTGTCACAACCGTGTGGGATACTCATGACGGTCGTTCGGCAGGTAACGCCTACCGTCCGACCCGACGACGTGCTGAATGCGCTTCGTGTCCTCGCCGATCTCGTGCCGCCGGTACCTGCGAGAGCAACCCGGATGGCGCAGGGACGGCTCGACGGCGAAGGCAGGCTGGTGGACCCGCTCCAACAGGACAGAGAGTCCTGACGCAGAGGAGCGCCGGAACGTCCAGTCGCGACGCATCAGGAGGAGCGGCGCTGAGGGTGGCGTCGTCGTGGGACCTGCGCAAGCGTGCGCCCGGTGAGGCGCCACGCCGCTGCGCGCGAGGCAAGGATTCCCGCCGCGAGCAGCGGTGGAGAGAGACAAGAGAGGCCCCTGCGCGGCCGCGTCCTCACGGGACGCGCCCGGGGGTGGAGGAGCTGCATGTCGAACAAGGACAAGCCTGCCGGCCGGGCCGGCGGGCAGGGCGTGGTATCCGCACGCCCTGAGCTGGCAGATCTGCCGGACAAGCTGCGGGTGCACGCGCTGGCGAAGCTGCTGGACGTCTCCAGCAAGGACGTGATGACGGCGCTGGCCGACCTCGGCGAGGTCGCCCGCAGCGCGCAGTCGAGCGTGAGCCGCGACGTCGCGCTGAAGGTGGCCGAGACGCTGCTGGACTGGGACGACGTCGTCACCGGTGAGATCACCGAGGACTACGAGGCCCCCGCGGTCCCGGCGTTCGAGGCACCGGCGCTCGCGCCGGTCTTCGCCGCGCCGAGCGCGGTGTTCCTGCCGCCTCAGCCGATCGAACGGCCCAAGGCCGCCGCCTCGCCGTTCGTCGTCGAGGAGCCGGTGGTCGAGGACGAGAAGTCCGTCGGCGAGATCGCCGCGGACGAGCTCGACGCCGCCGAGGCCGAAGCCGAGGGTGACGACGAGGGCGAGGGCCGTCGCCGGCGCCGCCGCGGCCGTCGTGGCCGTGGCCGCGGCAAGGGTGCCGAGGCCGATGCGGGCGAGGAGTCCGAGGACGGCGCCGAGGAGGCCGAGGCCGCCGAGACCGAGGCCGCCGACGAGGTGTCCGACGACGAGGGCGACGAGAGCTCGACCCGCCGGCGCCGCCGTCGCCGCCGCCGCAAGACCGGCGCGGACGACGAGGCGACCTCCGAGGACGACCCGCCGAACACGGTGGTGCACGTCCGCGAGTCCCGCGACGCGCGCGACGACAAGGCCGACTCCGAGGCCGCGCAGAGCGAGGTCCGCAGCATCCGCGGCTCGACCCGGCTGGAGGCCAAGCGCCAGCGCCGCCGGGACGGTCGCGAGGCCGGCCGCCGCCGCGCCCCGGTGCTGACCGAGGCCGAGTTCCTGGCCCGCCGCGAGGCCGTGAACCGCACGATGGTGGTGCGCGAGCGCGGCGACCGCACCCAGATCGGTGTGCTGGAAGACGGCGTGCTGGTCGAGCACTTCGTCACGTCGTCGGGCAGCGGCTCGATCGTCGGCAACGTCTACCTGGGCCGCGTGCAGAACGTGCTGCCGAGCATGGAGGCCGCGTTCATCGACATCGGCCGCGGTCGCAACGCCGTGCTGTACGCCGGTGAGGTCGACTGGGACGCCGCCGGTCTCGAGGGCAAGTCCCGCAAGATCGAACAGGCTCTGAGCAGCGGTGACTCCGTGCTCGTCCAGGTCACCAAGGACCCGGTCGGCCACAAGGGCGCGCGCCTGACGACCCAGATCAGCCTGCCCGGCCGCTTCCTGGTCTACGTGCCGGGTGGTGGTGCCACGGGCATCAGCCGCAAGCTGCCGGACAACGAGCGCAAGCGCCTCAAGGACATCCTCAAGAGGGTCGTCCCCGAGGACGCCGGTGTGATCATCCGCACCGCTTCGGAGGGCATCTCCGAGGAGGAGCTGGCCCGTGACGTGACGCGTCTGCAGGCGCAGTGGAAGGTCATCAAGGAGAAGTCCGAGAGCACCTCCACCAAGGCGCCGACGCTGCTCTACGAGGAGCCGGACCTGCTGGTGAAGGTCGTCCGCGACCTGTTCACCGAGGACTTCGCCCAGCTCGTCGTCCAGGGCGACGAGGCGTGGGACGTCATCGACGGCTACGTCCGCCACGTGGCGCCGGACCTGCAGGACCGCCTGAAGAAGCACGTCGGCAACAACGACGCGTTCGTCGAGTACCGCATCGACGAGCAGCTGATGAAGGCGCTGGACCGCAAGGTCTGGCTGCCGTCGGGCGGCTACCTGATCATCGACCGCACCGAGGCGATGACGGTCATCGACGTCAACACCGGCAAGTTCACCGGATCGGGCGGAAACCTCGAAGAGACGGTGACGCGCAACAACCTGGAGTCGGCGGAGGAGATCGTCCGCCAGCTCCGGCTGCGCGACATCGGCGGCATCATCGTCATCGACTTCATCGACATGGTCCTGGAGTCGAACCGCGACCTGGTGCTGCGCCGCCTGACCGAGTGCCTGGGCCGCGACCGCACGCGTCACCAGGTCGCCGAGGTCACCTCGCTCGGCCTGGTGCAGATGACCCGCAAGCGGGTCGGCACCGGTCTGCTGGAGGCGTTCAGCCAGACGTGTGAGCACTGCCGCGGTCGTGGCGTGATCGTGTCCACCGAGCCCGTGCACTCGCACGGCGGTGGCAACGGTGGCGGCGGCCAGCAGCAGGCACAGGGCGGTGGCCGCAAGTCGCGCCGCAACAAGGGCGGGTCGGAGCAGGCCGCGGACTCCGCCGAGGTGGTCGAGGCGACCGTCGAGGCACCGGTCGAGGCCGAGCCCGAGGTCGTCGAGCCCGGCGAGCCGGAGGACATCTCCGAGACCGCCGTCGCCGCCGACCAGGAGCACGAGGGCCACGGCGGACGCCGCCGTCGCCGTCGTCGTCGTGACAAGGAGCCGCAGGCGGTCGTCGACGCGGTCGTGGTCGAGGAGCAGGCGCTCAACGGTCACGTGCCGCACGAGACGGCCGAGGCGGACGAGGAGCCTGTCGAGACCCCGGCGGAGGAGCCTGCCGCCGCGGTGATCGAGGAGGCGGCGCCCGAGCTCGTCGAGCCGGTGACGGTGGCCGAGCTGGTCGCCGAGGAGTCGGCCGAGGTCGCGGAGGAGGCCGCCGAGGTGGCCGAGCTCGCCGCTGAGGCCGTCGCAGCCGCCGAGGCCTCCGTGGCGCCGGAACCGGTCGCCGAGCCCGCAGCGCCCGTCGCAGCGGCCCCGGTGACCACTTCCGGTGCCCGTCCGCGCCGCCGTGCGGCCAAGCGCGCCGCCGGTGCTCCGGCCGTGCACGACGTGCCCGCTCCGGTGGTCGTCGAGGTGCCGAAGCAGCCCGAGGTCCAGCTGCCCGCTCCGGTGGTCACCACCACCCGCAGGCGCCGCGCCGTGTCGCGGCCCGCGGGACCGCCGGTCCAGGAGAGCTGAACGCGCTGCGAGCGAGACCGGGGTCGCCTTCACGGGCGGCCCCGGTTTTGCGTTGTGAGGGATGGCACAGCCTGCGCGAACGCGATCAGGGCACCCCGGTTTGCCCCGGCTGTACCCACTCCCGTAACCTTGTTGACGGCCCGTTATCCGACGGGTCCTGTCGTGTGCCTCCTCTGGTGATTCTCCCATTGGATGGCGCATGGCCCGTCACCATCGAGTAGCAGGAGACTTCCGTCCTGATGTACGCGATCGTCAAGACCGGCGGCAAGCAGTACAAGGTCGCTGTCGGCGACATCGTCGAGGTCGAGAAGCTCGAGGGCGAGCCGGGCACCGAAATCTCCCTCCAGGCGCTGCTCGTGGTCGACGGCACTGACGTCACCGCTGACGCGGCGGCCCTGGAGAAGTTCTCGGTGACCGGCAAGGTCGTCGAGCACACCAAGGGTCCCAAGATCCGCATCCACAAGTTCAAGAACAAGACCGGCTACCACAAGCGCCAGGGTCACCGCCAGAAGCTGACCCGCGTCGAGGTCACCGGCATCACCGGTAAGTGAGGACCTGACTTCTCATGGCACACAAAAAGGGTGCGTCCAGTTCCCGCAACGGCCGTGACTCCAACCCCCAGTACCTGGGTGTGAAGCGGTTCGGCGGTCAGGTCGTCAAGGCCGGCGAGATCCTGATCCGCCAGCGCGGCACCAAGTTCCACCCCGGCGTCGGTGTGGGCATCGGCAAGGACGACACGCTGTTCGCCCTGCAGCCGGGTGCGGTGGAGTTCGGCATGAAGCGCGGTCGCAAGACCGTCAACATCGTCCCGGTCGCGGTCTGAGGACCGTTTTCCGCGACGTAGCAATACCTCTGCGAGGGGCGGGACCGGTCTTCCGGCACCGCCCCTCGTTGCTTGTCCAAGACTTTGAGAGGAAGTAGTTCCGTGGCCCGCTTCGTAGACCGGGTGGTGATCCACGCTGCCGCCGGCAACGGGGGCAACGGTTGCGCTTCTGTGCACCGCGAGAAGTTCAAGCCGCTCGGCGGCCCGGACGGCGGCAACGGCGGCAAGGGCGGCGATGTCGTCCTCGTCGTCGACTCGCAGGTGCACACCCTGCTCGACTTCCACTTCCGCCCGCACGCCTCGGCCACCAACGGCAAGGCGGGCGCGGGTGCGAACCGCGACGGCGCGAACGGCGAGGACCTGATCCTGCGCGTCCCGGACGGCACCGTGGTGCTGACCGAGGACGGCGAGATCGTCGCGGACCTCGTCGGCGAGGGCACCCAGCTCATCGCGGCCGCCGGTGGCCGTGGTGGTCTCGGCAACGCCTCGCTCGCGTCGAAGGCCCGCAAGGCCCCCGGTTTCGCGTTGCTCGGCGAGCCGGGCGAGACGCGCGACCTGGTGCTGGAGCTCAAGTCCGTCGCGGACGTCGGCCTGCTCGGCTTCCCGTCGGCCGGCAAGTCGTCGCTGATCTCGGTGCTCTCCGCGGCGAAGCCGAAGATCGCCGACTACCCGTTCACCACGCTGGTGCCGAACCTGGGCGTGATCACCGCGGGTGAGACCATCTTCACGATGGCCGACGTGCCCGGCCTGATCCCCGGTGCCTCGCAGGGCAAGGGCCTCGGCCTCGACTTCCTGCGGCACATCGAACGCACCGCTGTGCTCGCCCACGTCGTCGACTGCGCGACGTACGAGCCCGGCCGCGACCCGATCGCGGACATCGACGCGCTGGAGCAGGAGCTCGCGGAGTACACCCCGTCGCTCGGCGGCGACTTCGCCGACCGTCCGCGCGTGGTGATCCTCAACAAGATCGACATCCCGGACGCCAAGGACCTCGCCGACCTCGTCCGCCCGGAGATCGAGGCCCGCGGCCTGCCGGTGTTCGAGGTGTCGACCGTGTCCCGCGAGGGACTGCGTGAACTGACCTTCAAGCTGGCCGAGGTCGTGCGCGAATACCGCGCTGCCCAGCCGAAGAAGGAATCGACCCGCATCGTGCTGCGGCCGACCGCCGTGGACGACGCCGGGTTCACCGTGACCGAGGACCCCTCGGTCGAGGGTGGCTTCGTCGTCAGGGGCGACCGCCCCGAGCGCTGGATCCGCCAGACCGACTTCTCCAACGACGAAGCCGTCGGTTACCTCGCCGACCGCCTGAACAGGCTGGGTGTCGAGGATCAGCTCGTGAAGATGGGCGCCGTCCCCGGCTGCCAGGTCACCATCGGCGACCTGGTGTTCGACTGGGAGCCGACCACTCCGGCGGGCATCGCGATGACGATGACCGGACGTGGCACGGACGCCCGCCTTGAGCGCAACGACCGCATCGGCGCCCACGAGCGCAAGGCCCTGAAGAAGGCCCGCCGCGCGCCCGGCGACTACGGCGACGACTTCGACGAGGAGTAAAACGTGACGGCCCCCGCGGTCTCACAAGCACGGCGAGCGGTCGCTTCGGCGAACCGCATCGTGGTGAAGGTCGGTTCTTCTTCTTTGACCACGGCGGAAGGCGGGCTCGACCCGGCCCGCCTCGACTCGCTGGTCGACGCGGTCGCCGCGCGGTGCGGTGCGGGCAGCCAGGTCGTGCTGGTCTCGTCCGGTGCGATCGCCGCGGGCCTGGCGCCGTTGAAGCTGTTCCGGCGCCCGCGTGACCTCGCCACCCAGCAGGCCGCGGCCAGCGTCGGTCAGCTGACGTTGGCGCACGCCTACGCGAACTCGTTCGGCCGCTACTCGCTCACCGTCGGCCAGGTCCTGCTGACCGCTGACGACGTGGTGCGCCGCGCCCACTACCGCAACGCCCAGCGCACGTTCTCCCGGCTGCTGGCTCTGGGAGCCGTGCCGGTGGTGAACGAGAACGACACCGTGGCCACCGAGGAGATCCGCTTCGGCGACAACGACCGCCTCGCCGCCCTGGTGGCGCACCTGGTCGGCGCCGACGCGTTGTTCCTGCTGTCCGATGTGGACGCGCTCTACTCCGGTGACCCGCGCAAGCCCGGCGCGGTCCGCATCTCGGAGGTCACCGGAGCGTCCGATGTGGACGGTGTGCAGGCCGGAAGCGTCGGCGCGTCCGGTCTCGGCACCGGCGGCATGGCCTCGAAGCTGGCGGCGGCGCGACTCGCCGCGTCGGCGGGCATCCCGGTGCTGCTGGCCGGTGCCTCCGACGCCGGTCGCGCGCTGTCGTCCGCGGACGTCGGCACCGCTTTCGCCGCAACGGGTTCACGTCTCACCGCCCGCCGGTTCTGGCTCGGTTACGCCACCGACGCGAACGGCCGCCTGCACCTCGACGACGGCGCGGTCGCCGCTGTGGTCGGCCGGCGTCGTTCGTTGCTGGCGGCGGGAATCACCGGCGTGGACGGCGACTTCGAGGCCGGTGACGTCGTCGAGTTGGTGAGCCTGGCCGGTGAGGTCGTGGCCCGCGGTGTCGTCTGCTACGACTCGGGGGAGCTGCCGTCGTTGATCGGCCGCAAGACCCACGACCTGCCGGAGGAGCAGCGCCGCGAGGTCGTGCACGCCGACGACCTGGTGCCGCTCGCTAGGTGAGCTCCGCGCCCTTCGTCTCCGGCAACGACAGGACGACGAGGAACGTGATCACCGCGGCGACGGCGACGTACCAGAAGAACACCGTCCCGCCGACGGCCTGGATGACCAGCGGGGCGGTGCCGCCGAACAGCGCGACCGTCAGGTTGTACCAGGCGCCGATGCCCAGTCCGCGCAGCTCGGTGGGGAACAGCTCGCTCATGATCGCGGGCGCGATCGACGTCATCGCCGTGTAGAGCCCGAGGCCGACGCAGAACACGACGACCAGGTTCGCGAGCCCCGGTTCGACCAGCGTCGACAACGGCACGACCAGCAGGGCCATCGCCGCCGACCACACGAGCAGCTGCGGTTTGCGGCCGTACCGGTCGGCCGTCCACCCCAGCGGGTACTGCAGCGCGATGAACACCAGCGTGCCGATCGACAGCGCCAGGAACACGTCGATGTCGCCCGCGCCCTTGGTCTTCACCGCGAACGGCGTCAGCGCGGAGAAGAACGTGTAGAAGCTCAGCGTCGACAGCAACGTGACGCCGACGAGCTGCCCGACCGCCTTCGGGTGCTCCCTGAGCGTGGTCAGCAGCGGGTTGCGGACGCTTTCCGCCTTGGCCCTGTTGTCCTCGAACTGCTCGGTCTCCTTCAGCTCTCGCCGCAACCACAACCCGATCAGCCCGAGCACACCGCCGACCAGGAACGGCACGCGCCACCCGTAGGACGCCATCGCGGCCTTGTCGAGGTTGCGCGACAGCACGAACCCGAGCAGTGACGCGATCAGCACCGCCGCCCCGGTCGAGATGTAGAAGAACGACGAGTACCGCCCGCGACGGTCGGCGGGCGCGATCTCCGCGAGGTACGCCGACGCGTTGGACACCTCGCCGCCGAGCGCCATGCCCTGCGCGATGCGGGCGAGCACCAGCAGCGCCGGTGACAGCCAGCCGACCTGGTCGAACGTCGGCAGCAACCCGATCAGCACCGACCCGCCCGACATCAGCACGATCGTCAGCAGCATCGCGGTGCGCCTGCCTTTGAGGTCCGCGAACCGGCCGAGCAGGTACCCGCCGAGCGGCCGGAAGAAGAACGCGAGCGCGAACGTGGCGAACGTGCTCAGCAGCGCCGCGGCCTCGTTGCCCTTCGGGAAGATCTGCGTGGCGAAGTAGATGCTGAACGCCGTGTAGATGCCCCAGTCGTACCACTCCACCGCGTTGCCGGCGCTCGACGCGACGAGGGTGCGTACGGGCAGTCGATGCGTCTCCGATGTAACCGCCATGGAGGCACCATGTCACACTGAGCAGCGTGCGCTCCATGGGCTTGGTGACCTTGGTGGTCCGCGACTACGACGAGGCGATCCGCTTCTACGTCGACGGTCTCGGGTTCGAGTTGGTGGAGGACACCCCGCAGGGCGACAAGCGCTGGGTCGTGATTTCAGCGGGTGGGGGAGCGAACCTGCTGCTGGCTCAGGCCGACAACGATCAGCAGTCCGGCCGCGTTGGCGACCAGACCGGCGGTCGCGTCGGGTTCTTCCTCACCACCGACGACTTCGACCGCGACCACGCCCGCATGACCGAGTTCGGCGTGCGGTTCCTGGAGACACCGCGCGATGAGGTCTACGGTCGCGTGGCCGTGTTCGAGGACCTCTACGGCAACCGCTGGGACCTGCTTCAGCCCGCCCGCGCCTGACCCGGCGACACCCCGACGATCCGCTTGAACGCCCGGCTGAACGCCGCCTCGGACTCGTAGCCGAGGCCGCGGGCGATCTCGCTGACCGTGCTGTCGCGGTCTTTGAGGCGGTTCATCGCCACGTGCATCCGCCACCGCGTCACGTACCGCATGGCCGGTTCGCCGACGAGATCGGTGAACCGCGCCGCGAACGCCGACCGGGACATCGCGGTCTGGTGCGCCAGCCGTTCGACGGTCCACGGCTGGGCGGGATCGCGGTGGATCAACGCCAGCGCCTGCCCGATCTGCCGGTCCTGCAGCGCACCCAGCCAGCCGGTGCGCGCGGCCGGGTCGGTCGCGAGCCACGAGCGGATCGTCTGGATCACCAGCACGTCGGCGAGCCTGGTGATGACCGCTTCGCCGCCGGGGCGCAGGTTCCGCGCCTCGGCGGCCATCAGGTCGATGGTGGCGCGCATGTCGTCGGCCTGCCGCACGTGCAGCACGTGCGGCAACACCTTGATGAGGTGCTTGGCGGCCGGGTGGTCGAACCGCACCGCACCACACACGAGGTGCGTCACGGCGCCACCGTCGCCGTGACGGAGGATCGCGTAGTTGTCGGTCTCGAACTCGTGCGGCAACGTCGTGACGAGCGGCGTCGGGGAGCTTGCCGAGTCGAACAGCCGGTGGCCCTCGCCGCCGGGCACGAGCAGCACGTCGCCGGGTGCCAGCGAGGTGATCTCGCCGTCGACCTCGATCTCGCAGCGGCCGCTGGTGAGCACGTGGAACCACAGGCAGTCGGCCATGTCGGGCATGGTCACGCCCCACGGCTCGGTGAGCTCGGTCCGGCAGTAGAAGGTGCCGGACATCCTCATCAGGTGCAGCGCCTCGCCCAACGCGTCCGTCATCGTCTGCCTCACCCCGCGATCATCCTGCTGCCCGGACTTTGAGACCGTGCTTGGGGCGCATCGCGGCGACGCTCGTCGGCGTGACGCGCTGCTTCACCAACTCGGGTTTCGGCCTTTGCAGCAACGCTTTCAGCATCACGGTCAGCTCCGTCGTGGCGAGCCCGGCCCCGATGCACCGGTGCGGCCCGCCGCCGAACGGCAGGAACTCGTGCGGCGCCGGCTTGCGCTCCCACCGGTCCGGGTCGAACCGCAGCGGATCCGGCCACACCTCGGCCAGCCGATGCGTGACGTACGGGCTGTACAGCAGGAAGGTGCCCTCCTTGATCTTCTTGCCGGCGAACTCGAACGGCTGCGCCGCCACCCGTGCCGAGAGGACCGCCGGCGGGTAAAGCCGCAACGTTTCGTTGACGACGTTGGCCAGGTACTCGTCGTCCTCCTGCGCGCGTTCCCAAACTCCGTTGTGCCGCAACAGGTTGAACACCGCCCACGCCATCGCGCCGCTGGTCGTCTCGTACCCGGCCGCGATCAGCGTGACGACCTGGTCGCGCACCTCCAGGTCGCTCAGCCCGTCCTTCTCCCGCACCAGTGACGCGAGCACGTGGTCGTCGTCGGCAGTTCCGCCCTGCCGTGCGTCCGCGATCGCCGCGTAGACCCGTGCGTCGACGGCCCTGCGCGCCCGCATCGCGTTGCGCCAGGCCGGTGCCTTCGTCCGCCGCAGCCACGTGACCACCGCGGGGTTCCGGTCGATCAGGTTGATCAGCAGCTGCAGGTGCGCGCCGAAGAAGTCCGCGTCCTGAGCCATCTTCTCGCCGAACAACGCGTGGATCGTGCTGCGCCGGATGGCCCGCCGGAACTCCTGGTAGACGTCCACGACCTGGCCCGGCCGCCACGAGTCGAGCGCCGCCTCGGCGTTGGCCCGCATGACCGGCTCGTAGTTGGCGATCTGCCGGTGCACCAACGCGGGCTGCACCAACCGGCGCCGCCGCTTGTGGTCCTCGCCGTCGCTGACGATCAACGACGTCGGCCCGTCCACCGGCACCAGCACCTGGAACGCGCGCTCCACCTCGAACAGCTCGGAGTTGGCGAACACGAACCGGTTCGCCTCCGGCCCGAGCAGATAGGTGTACGGGCCCATCCGCACCACCGGCCCGAACCTCCGGTGCAGAGCGGAAAGAAGATCTGCCTGCCGGAACCGCACGACGTCCGGAATCATGGCCAAGACAGTGCCACACCGCACCGGGGGACGGTTCGCAATGCCAGCACGGGTTCCGCTACCGACGCTGAACGTCGGCGGTGTGAGCATCGCCTACCGCCTGGACGGGCCACTGGAAGGCACACCGACCGTGCTGCTGCACGCGTTGGCGAGCAGTTCGGCGACGTGGACGCGCTTCACCCGCTCGCTGGTGGCCGCCGGTCGGTTCGTGATCGCTCCGGACCTGCGCGGGCACGGCGGCAGCGCCTGGACCGGCGACTACCGCCTCGACTCGGTGCAACGCGACGTCGTGGGGGTGCTCGACGCGCTGGACATCGCCGAGTTCGACCTCGTCGGCCACTCGCTCGGTGCCCACGTCGCGGCACTGCTCGCGGGTCGCCGCCCGGACCGCGTGCGCAAACTCGTGCTGGAGGACCCACCGCCACCGCCGCGCTCGGGTGAGCCACGCCCGCCCAAGCAGGGCGTGGAGCTGTTCCTGGCACTGCAAGGCCTGTTCCGGCGCGGGTTCGACCGCCGGGTGGTGCCGCAGGTGCTGACCCAGCTCCGCGCACCTGACCCGGTGTGGTGGGACGGCCTCGCCGCGATCAAGGCCCCGACCCTGGTGATCGGCGGCGGCCCGCGCAGCCACGTGCCGCCCGAACGGCTGGTCGAGGTCGCCTGCACGATTCCCGACGCCGAGCTCATCACGATCGACGCAGGTCACCGCATTCACAGCACGCGGCCCGCCGAGTTCCGCGACGCCGTGCTGGAGTTCCTGGCCTGACCTCCGAACGGATCACTTCCCGTGGCGTTCGGTTGAAGTTCGTGCCGCCTCGAACTGCTCGATCCCCGCAGGCGTCACGAAACTGCGCGTGGTAGCCATCGCGGACACGGCGACGTGGCTGTCGAGTGTCCGCAGACTCGCCGTTTCGCCCGGCGTCACACAACTCGTCGTCGCGGTCGGCCAGAACGGCAGCGGCGTGCAGGGCTTCGGCGGCGGCGCACCCGGTGGACCTGGTGGTGCCGTCCGCGACCGCCGCCACCACAACTGCTGGCGCGGTTCACCGAGGAGGACGACCGGCCGGCCACCACCGTGCATCGGTGGGCAGCGGATAGCCCCGCACCGGCCGGTACTTCCGGCGCGACGCCCGCACCAGACCCAGCAGCCAGACCAGACCCACCACCGAAATCGACGCCAGCCCGAGCCACGTGACGACCGTGAAAAGCTCCGCGTGCCGTTGCCACGGCTCGCCCGTGACCACCACGGTGATCACGACGGCGATGCTGTTCATCGAGTCCCACAGCGCGTGCAGCAGGGACACTCCGACGTAGGTCCAGAACAGCCGCCCGGTGAGCAGGAAGTGCTCGCGCGCACTGCGCGAGAACAACACACCACCCAGGATCGCCGTCCACAGCCCGTGCCCGAACGGAGCGAGGAACCCCCGCAACAGCTCGGTCGTGACCAGGTCCATCAACGACAGCCCGTTGTCGGTCAACGTCGCCGTGAGCGCGTACCCGGCCGACTCGAAGGCCGCGAACCCGAACCCGACACTCGCGCCGAGCACCAGCCCGTCCCGCGTGGACTTGTGCACCAGGTGCCGCGTGAGCAGCGCCAGTGCACCGAGCTTGACCGCTTCCTCGATCAGCCCGACACCCACGAACAGCCACGGCGACGGGTGCAGCAGGTACGACTCCAGCAGCGACGCGCCCAGCACACCGAGCACGCCACCGACCGCGAACGTCCTGAACACGATCTCCCCGGTCACCTCACCGGAGTGGCTGTGCTCGAACGCCCAGGTCACGAACGTCGCCGGCGCCAGGAAGCTGCCCAGCAGCACGATCGTCGGAATCAGGTTGGCGTTGCCGGTGAGGTAGGTGATCACCACCGTAGCCACCCACAGCGCCAGCCCCACGAAGAACATCCGCAACCACGACCTGCGCGGGCGAGGCGTGGCTGGTCCGGGCATCACCATGGACGAGAGTTTCTCGTCCGATCGGAGCCGGAACAATCCGGGGTCAGTTGGTGACGGCGAGTGCGAACGGCAACACCGCGGGCACCCCCTCCTTCCTGAGCATCCGAGCGGCCACGGTCATGGTCCAGCCCGTGTCGACGTGGTCGTCGACCAACAGGACCGGACCGTCCACCCCGGACACGTCCGGTGTCTCGCCGGATCGCACGAGACCGGCCAGGCGCTGGGCGCTGTTGGCCCGGTGCGCCGACTCACCGAGCCACACGGTGCCGAGGAACGGCAGCCTGCCGATCGAGGCGATCCGGTGGCCGAAGCTGCCGACCAGGGTCGGACGCCGGCGGGAACCGACGGTCACCACGCCGACCGGACGCTCGTCCCAGCCCCACGCCGCCAGCACCTTCACGCACGCCGCGAACACGTCCTCGGGGATCTCGCGGTCGGTGCCGTCGGTCAGCAGCTCGCGCAGCCGGGTGCCCCAGCCGATGTCGGTGAGTCGGCCCAGCGCCCTGCCCGTCGCCGCGACCTCCGACGGCGGGATCTTGCCGGACAGGGGCACGCCGATCGCGGCCATGCCGGTCGGCCACATCTTGCGCGGCGCCACGTCCAGCCCAGGCCGCAGCAGGCGTTCGCGGGCAGCGCCGGCCGCGGTCTCCGACACCTCCACCGACAACCGTTCGCCGGTGCAGTTGTCGCAACGACCGCACTCGCGCGCGTGCGGGTCGTCGAGCTGGTCCTGCAGGAACTTCATGCGGCACGACGACGTGCGCAGGTAGTCGATCATCACCTGCTGTTCGGCCCGGCGCGCCTCGGCGATGCGCGCATACCGCTCGCCGTCGTACTCCCACGGCCGCCCGGTCGCTTCCCAGCCACCGCGCACCCGCCGGACCGCGCCGTCGACGTCCAGCACCTTCAGCACGACCTCGAGCCGGCTGCGGGACAGCTCGACCATCGGCTCCAGCGCTGCCGTCGACAGCGGTTTGCCAGAGGAGGACAGCGCCGACAGCACCTGCCGCACCACGACCTCGGCCGGGAAGGCCAGGGACGCGAAGTACGCCCAGATGTCGCGGTCCTCGTGGCCGGGAAGAAGGATCACCTCGGCCCGTTCGACGCCACGGCCCGCCCGCCCGATCTGCTGGTAGTAGGCGATCGGGGAGGACGGCGCGCCGACGTGCACCACGAACCCCAGGTCCGGCTTGTCGAACCCCATGCCCAGCGCGGACGTGGCGACGAGCGCTTTGACCCGGTTGCCGAGCAGGTCCTCCTCGGCGCGTTCGCGTTCGGCGGGCTCCGTCTTGCCCGAGTACGCGGCCACCGGGTAGCCGCGGTCGGACAGGAACGCGGCGATGTCGTCCGCCGCCGCGACCGTGAGCGTGTAGATGATCCCGGAACCGGGCAGCCGGTCGAGCTGCTCCGCGAGCCACCCGAGGCGTGCCTCGGCGGTGGGCAGCAGCGCGACCGAGAGCCGCAGGCTGTCGCGGTCCAACGGCCCTCGCAGGACCAGCGTGCCCTCGTCGGCACCGAGCCCCAGCTGCTCGGTGACGTCGTGGACCACGCGGTCGTTGGCCGTCGCCGTCGTCGCCAGCACCGGCACGCCCGGTGGCAGCTCCGTCAGCAACGTCCGCAACCTGCGGTAGTCCGGCCGGAAGTCGTGGCCCCAGTCCGAGATGCAGTGCGCCTCGTCGACCACGAGCATGCCCGCGGACGCGGTCAGCGAGGGCAGCACCGCGTCCCGGAAATCGGGGTTGTTCAACCGTTCCGGACTCACCAGGAGCACGTCGACGTCGCCGGCCGCGACCTGCTCCTGCACGGCGTCCCACTCGTCGGTGTTCGCCGAGTTGATCGTCACCGCGTGCACACCGGCCCGCGCCGCCGCGTCGACCTGGTTGCGCATCAACGCGAGCAGCGGCGAGACGATGACCGTAGGTCCCTCACCGAGCTGGCGCAGCAACGCCGTGGCGATGAAGTACACGGCCGACTTGCCCCAGCCGGTGCGCTGGACCACGAGAGCTCTGCGGCGCTGCGCCACGAGGGTGTGGATCGCCGTCCACTGGTCCTCGCGCAGCACCGCCTCCGGGCCCGCCAGTGCCCGCAGCCGTTCCTCGGCCAGCTCCCGCAACGCGATGTCGTCCATGGGGAGCAAGCTTGCCAGGCGGGTCTGACAATTGTGATTGTCGCAGGTCGTAAGCTGTCTGGCGTGACTGATGACCTGCGCGACCAGGTGCACGCGGCAGCCCGCCGCGCCCGCGTCGCCGCCGACGAACTCGTCCTCGCCACCCGCGAGCGCAAGGACACCGCGCTGCACGCGATGGCCGCCGCTCTCCGCGAGCGTGCGCCAGAGATCATCGAGGCCAACCAGAAGGACCTCGAAGCGGGCAAGGCAGCCGGTCTCCCGGAGAACATCCTGGATCGCCTCACGCTCACCGAAGCCCGGATCGAAGGCGTCGCCGTCGGGCTGGAAACCGTTGCGGGACAAGCTGACCCGATCGGTGAGGTGCTGCGCGGCGGCATCCTCCCGAACGGGCTGGAGATCAAGCAGGTCCGCGTGCCGATGGGCGTCGTCGGCATGGTCTACGAGGGCCGCCCGAACGTCACGGTCGACGCCGCCGGTCTCGCGCTGAAGTCGGGCAACGCCGCGCTGCTGCGCGGTTCCTCGACCGCCGAGCACTCCAACACCACACTCGTCGCCGTCCTCCGTGATGCACTCGAAAGAGTGAACCTCCCGGCCGACTGCGTGCAGCTGCTGCCGTGCCACGACCGCGCGTCGGTCACCCACCTCATCACCGCGCGCGGCCTGGTGGACCTGGTGATTCCGCGCGGTGGCGCGGGGTTGATCAACGCCGTCGTGGAGCAGGCCACGGTTCCCACGATCGAGACCGGCGTCGGCAACTGCCACGTCTACGTGGACGCGCACGCGGACCTCGACATGGCGGAAGCCATCGTGCTCAACGCCAAGACGCGGCGCACGAGCGTGTGCAACGCCGCGGAATCCCTGCTGGTGCACAAGGATGTCGCAGCCGAGTTCGTCCCGCGCATCACCAAGGCGTTGCAGCAGGAGAACGTGACCATCCACGGCGACGAGCAGTTCGCTGAGCAGGACGGTGTCACAGCGGCGACCGACGACGACTGGGGCACCGAGTACCTCAGCCTCGACATCGCCGCGAAGGTCGTGGATTCGCTGGACGAAGCGGTGAAGCACATCGCGACGTACGGTTCCGGCCACAGCGAGGCGATCGTGACGAACGACGTTGCGGCGGCACGGAGGTTCACGACGCGGGTGGACGCGGCGGCGGTGTTCGTCAACGCCTCCACGGCGTACACGGACGGCGCGGAGTTCGGCATGGGCGCCGAGATCGGCATCTCCACGCAGAAGCTGCACGCCCGCGGTCCGATGGGCCTTTCCGAGCTGACGTCCTCGAAATGGGTCGTCTGGGGCGAAGGCCACACGCGCCCCAAGGCGTAGCCCTACGTTGGGGGACATGGCTCCCACCTACCCGTTCTCCGAAAACGACGGTCTGGCCCTCGATCCGACCTATGAACGTTTACGGCGCGAAGAGCCCGTCACGCGCGTGACGTACCCATACGGCGGCGAGGGCTGGCTCGTCACGTCCTACGAGGAGACGAAGTTCGTCCTGGGCGACCCGAGGTTCAGCCGAGCGCGAACGGTCGGCCAGGACGTGCCGAGGATGCAGCCGCTCATCACGCCGGGTGGATCGATCCTCAACCAGGACGGCGCGGACCACGCGCGCATGCGCCGGTTGGTGTCGAAGGCGTTCACGGTGCGGCGGATCGAGGAGCTGCGGCCGCGCGCTCAGCAGATCACCGACGACCTGCTCGACCGCCTCGACAACCCCGCCGATCTGGTCGAGGGCTTCACCATGCCGTTCCCGATCACGATCATCTGCGAGCTGCTCGGGGTCCCGTTCGAGGACCGCGCCGAGTTCCGCGGGTGGTCGGATCAGGTGATGGCCACGGTCGGCGGCCACACGCCCGAAGAGGCGATGGACGGCATGCGGAAGCTGCACGCCTACTTCACCGCTCTCGTCGCCAAGCGCCGTGAGCACCCCACGGACGATCTGTACAGCGCGCTCGTCGCCGCCCGTGACAACGACGACCGGCTGAGCGAGGAGGAGCTCGTCCGGTTCGGCATGACGTTGTTGGTCGCCGGCCACGAGACGACGGCGAACATGCTTGCCAACAGCGTTGTGACGCTGTTCGAGCACCCGGACGCCATGATGCGCCTGCGCGAGAACCCGGACACGCTCCCCAACGCCGTCGAGGAACTGCTGCGGTTCATTCCGTTGGGCAGCGGCGCGGGCTTCACCCGCATCGCGACCGAGGACGTCCAGGTCGGCGACGTGCTGGTGAAGGAAGGCGAGGCCGTGCTGGTCGTCGTGTCGTCGGCGAACCGCGACGAGTCCGTGTACCCGAAGAGCGACGAGCTGGACCTGGACCGCGAGGTGGGCCAGCACCTGCAGTTCGGGCACGGCATCCACTTCTGCCTCGGCTCGCAGCTCGCCCGGATGGAGCTGCAGGTCGCGCTGGGCACGTTGCTGCGCAGGATGCCCGGTCTGCGGCTCGCCGAACCCGTCGAGTTCCGCAAGGGATCGCTGGTCAGGGGGCCTCTGAGGCTGGTCGTGGCCTGGTGAGGAAAATCTTGGCCGAACCGCGTAATGGGGGAGCGGCGGGTGCGTTCCTCCGTTGCGCGGCTCTGCTTCGGGGTGGGCCGCGCCCCGTACGGCCCGTCCTCCCCCAGGGCCGTCCGGTGTGATCAGCACGACGGGCGCTGGACCATGGGAGCGGTCCGGCGCCCGTCTACGCTGTTTCGATGCGCATCGGCGTCATGGGTGGCACGTTCGACCCCATCCACCACGGTCACCTGGTGGCGGCCAGCGAGGTGCAGGCCAAGTTCGACCTGGACCGCGTGATCTTCGTGCCGACGGGTCAGCCCTGGCAGAAGTCGTCGCGGGAGGTCTCGCCCGCCGAGGACCGCTATCTGATGACGGTCATCGCCACGGCGTCCAACCCCCGGTTCTCGGTCAGCCGGGTGGACATCGACCGCAAGGGCCCCACGTACACCGTGGACACGCTCACGGACCTCAAGAAGCAGTACCCGGACGCCGAGCTGTTCTTCATCACCGGTGCCGACGCGCTGGAGCAGATCCTGTCGTGGAAGCGCGCCGCGGACGCGTTCGAGCTGGCCCACTTCATCGGGGTCACCCGTCCGGGTTACACGCTGAACGACCATCACCTGCCGCCAGGAGCCGTGACGCTCATCGAGGTCCCGGCCATGGCGATCTCGTCCACCGGGTGCCGCGCGAGGACCGCTTCCGGCCAGCCCGTTTGGTATTTGGTCCCAGACGGTGTGGTCCAGTACATCGCCAAAACGGGCTTGTACTCCGAGTCGTGACCACGTTCGAGTGGATTTCGCGTGCATCCGTGGTCCCAGGGAGCAACAATCAGCGGGTTGTTGCTGGTTCGTGGAAGGCAAGACTTTGGCTACAGGCACCGTGAAGTGGTTCAACGCCGAGAAGGGGTTCGGCTTCATCGCCCCCGACGACGGCTCGGCTGACGTCTTCGTGCACTACTCGGAGATCCAGTCCAAGGGGTTCCGCTCGCTCGAGGAGAACCAGAAGGTCGAGTTCGAGGTCGGTCAGGGCCAGAAGGGGCCGCAGGCCCAGCAGGTCCGCCCGCTCTAAGCTTCGGCGCAGGTGAAGGCCACCTCAGGGCGCTGAGGTGGCCTTCGTCATGCTTACGCGCGAAGTAGTCGTTGGCGCTCGCCGGTACCCTCAGTAACTCGTGTGGGCGTATCGACGCTCGCCGGAAGTCAGAGGAGTGACGTGGCAGCCACCGACGAGGCACGACGGCTGGCGCTGGTCGCGGCGAACGCAGCGGCCGACAAGAAGGCGCACGACGTGACGGTGCTCGACGTCTCCGACCAGCTCGTGATCACGGACGTGTTCGTGATCGCGTCCGCTCCCAACGAGCGGCAGGTCGGCGCGATCGTCGACAACATCGAGGAGAAGCTGCGGGAGGCCGGTACCAAGCCGGTGCGCCGCGAGGGTGCCCGTGAGGGCCGTTGGGTGTTGCTGGACTTCGTGGACGTCGTCGTGCACGTGCAGCACACCGAGGAGCGCAGCTTCTACGGCCTGGAGCGGCTGTGGAAGGACTGCCCGCGCATCGAGTTCGAAGCGGACGTCCCCGCCGAGTCCACGGCCGAATGAGGTAGCTGATGGCCCTGAGCCGGCTCGTGCTGTGGCGGCACGGTGAGACCGACTACAACGCGACAGGTCGTCTGCAGGGTCATCTGGACTCGGCGCTCACCGAGACCGGCTTGAACCAGGCCCGCTTCGCCGTCCCGGTGCTCGCAGGGTTCGAACCGGAGATCGTGGTCGCCTCCGATCTGCAACGCGCGCGCGACACGGCCCGAGTTTTCACCTCATCAGCTGATGTTCCGCTGCGGATCGACGAGCGGCTGCGCGAGACCCACCTGGGCAAGTGGCAGGGGCTGACCACCGCCGAGGTGGAGCAGGAGTGGCCCGGCGCGGTCACGGTATGGCGCACTGATCCGACGTACACGCCGCCGGACGGCGAGTCGCGCGTCGAGGTGGCCGAACGGGCCATCCAGGTCGTCCACGAGGTCGACGCGGAGTTCTCCGAGACCGTCATGCTGTGTGCGCACGGTGGCCTGATCAGCGCGTTGACGGGTCGTTTGCTCGACCTGCCGGTGCACACCTGGTCGCAGCTCGGGGGCATCTCGAACTGCCACTGGACCGTGTTCACCCGCCGCAACGACCGGTGGCGGCTGACCTCGTACAACGCGGGCACCACGCGTTGAGACTGCTCGTCCTCGGGGACTCGCTGTCGTTCTTCGGGCCGTCCGGGCCGCTGCCCGCTGATCATCCGCGGCTGTGGCACAACCTGTGCGCCGCGGAGCTCAGTGGTTCGGCGGAGCTCGCGGCCGGGTTCGGGTGGACGGCTCGGGACGCCTGGTGGGCGCTGACCGGGGATCCGCGGATCTGGTCGCTGCTGCCCCGTACCGATGTGCTGGTGTTCGCGGTGGGCAGCATGGACACGTTGCCCTCGCCGTTGCCCACGTACCTGCGCGAGGGGCTGCGTTATGTGCGGCCTGACTGGTTGCGGCGGTGGGTGCGTGCACGCTACGTCGCTGCTCAACCGCTGTTAGCGCCCTACGCGCGTGTGGCGTTGCCTCCTGCGCTGACGGCGCGGTATCTGCGGGACATGCTGCAGTCGGTGCGCAATCTCCAGTACACGATGCCGGCGGTGGGCATCGTGCCGTCGGTGCACCGGGCTCCTACGTACAGCTTCGTGCACAACGGGCACGCGGCTGCGGTTGCGGCGGTGCGGGGCTGGGCCGCACGTGCGGACGTGCCGTTGCTGGACCTGCCTGCCGTGATCGGCGAGCACGTGCGGTCCGGCGCCGGAAATCCGGACGGGATGCACTGGGGCTGGGAAGGTCACGAGCTGGTGGGCAAGGCGATGGCCGCATTGATCTCGTCCGTGGCGTTGAGTCCCTCGGACGAGTGAGCCCCGTAGGCTCGTCGCTCGTGCGCATCTCCATCGTCACCGACTCCACGGCATACCTGCCCGAGGGGTTCGCGAAGCGCCATTCGATCACCGTGGTGCCGCTGCACGTGGCGGTGGACGGTGCCGGACGCCTCGACGGGGTCGACTTCGGCCCGTTCGAACTGGCCGCCGCGCTGGCCGAGCACCGCCGGGTGACCACCTCACGTCCGACGCCGGGTGAGATGGCTGACGTGTACCGGGACGTCCTGTCGTCGTCGGACGCGATCGTGTCGGTGCATCTCTCTCGTGAGCTGTCCGGGACGTGGGAGGCGGCACGGCTGGCGGCTGAGGAGGTCGACCCCTCGTGCATTCGCGTGGTCGACTCGCGGTCGACCGGCATGGGGCTCGGTTTCGCGGTCTTGCGTGCGTGCGCGGCTGTTGCCGACGGACGTTCGCACGCGGCGGTGGAGGAGGCGGCTTCGTCCGCCGCCGCTCAGACCCGGATGTTCTTCTGCCTGGAGACCCTGGAGCACCTGCGGCGCGGCGGGCGGATCGGCACGGCGGCGGCGCTGGTGGGGACCGCGCTGGCCGTGAAGCCGTTGCTGCACATGGACGACGGCCGGATCGTGCCGCTGGAGAAGGTCCGCACGATGAGCCGGGCCGTGGGCCGCCTGGTCGACCTGGCGGCGGCCGCGGCGGGCGACGGCCCGGTCGGCCTGGCCGTGCACCACCTGGCCGCCCCCGAACGAGCCGCTGAACTGGCGACTCGCCTGGACGAACGGCTGCCGGGCTCGACCGGGTGCGTGATCTCCGAGGTGGGCGCGGTGATCGGCGCCCACACGGGCCCGGGCGTGCTGGGCGTGGTGGTGCTGCCGGGAGGACCCGACATCCTCCCACACACCCCCGACAATTCCGGGCTCCCCAACCCCGAGTGATCGCGACCTGTCCACAACCCGCGAGTAATCCACAGCCCCGGAACCAACCCGGTCTCCCCACCCACCCCGCTCCGTAACGTCGCCCCCATGCTCCCCCGCCCCCACCCGGACGACAGCCCGAGCGAACGCCTGGCCGCACTGGCCGCGAAGGTCCGCGCCAACCCGACCCTGGTCTACGCGCGCTCAGAAGACTCCGACGAACACGGCACACCCCGCCGCCGCTTCCACCTGCCCCGCCTCCCGCGCCGCGGCCTCCTGGCCCTGGGCATCGCCGTGGCCTGCACCGTGATCGGCCTGGGCAGCTGGTGGCGCAGCCCCGCCGCCGAGCAGTCCCCGGACGTGGCTCTGGTGAGCACCACGGCCCCGGCGCCGGAACTGGTGGTGGACGTGATCGGCGAGGTCGCCACGCCGGGCCTGGTGACGGTGACCTCAGGCGCCCGAGTGGCCGACGCCGTCCGCCTGGCGGGCGGCCTGAAACCGGGCGCCGACCTCCACGACCTGAACCTGGCCCGCAAACTGACCGACGGCGAACAGATAGCCGTGGGCATCCCACCCCCGTCCGGCCCCGCCGCAACCCAGTCCAAGCTCAACCTGAACTCGGCGACGGTCTCCGAACTGGACGCCCTCCCCGGCGTGGGCCCGGTGACGGCCCAACGCATCGTCGACCACCGCACCCGCAAAGGCCCGTTCACCTCGGTAGACCAACTCCGCGAGGTGGAAGGCATCGGCGACTCGAAACTCGCCAAGCTGGCCGACCTGGTCCACACATGACCCTCGCGACCACAGTGCTGGCCCTCTACCTGCGCACCAAGGTCCAGTTCCGCCACCTGACCAACCCCGCCCCACCCTCAGCCGACCACAACCACCCACCCCACCCGATCACAGTCGCCTTCCCTCTCCACCCACCCGAGGCCCGCCCTCGCACCCGGCGCCGCCGACGCCCCCACCGCCTCCTCACCACCACACTCCGCCGCCTGCTGCCCGCCCGCCCGCTCCCACCCATCCCAGTCCCGCCGCCAACCCCGATCCCGGCTCACCAGCCCACCAAGAACCCGTCGTGCCGCTTGTGCGCGGCAATGCGGACCTAGCCAACAGCCCCACCCCTCCGCCTGTTCCAACCCCGCCACAGCCCCAGCCGCACTACCAATCCCGGTGCCACCGCCGAACTCGGTTCGCACCGCCGAGCCGACATGCCGCTGCCTGCTGGGCACCACCCTCACTCCGACCGCTCATCTCGGCGCCATCACCGACTTTGACCCCGGCGTCGGTCCGGCGACGCGCCAAGAGCAGTCATGCCGCGTGCACGCAGCGACGCCCAGCCAGGTCCGTCTCTCCGCCCACCGAAATCCCATCCCCGGCTCATCCACAGGAGTCCGCAATGCGATCCGTACGCATCACCCGCCGGCCCAACACCCATCCCGCGACTGCCATCCGCCTCCGCCGCCAACCGACCCGCCCGTCCACTCACCCAGGCGAGCGACAGCCGCGCATCGACCTCACCTGGCCTCACCCAGGCCTCCGACCACCACTGATCGGGCCGACCACCGCGCTCCCTCAGCCACGCCAGGGCAGCCCGAGCGCTGACCCCAGGCCTCCCACCCGGCATCGGAGGCCACGGTGGTCCGCAGACATCCGCTGACTCACGACTACCGCCTGGTCCCCGCCGCAACGGCGGTGTGGACGACCTCCGTCACCGGCCTCTTCCTGAACTGGCAGGCAGCAGTCCTCACCGGCCTGGTCGCCGGAGTCATCGGCCTGATCGCCTGGCGCAGAGCCTGGTGGACCAGGACGTGCGCGATAGCGCTCCTGATCTCCGGCCCGGTCGCCTCGGCCTGGATCGGCGGCGCGGTGCTGAGAGCCGAAACCCACCCACTTCGCCTGGCCGCCGACGAAGGCCGCGCCACCACCCTGACCGTCGAACTCACGACCAGACCCCGAGGCATCCGTGCCGCGGGCTTCGGCGGCCACCAGGCCGGCGTCGACCACGTGGTGATCACCGCGAAGGCCGACGGCGCCCACCTCGTCCTGCTGGCTCCGGCTGAGAAGTGGCGAACGCTGTTGCCAGGCCAGAAGGTCACTGCCAAGGGAACGCTGGCGCCTCCGAGAGGCGGCGATCTGTCTTCGGCACTGCTCAGAGTTCGCGGCCCGCCGATCGACCCGCAGTCACCACCGCTCTGGCAACGCTGGGCAGACGACCTCCGCCGTGGTCTGAGAGACGCGAGCGCGGTACTCGACGACGAGGAAGCCGGCCTCCTGCCCGCGCTGGTGGTGGGCGACACGGACCAGATGGCACCGCGCATCGTCGACGAGTTCCGCACCGCCGGGCTGTCCCACCTGCTGGCGGTGAGCGGCGCGAACCTCGCCATCGTGTGCGGCGCGGTCTACCTGCTGGCCAAGCGGCTCAGAGCAGGCCCGCGCACGGCGGCCGCGGCGGCGATGGCGGCGCTCGTGGGGTTCGTGGTTCTGGCAGGCCCGGAGCCGAGCGTCCTCAGGGCCGCGGTGATGGGTGCCGTCACCTTGCTCGCCCTCGTGCTGGGCAGGCGACGGTCCACGTTGCCCAGTCTCGCCACGGCCGTCCTGGTCCTGGTGTTCGTCGACCCGGCACTGGGTGGCGAGCCGGGGTTCGCGCTCTCCGTGGTGGCCACGGCGTCGCTGGTGCTGGTCGCGCCGAAGTGGTCGAAGGCGTTGAAGCAACGCGGCGTGCCGAACGGTCTGGCCGAGGCGGTCGTCGTGCCGACGGCCGCAAGCCTGGCCACGGCTCCACTGGTTGCGGGGCTGTCCGGTCAGGTGAGTCTCGTGGCGATCGTCGCCAACCTGGTGGCCGGACCGGTGGTCGCGCCGGCGACGGTCCTGGGCGTGGTGGCGGCGGCCGTCGCGCCGCTGTACCGGCCGGCGGCCGAGCTGGTCGTGCACGTCGCGGGACCGGCGGTGACCTGGCTGATCCAGGTCGGACGGCAGGCGGCGACCGTGCCCGGTGCCGCGGTCGGCTGGCCGAAGGGCTGGCTCGGAGCGCTCGCGCTTCTGGCGGTCACGGCAGCGGTGGTGTTGTTGCTGCGGCTCAAGAAGACGCGGACGTTGGTCGTCGCGGTGCTGGTCGGCGGATTCGTCGTGCTGGTGCCGATGAAGGTCATCGCACCGACGTGGCCACCCGACGGCTGGAAGGTCGTCATCTGCGACGTCGGTCAGGGCGACGCGTTGGTTCTGGCGACCGACGAGCCGGACCGAGCGGTCGTCGTGGACACCGGGCCCGACCCCGGTGCGGTCGACCGATGCCTGACGACGTTGGGAATCAAGAGGATTCCGCTGCTCGTGCTGACGCATCTGCACGCGGATCACGTGCAGGGCCTGCCTGCGGTGCTCACCGGGCGTGCGGTGGGTGCCATCGCAACCGGCCCGCTCAAGGAGCCCGCATGGGCGTGGAAGGAGGTGAACAAGCAGGCCCGCGGTCACGGCGTGCGGGTCGTGGAACCCAAGGTGGGCGAGCGGTTCGCCTGGCCTGGGCTGGAAGTGGAAGTCCTGGGCCCGAGGCGGCCGCCGACAGCAGACGACACGAACACGACGGTCAACGACTACTCGCTCGTGCTGAAGGCACACACCAGAGCAGGCCGCGTGCTGCTCACCGGTGACGTCGAACTGGCGGGCCAGTCGGCGTTGCTGGGGGAGCGGGATCTCGGGGTCGAGGTGCTCAAGGTGCCGCACCACGGGTCGCGGTACTCGCTGCCCGCGTTCCTCAAAGCCACGCACCCGCGGATCGCGCTGGTGAGCGTGGGCGCCGGCAACCGCTACGGGCACCCCAGCGAGCACGTGCTCGACCTGTTGCGGGCGGGAGGTGCGCTGGTGCTGCGCACGGACAAGGACGGCGACCTGGCGGTCCTGCCGGGAAACCGAACAGTGAGAAGGAGAAGAGAATGGTCTGGATCAGGCTGCACAACGCGCGCTACCCGGTTCCCGGTGGCACGCCTCGGATCGCGTGGGCGATGTGGCAGACGAACTACTCGGCGACGCCGTGGCCGCACGACGAGCTGAAACCCGATTTCGGTTACTACATCTGCGAAACACTCGAAGACGGCACACGCGCCCTCACCTACCGGGCATCGGTCACGCACGTGCTGCCGCCCACCGAGGTCGCCAAGCCTGAGGAGGCGTACGACCTCGTCTCGGAGCACCTGTTCGACGAGGGCCTGCGGATCGCGCCGCACGACTGGCACGACTACCACTACAACGCGCTGAAGGCGGAAGCTCCGTGGCCGCAACGGATCGTGGCGTGGCGCGCGCGAGTGGAGCCGTTCGGACCGCACGTGATGGAAGGCCTGCAACGGTTTCCGCGCTCCGGCTGGACGCAGACGGAGGCGATTTCCCTCTGAGGCACGTGAGTCCGGGGACGCGTGCGCGTCCCCGGACCCCGGAAGGAGGTGACTAGCCCAGCGCCTTGATGACGGCCTCGGCCGACGGCGGCACCGTCGCGCGCGGGCCGATCGTGTCGCCGAGCGCGTCGAGGGTCTTGAGGCCGTCACCGGTGATCAGCAGCACGGTCTCGCCGTCCGGGTCGAGCTGGCCCGACTCGATCAGCTTCTTCGCCGTCGCCACGGTCACGCCGCCGGCGGTCTCGGCGAAGATGCCCTCGGTGCGGGCGAGGAGCTTGATGCCCTCGACGACCTCTTCGTCGGTCACGTCCTCGATGGCGCCGTTGGTGCGGCGGACCGCGTCGAGCACGTAGGGGCCGTCGGCCGGGGCGCCGATCGCCAGTGAACGGGCGATGGTGTCCGGACGGACCGGGCGGATGACGTCGTGGCCTTCCTTGTACGCGGCGGACACCGGTGAGCAGCCGGTGGCCTGGGCGCCGAACACCCGGTACGGGGTGGCCTCGACCAGGTCGAGCTGGCCGAGCTCGCGGAACGCCTTGTCCACCTTGGTGAGCTGCGAGCCGGACGCGATCGGCACCACGATCTGGTCGGGCAGGCGCCAGCCGAGCTGCTCGGCGACCTCGTAGCCGAGGGTCTTCGAGCCCTCCGCGTAGTACGGGCGGACGTTGACGTTCACGAACGCCCAGTCCTCGTGCTCCGCTGCGAGTTCCTGGGCCAGGCGGTTCACGTCGTCGTAGTTGCCGTCGACGGCGATCAGGGCGCCCTCGTAGACGGCGCTCATCAGGATCTTGGCGCGCTCGAGGGAGGAGGGCACGAGAACCACCGACTGCCAGCCCGCGCGGGCGGCGGCCGCGGCGACCGCGTTGGCCAGGTTGCCGGTGGACGGGCAGGCCAGCACCTTGAAGCCGAGCTCGCGGGCCGCGGCGAGCGCGACGCCGACCACGCGGTCCTTGAAGGAGTGGGTGGGGTTGCCGGTGTCGTCCTTCACCCAGACCTTGCGGACACCGAGGGCCTTGGCGAGGTTGTGCGCCTCGACCAGGCGGGTGCCGCCGGGTTCGGTGTTCGGGTGCTGTTCCACAGTGGACGGAACGGGGAGAAGGCCGCGGTAGCGCCAGATCGACCGGGGGCCGGCTTCGATGTCCTCGCGCCGGATCCTGCCGAAGTCGTAGGCCACTTCCAGCGGCCCGAAACACTCCAGACAAGCGTACTCAGGAGCGAGAGGAGTCTCATTACCGCACTCACGGCACAGCAGTGCACGGGCGGGGCCGAGGTCGAAGGTCGTGCTCGTGGGCACAGTGACAGCAGTCATCGCGAGGTATCTCCTCATCTTTCCCGCGAAATCGAACGGGTCGGAATTGGCACCGTGATCGTCTGCGCGCAGTTCTGCACGCGGCGCTGACGCCGGTTGCCGGGGCTTCTTCGGGCCGGTCCCTCTGCCCCTCTGGATGAGCGGTGTTCAGTTGTGGCCACCAAGCTACGGCACCGGTCCGTTGCTCAGCCACAAACGTCCACGATCCGGGACGTGGGAGGATGCGGAGCGTGAGCGCACCGGAGTCACTGCACCTCGTCGTCGGCGAGGAGGAGTTGCTGGTCGAACGTGCTGTTCGGGCGGCTCTCGAAGCCGCACGCAAGGCCGATCCGAACGCCGACCTGACCCGCGTGCAGGTGACTGATCTCACCCCTCCCGAGCTGGCCGAGCTGGTGAGCCCGTCGTTGTTCGCGGAGGGCCGCGTGATCGTCCTGCAGAACGCGCAGGACATCAGCAAGGAGATCGCCGACACGGTGCTCTCCTACGTCAAGGCGCCCGCGGACGGGGTCACGCTCGTCGTCGTGCACACGGGTGGTGGTCGCAGCAAGGCGGCCAAGGACCTGCCCGGACAACTGAAGAAGGCCGGTGCCGCGGTCACCGAGTGCGCCAAGGTCACCAAGCCCGGTGATCGGGAAGCGTTCGTGCGCAACGAGGTGCGGCAGGCCGGCGGCAAGATCGACCCCGAGGCCGTCGCCACGCTCATCGACGCCGTGGGCACGAACCTGCGCGAGCTGGCCGCGGCGGCGTCGCAGCTCGTGTCCGACACCGACGGCAAGGTGACGGTCGACGAGATCCGCCGCTACCACCAGGGCAAGGCCGAGGTGACCGGGTTCGCGGTCGCCGAGAAGGCCGTGACCGGTGACCGGGCGGGCGCGATGGAGGCGTTGCGCTGGGCGATGCAACTGGGAGTGCCGCACGTGCTGGTCGCCGACGCCCTGGCGGACGCGGTCCGCACGGTCGCGCGCGTCTCCGCGGTGGGCAGGGCCGACCCGTTCAGCCTGGCCGGCCCGCTCGGCATGCCGCCGTGGAAGATCAAGAAGGCGCAGGCCCAGGCCCGCGGCTGGGACCAGTCGGGTCTCGCCGACGCGATGCAGGTCGTCGCGGGGCTCAACGCCGACGTGAAGGGCGTGGCGGCCGACGCCGACTACGCGCTGGAGCGGGCGGTCCTGAAGATCGTCGCTGCGCACGGCCGCCGCTAGTGGGCGGGCATCAGCGCACCGGACAATGAGAAAGGGCCCGCTCGACGAGCGAGCGAGCCCTTTCCCGAGGCTTGAGCCTTACGGAATCAGCCCTCGAGCTGGTTCGCGCGCAGCGCCATCGCCGACTTCTTGTTGGCGGCCTGGTTCGGGTGGATGACACCCTTGGTGGCGGCCTTGTCGAGCTTGCGGGACGCGTCCTGCAGCAGCTCCAGGGCCTTCGCCTTGTCACCGGCCTCGGCAGCCTCGCGGAACTTGCGGATGGCCGTCTTGAGGGACGACTTGACCGACTTGTTGCGCAGGCGCGCCTTCTCGTTGGTCTTGATCCGCTTGAGCTGGGACTTGATGTTCGCCATGCGACATCACCCTTCTGTGTCGAAACCGGAGTTCGTGACGCGCTTGGTCGGCACCAGCGGAAGCTGGCTCTCCTCCACGGCGGAGTGCCGCGCGTTCACGACGACGAAGGATATCAGGCCTGTTCAGCGCACCGTGAACGCGGCCTTCTCCGCGCCCATCGCCGCCTCGCGCCTGCCGTCGCCGTCCACGTCGCCGACGGTCAGCGGCAGCTGCGAGAGCTGGAACGGCACCTCGACCTGCGTCGACCGGTTGCCGCACGTAGACCGGCACCACGACGACGCCCGCAGACCCACCGGTGTTCGTCACCGTGAACTTCACCACGGCGTGCCCGAATGCGTAGAGCGGGTCGTACCTGGCGGCCGCCGACGTGTTCGCACCCCGGCCACCCACGCCTGTTGTTCCGAAGTCCACGCCGGGTTCTCCGCGCCGGCAGCACCACGTCCTGCAACTGCCGGATCGGAATCCGGCGGCGGTGGTAGCCGTGCTGTGTCATCCACTTTGGACTGCTGTCCGCGCACGCCTTCGAAGCGGACACGCCGTCCGTCCCATAGCTGATCGGGATCTTCAACGTGTTGTGCTCCAACGCAGAGCGCTGGATCGCGCTGTCATCCCGGCCCAGGGAGGCGCAAGCGTCCAGACCGGCGCGCCTGCGGGAAGAAGACAAGACTCCTCCACGTTCCCGCGCGCCCGCCGGGCACGGTCGCGTGGAGGAGCCAGCCGAGAACACCCCGAGCGGAGGACCTCTGTCAGAGCCGCTTCATGCTGGTAAACGGCCTGTTCAACCACCCAGCAGGCTGCGCGTCAGCGCCTGTTTCTCATCGAGCAGATCGGTCAGCGCCGCCGAGATCGCCGCCTCGTCCAGCCGGACGCGGGCGGCATCGGGCTGGTCGTCGAGCGCTCGCAACGTCGCCCGCCGCACGAGCTCCTTCACGAACGACGCCGTCACGCCGTCGCTGGCGGCCACGAGCGCCGAGGCATCCGGCAGGTCGAGCTCCGTGCCCGCCGCGTAGAGCCGCAGCAGCCGCTCGCGGCCGTCAGCGTCCGGCAGAGGCACCTGCATCGCGAGGTCGATGCGGCCGGGCCGTTCGGACAGCGCCTTCTCCATGACGTCCACACGATTCGTGGTGAGCACGAACGTGACGTCTGCCTCGGATCCGATGCCGTCCATCTCGTTCAGCAGCTCGAACAGCACGGGGTTGCCCCCAACGGTGTGTGCGCGGTCCTGCGCGATCAGGTCGACGTCCTCCACCACGATCATCGACGGCGCGAGCCGCCGCGCGAGAGAGGTGGCGGCGCTCAGGTACCGGATCATCGCGACACCGCTCAGCACGATCACCGTCGACGACTCGAGGCGCCCCATCAGGTACCGGACGGTGTGCGTCTTGCCGGTGCCGGGCGGCCCGTACAGGAGCAGCCCTCGCTTCAGATGTTGCCCATGCGCGCGCAACCGTTCACTTTGCGACGCCGTGCGCACGATGTGGCGCTCGATCGCGTCCAGCACGCCGTCTGGCAGCACCACGTCCTCCGGCCGTAGTGACGGCCTCGGCAGAAACGTGAGCAGCTGGTTCCCCCTGTGCTCACTGACCCCGAACGCCATCACCTGGCCGCGGAACAGGTCGTGCTCGCGCATGTGCTGTTCGATCGCCTCCCGTACGGCGGCGGAGGCCTCCCTGGACGCCGCGAGCACCTGGAGGGTGCAGCGGTAGTCCCCGCGCTCCTCGTGCGGACCCTGCACGGCGACGACGACCGGGCTGCCGTCGGGCGCGACCGTGGCGACCAGACCCAGCTGCACCGCGTCGATCGCGGTGTCCGGGCCGGTCGCCACGGTCAGGTAGTCCACCGCACCCAGCTCGAAGCGGACGTGCTGTTGCGGGCCCAGCATGTCCGTGACGGACATGCGCATCTTGTTTCCGCTGATGCCGTGCCACTCGGCCCCTGGCGAACGTTCGGCGACGTAGGCCTCGATGCCGCGGTGCAGGTTCGCGTGCTCCCAGCCCTCGAACTTCGCGGTCACGGTCGGTATCTGCGTCATCGGGCACCCGAGGTGCTCCGTGACCATCCGGACGAGCGTCGACTCCGCGTCCTCGGAGACCAGGGTCCTGGCCTCGTCGAGCAACCCCCGCAGAGCCGACGCGAGCGCCCGTGCGTCTGACAGTCGAAGATCCACCTGCTCCAACGTACTCACTGATCAGGCGGTTCGTCCGGCGTTTGGTTCTTCGGCGGCCTGCCCCGGCGGGGCATCTTCTTCGCCTCGCCGGGCAACCGGCCCGCCTCCGCCAGCGCACGCCGCAGCAGGAACTCGATCTGCGCGTTGGTGCTGCGCAGCTCGTCGTTCGCCCACCTGCTCAACGCGTCGTGCACGGCCGGATCGAGCCTGAGCAGAACGCTCTTGCGCTCCGCCATCAGGTGTAGAGCGAACCGGTGTTCACCACGGGCTGAGTGGAGCGGTCACCGCAGAGGACGACGAGCAGGTTGGAGACCATCGCCGCCTTGCGTTCCTCATCGAGCTCGACGACGTCCTGCTCGGCCAGCCGCTGCAGCGCGAGCTCGACCATGCCGACGGCGCCCTCGACGATCCGGGTGCGGGCCGCGACGACGGCGGAAGCCTGCTGCCGCTGCAACATGGCCTGCGCGATCTCCGGCGCGTACGCGAGGTGCGTGAGCCGCGACTCGATCACCTTCACGCCCGCGGACTGCACGCGTGCCGAGATCTCGATCGCCAGCGTCTCGGTGATCTCGTCGGCGTTCTCCCGCAACGACAGGCCGGCTTCCTCGTGGCTGTCGTACGGGTAGCTCGTCGCGATGTGTCGTACCGCGGTCTCGGTCTGGATGCCCACGAACCGCACGAAGTCGTCCACTTCGAACCGTGCGCGCGCAGTGTCTTCCACTTGCCACACGACCACCGCGGCGATCTCGATCGGGTTGCCGTCGGCGTCGTTGACCTTCAACGGTTGCGTCTCGTGGTTGCGGATCCGCGTCGAGATCTTCTCCCGCGTGGTGAACGGGTTCGCCCACCGCAGACCGTCCGTGCGCACCGTGCCCACGTAACGGCCGAGGAACTGCAGCACGCGCGCTTCACCGGGTGCGACGGTGAACAGCCCCTTCATGATCAGGGAGGCGGCGAAGAGCACCAGAATCCCAGTGATGAGAACCCCCGCGGACGGGTCTGTGCCCGCGTCGGCCGCGTCCACGATCCCTCGCACGAGCACCCAAGCACCCACCGCGTACACCACCAGTCCTGCGAAGAACATCGGGAGACCGGGCAGCTCGCGTGCGTGCCTCTCACGCACAGCGGGCGCCGGCATGTGCACCGTCGTGTCGACCATCTGACTACCCCCTATCGAAGTACTAGCTAAGTGATATCACTTTTCCGGCATGATCGCCAGCTAGGCTGATCCGCATGAGGGCGAAGAAGCAGCGCGTGGCCGCGTACGGGGTGTGCATCAACGACAAGGACGAGATCCTGCTCGCGCGCTGGCTCGGCCCGAACGGCAAGCGGTGGATCCTCCCCGGCGGCGGCATCGACCACGGCGAGCACCCGTACGACGCGGTCATCCGCGAGTTCGAGGAGGAGACCGGCTACGACGTCGAGGTCCTGCGCCTGCTCGGCATCGACTCGGAGTTCCGCGAGGAGTCCCGCCGCGACTACCACGCGTTGAGGATCATGTACGAGGTCCGCGTCGTCGGTGGAGCTTTACGCAACGAGGTGGGCGGCACGACGGACCTCGCCCAGTGGTTCCCGATCGCAGACATCGGACAACTTGACCGCGTGCCTTCGCTGGATACGGCTCTTGGCTTGTACCGAACTACCCCACCTGCCGGAATATTGCGGTAACTTACGACTACCGCCGCCGACGACCATCACTGGAGTTGGCGAATGATCCGATCACTGGCCGCAGTCGGCGCGGTCGCCCTGCTGTCATCCTTCGTCCACATCCCCGCGTACGCGGCTGTCGTCGGCGTTTCGAGCGTGTCCTCCCTGCAGGCCGCGATCGACTCCGCCCGGCCAGGTCAGCGCCTCGTGCTCGCCGACGGCGTGCACGCGGCCGACCAGCCCGTCAAGATCACGAAGTCCGGCATCACCGTCGCCGCGCAGACCGTCGGCGGCACGGTGTTCACCAGCGGTGGCTTCCAGCTCGGCGCCGTGAAGAACGTGACCATCGAGGGTTTCGTCTTCGACGGCACCAGCAAGCTGGACGTGCCGGTCGAGGCACAGGCCACCCGCATCACCCGCAACACCTACAACGGCAACAAGGACGGCGCTTCCCTCAGCGTGAGCGCCGACGACGTGCAGGTCGACCACAACACCTTCTCGAACCGCACCAGCGAGGGCGTGTACCTGCAGATCACCGGGCCCGGCGACGACATCGCCAAGCGGACCTGGGTCCACCACAACTACTTCTACAACCACCAGTTCAAGGGCGCGAACGGCGGTGAGTCGATCCGGCTCGGCTACAGCCACAAGCAGTCGAAGTCGGCGAACGCGATCGTCGAGTACAACCTGTTCGAGAAGGCGGACGGCGACTCCGAGGCCATCTCGGTCAAGTCGTCGGACAACACGATCCGGTACAACACGATCCGCGACAGCCGGGGTTACATCGTCCTGCGCCACGGCAACCGCAGCACCGTCGAGGGCAACCTGCTGTTCGGCAGCGGCATCCGGTTCCACGGCAACGACCACAAGATCTACAACAACTACGTGGAGAACACCGGCGACCGCGCGATGGTGTTCGGGTCGGGCAGCGAGGCGGACAGCGGGCCGACCTCCAAGGGCCACGACCGGCCGGACCGCGTGACGGTCGCGTTCAACACGCTCATCGGCACCGGTGCGGTGGTGGACAGCGACGGCGGCAACTTCAACCCGAAGGACTGCGTGCTCGCGAACAACATCATCAAGGGCTCGTCCGGTGGTGTCGTCTCCATGCGCAGCGGCTCGACGGTGAAGTACGAGGGCAACGTCATCTGGGGCGGGACCGGCGGCAGCATGCCGGCGTCGGGCTACAAGTCCGTCGACCCGAAGCTCGTGAAGGACGCCAACGGACTGTTCCGGCTCACCTCCAGCAGCCCGGCCATCGACGCGTCGGTGGGCACCTACTCCTACGTGACGCGTGACTTCGATCCGCAGGAACGCTCCGGCAAGCCGGACGTCGGCGCCGACGAGTACAGCACGTCCGCGATCCGCAAGGCGCTCACGAAAGCCGACGTGGGACCCACCGCGCCGTGATCTGCCCCTGAGGGCATACATCGGATTCATCCCTGCTGGACGGGGCAAGCGGCCTCGGCCGAACTGCCCCGTCCGCAGGAACTCCGCAGTACTTTCGGTCCACCGCTGCCGTCGGGCCACCATAGGAGTTGGCGAATGATCCGATCACTTGCCGCAGTGGGTGCGGCCGCCCTGCTGTCGTCCTTCGTCCAGGCGCCCGCGCACGCGGCGGTCGTCAGCGTGCGGGACGTGTCCACTCTGCAGGCCGCGATCAACTCGGCCAGACCAGGTCAGCGCATCGTGTTGGCGAACGGTGTGCACCGCGCCGACAAGCCGATCAAGATCACGAAGTCGAACATCACCATCGCCGCCGAGCGCACCGGCCGCGCGATCTTCAACGCCGGCGGGTTCCAGTTCGGCGCGGTGCGCGGCGTGACGCTCGAAGGCTTCGTCTTCACCGGCGCGAGCTCCCTCACCGTGCCGGCCGGGGCCGAGGCGACCCGCATCACCCGCACCACGTTCGACGGCGACAGGGACGGCGCCTCTCTCACAGTCAGCGCCAACGACGTCCAGGTCGACCACAACACGTTCTCGAACCGCGCCAACCAGGGCGTGTACCTGCAGATCACCGGGCCTGACGGTGCGATCGCCCAGCGCACCTGGGTCCATCACAACTACTTCTACAACCACCACTACGACGGCACGAACGGCGGCGAGTCGATCCGGGTCGGCTACAGCTACAAGCAACAGCTCTCGGCGTACGCGGTCATCGAGAACAACCTGTTCGAGAAGGCCAACGGCGATCCCGAGGCCATCTCGGTCAAGTCGTCGGACAACACGATCCGGTACAACACCATCCGCGACAGCAAGGGCTACATCGTCCTGCGGCACGGCAACCGCAGCACGGTCGAGGGCAACCTGCTCTTCAACAGCGGCATCCGGTTCCACGGCAACGACCACAAGGTCTTCAACAACTACGTGGAGAACACCGGCGACCGCGCGATCGTGTTCGGCAGGGGCTCCGAGACCGACAGCGGGCCCACCTCGAAGTTGCACGACCGCCCTGACCGCGTGGCGGTCACGTTCAACACCCTGATCGGAACGGGCGCGGTGGTCGACAACGACACCGACACCTATGCGCCCAAGGACTGCGTCTTCGCGAACAACATCATCAAGGGGTCGTCGTCGAAGTTCATCGACATGATGGCCGGCGCGACGGTGACGTACGAGGGCAACATCATCTGGGGCGGCACCGCAGGCATCTCGTCCGGTTACCGCTCCGTGGACCCGGAGCTGGTGCGTGACGCCAACGGTCTGCTGCGTCTCTCGTCCAGCAGTCCGGCGATCGAGAGCTCCGCGGGTACCTACTCCTACGTGACCCGCGACTTCGACCCGCAGTCCCGCGTCGGCAAGCCGGATGTGGGGGCGGACGAGTACAGCTCGTCGGCTGTCCGGAAGGCGCTGACGGCGGCGGATGTCGGGGTCTCGGCACCCTGACGCGGGCATTTGTCCTGGTGACCGCGCGTTCGGCGGCCACCAGGACCCCCCGATTTGGAGATCGAAACAGGCCCGTGTAATGTTCTCTCTGCCAGCGCGGAACGGGCCGGAAATCAAAACCGGAACGAGCGGGGCACAAGCCGGAGAGAGAAAGCCTCCTAGAGGCCAATTTGACACCGGCGAGGAACACCAAATAAGCTTTAGCAGCACAAGCCCCGAGAGAAACTCTCCGGAAACGGAGAATGGAACCGGTGAGCGCGTGTTCTTTGAGAACTCAACAGCGTGCCGAAACACAGCCAGTAATATGAATACCCCTCGTCGGGGTATTCCTTTGAGTAAGTTAG